>JAICQQ010000179.1 GCA_025937785.1 Polyangiaceae bacterium
AGAGGGCGCCTTCGGGGCTGCTTCGCATGTACTCGTTGAGCAGCGATTGCGCCCGCGCGGGGTCCCGTTCTTTGCGCAGCGCGCGCAGCGCGTCGGCTACTGGGCGTGGGTCTTCGCTGGCTCGGGCGAGCCGCTTCTGGGTCGGGGTCGGCTGGCGCTGCGGCGGGGCGCTGGGGCGCTGCGCGGGTGCCTGCAGCGGGGGAACGGCTGCGGGCTCGGCGTCCGCAGGAGGCGGCAGCGCGGTGGGCGGGGCGCGCGTCACCCGCGCGGGCTTGCTGGGCGCGACAGCCCGGGCGATGACTATTTCTGGGGGAGCTTGTTCGACCTGTTCGATCGGTTCGGGCCAGAAGCGTTCACCGAGCGTGGCTGCGGCGGCCGTGCCAGCAAACAAAAGCGCGACGCCGACCACGGGCCGGAACACACGCAGTCCGCGCTGCTGTTGACTCGCCGCCAGTTTCACGCTGAGGCTCTGTCGACGCACCGGGCTCGGCTCGTACGGATCCAACGTCGCCAGCAGCTCGGCGACCCGGCGCTCGGATTCCGACGCGAACTCGCGTGTCTCGCGTAACGGCTTCACGTGTCGGCCTCGCGTGTCTCGCGCTGTTCGGCGCGCTCGAGGTTTTGCTGCAATTTTCGCCGCGCCTTGTGGATGCGGGCCCAAACCGTGTTGATCGGCACCGCTTGAATGGCGGCGATCTGTTGGCCGGAGTAACCCTCGACCTCGAACAGGATCAGGGCCGCACGTTCGGACTCGTTGAGCTTCTGCAGTAGGCCCTCGAGGAGGATGCGCTTCTCCTTCGTCTCGAGCGCTTCGACGGGGCTGGGACCGACGAGCACCAAGCCTTCGGGGAGCGGGCTGCGGCGCGTGATGAGGTGCTTCACCCAGAGCAAGCGGCGGAAATCGCGCACGCGCCTGCGGGCGATTTGGTAGAGCCACCCGGGCAGGTTGGCCCCGTCGAAGTCTGCCAGGCGCCGATGCACGACGATGAAAACGTCCTGCACCAGATCATCGCGCTCTGCAACGGGTCCTCCTAACGCGCGAACCCAGCGCGAGACCTCGTCGTACCACGTCGCATAGATCTCATCGAAGCTGAGGCTGGGAGCTTGCGCACGCGTCTCTTCGGCGAGCGGGTGTGCGAGCTCGTGGGCAGGCCATTTTGCAACCGGAGCGTGGTGGGCCATGGGAACGCGCGCGTCAGCCGAATCTTTAGGGTATCCTCGGCCCGCTGTGCACGCAACGAGCAATCCCGCGCCGAGGCGGCAGCGTTGCCCCCGCCTTCTCGTTTCGGTCTTGGCGTTGGCAGCGGCCGTGGGCGGCGCCCGCTCCGCGTTTTGCACCGAGGTGACGGATTTCATCCGCGGTGACACCGCGTGCCCGGACCCGAAGGTGGTGGAAGCGGAAGTTTTCAAGCTCACATCGCCCGAGGGCAGGGCGGCGCATTTGCCGGGTGCGCGAGTGCACGTGTTCGACAGCGGCGACGCCTACGGAGTCGAGATCGAGAAAGGCGACCAAGCGTATCGCAAGAGCTACGACGATCCGGCGCGCGCGTGCGATCAACGAGCGCGCGTCGTGGCAGTCACCGTCGTGATGACGCTGATCCCTCCGGAGCTCTCCGCCCAGGCGCCTGCCGAAGCCGGTGCCGTGGAGCCCACCGACGACCCGGGACGTCCGACGGATGCCGCAGCGGCGCCGCGCGCCGAAGCCCCGGCGCCTCCGGCCCGCGCCGCAGCACCCGCCGCCCCGGAAGCAGCAGGAGCGTCACTGCCGGCGCTGGCGCCGGCGCCGCTGCTGACCTCGTTGCAGCTCGAGGCAGGAGCTTGGTTTCAGCACTCGCTCTCGAATTCGGACGTGCCGCGCATCGCCGCTTGGGGGGGCGAGCTGCTCGCCGCCTGGGGAACGGCGCGAGTGGCAGGGCTCCTGGCGGTGAGCGCGGGGGCCAGCGCCGGCTTCGACCTGGGCGAGATTCGAGCGTCGATGTCGGAAGCCACCGCGCGCGCAGGCGCACGCGTGCTGTGGCCCACGGCCAGCGTCACGCTCGCGTTCGACGCAGCGTTCGTCGTCGCCCGTCGTCGCGTCTCGGCGGAGGCTCCGAACGCGGCCGAACCGGGCTCGGCGTGGGAGCTCGGGGGTGCCGCGGGCGTCAATCTCGCCTTCCACGCGCGGCGAAGCGTGGCACCGGTCACCGGCTTCAGGCTGAACGTGTTCCCCCTGCCTTCGGAGCTCGATGCGGCGCCGCGCGGCACGATCGGCACGCTGCCCACGTTCTGGCTGGGCGGGCACGCGGGCGTGCGCTTCGATCTGTAAAGCGCCGTCGCTACCCAGCTCAGAGCATGCCGAGACGGCGGAGCCGATCGCGCAACGTCGAACGAGGGATCCCGAGCTGGCGCGCGGCTTCGCTGATGTTGCGGCTCGCCGCTTCGAACGCATCGACGATCAGGGCCCGTTCGACCGTGGGCAGCGAGCTCTCGCGCTGATCGCGCGCGTCTCGCGCGGCAAGCTCCAACCGTGGCGCCAGCTCTGTCGGGCGATCGGCGTCACTGGCGGTGAGGGCGCTCCGCACGTGCTTGGTCCCGATGCGCTCGCGGCCAGCCAGCAGGATCGCGGTCTGCACCACCTGAGCGAGCTCGTCCAGGTTTCCCGGCCAGTCGTGCTGCTGCAACGCCTGGAGTGCTCGCGCACTGAATCTGACGGACTGCCCGCTCGGCGCGAGCTGCTCGGCGTAGTGCTCGACCAAGGGCGCGATGTCATCCATGCGAGCGCGGAGCGGTGGCAGCACCACGGTGATGCCCGCGAGTCGGTAGTAGAGATCGGGCCGCATGCCTTCGATGCGACCTTGTTCGATGGTGCGGCAGGTGGCGCTCACCACCCGTGCTTGGAACGTGCGCTCTTCATTGCCGCTCACTTTGCGGTAGCGCCGTGTCTCGAGCACGTTGAGCAGCCGCGCCTGCAACGTCGAGCTAATTTCGGAGACGTTGTCGAAGAACAGCGTCCCCCCGTGTGCGCGCTCGAGGATCCCGGGGTGAGCGTCCCGGGTGCTGGAGAACGGACCGGGGGCGATGCCGAAGATTTCGCGCTCCAGGTCATCGGAAGGGGCGAGCGCGCAGTCGATTGCCTCGAAGGGGCCTTCGTTTTCGTCGAGCTCGTGCAGCGCGCGAGCGACCTGCTCTTGCTCGCAGCCAGGTTCCCCCACGATCATCACGGGCAGGTCGCGGTAGCGCGCCACGCGCCGTAGCTGCGATCGCACGACCTGCAGCGCGGCCGTGTGCCCGATGATGCGGCTCGCCGCATCGGTGCCGGTGTCGGGCTCTGGCTGAAGCGAGGGCGTCGACCCCCTGTGTTTGAGGATGGCCTCACGCAGGCCGCTCGCGAGCTCGAGCGTGTCGATGGGCTTCTGGTAAGCGTCTGCCACGCCGGCGCGCAGCGCCCGTACCGTGCGGGGGACGTCGAGGTGGCCAGACAAGATCACCGCCGCGGGAGGATCCTTCAGGCGCGAGTGGACGTCGAGCACCTGCCAGCCGTCGACGGGGTGCATCTCCAGGTCGAGCAACACGGCGTCGAAGCTGCGGCTGCTCATCAACTGCATGGCGTCGGCGCCGTCGTACGTCACTTCGACCGTGAACCCGAGCGCTCGGAGTGAACGCGCCAGGCTGCGAGCGAACACGCGGTCGTCGTCGACCAAGAGCACGCGCGTGGGCGTCGAGGTGAGGCGATCTTCAGAGCGAGTTTCGGTCATCGAACCGTTGCCGGGACCCGTGAACGTCATCGAATGCCGTACTTCTTGAGCTTGTCTCGGACCGTGCTGCGCGGTAACCCGACCAGGCGGGCAGCTTCGCTCACGTTGCTGCCGCTAGCCCTAAATGCTTGCAAAATCGCTGCCTTCTCGAGTTCGGGCAGCGAGCCGCGAAAGTTGATGGTCTGCCGCGTTCCTGAACCTGAGTCGCGCGTGGAATTGCGGTGGGTCAGCACGGTCTGCACGATGCTCAGCCCCAACTCCGGTGACTCGCACAGCGCCGCGCTGTGCTGTAAGACCGCCTTCAGCTCTTGCACGTTGCCAGGCCACGCATACTTGTGGAGCTCGGCCAGGGCGCTCTTGGTGATGCGCCTGGGGCTGGCGGGGTGACGCGTCGCAAACTGGGCGAGGAACTGCGTGGCCAGCGCCCCGATGTCCTCCAGTCGCTCGCGCAGTGGCGGGATCACGATCACGTGAGTGCCCGAGAGTTGGCGCAGCTGGGCTTCGAAGGAATCCGGAGAGAGCTCGGCGTCGTTCGCGGCGCAGATCACGCGCGCGGCGAGGTCGCTCGACGGCGCCAGCCCGAGAGAACGCGCGCGCAGCTGTTCGACCAGTCGCTGCCGCGCTTTTCGCGGAATTGCCGCGATCTCTTCGAGGAACAGCGTACCTGCGCCCGCCTTGGTGCTGAGCGACGCCGCAGCTTGCTGCGGACCGAAGCCCCAAAACTCGGCTTCGAACAATGGTTCGGGGATGCCAGCGCAGTTGACCGGGACGAAGGGTCGTTCGGGGGCGGTCGCCTCGTGGATCAAGCGAGCCAGCGTTGGCTTTTCGGTGCCCGGTTCACCGACGATGAGCACCGTCGCTTGCGGCAGGCTCCCCAGCTCGCGGATCGATTCTCGGGTTGAGGCTACGAACGGGTGCTGACCCACCAAGGTTTCGCCATCGCCGCCGTCCATCGACGCGGGGGGGGCTTCGCTCGACGAGCGATGGAAGCGTTCGAGGATGTCGTGCGCGGTGGCTGGCTTCTTGATCACGTCGAGCGCACCCGCGCGCATGGCCCGGACCGTTTCTCTGATGCCCACGACGCCCGAAAGCAGGATGGTGGGGGGGAGCGGTTTCTCGCCCGGCCAGTTCTCCAAAAGCGACGGGCCGTCCGCGTCTTGAAGCTGGTAGTCAAGGATGATCACGTCGAAAGCGCCTTCTTTGAGCTCCCGGCGTGCGGCTGGCAGATCGCTAACAATGGCGACTTCCGCGCCGCTGCCAGTCAGCTCGCGCCCCAGTGCACGTGCAAACAGTGGGTCATCGTCCACCACCAGTACTTTCAGTGACCCGACCATCGTTAAATCCCTAGCATCTTAGCAGTGTCTTGGCCCACGCGATCACCTGAACATCGCCTAGGGTTCATAGCGTTTCAGGAGCACTGCGGGGTCGGCCAGGCGGCCCAGTTGTTGCACTCAAACGTGGCGGAACTCGCGCACGCTTGGAGCTATCTCCGCTTCCGTCAATCTAGATCACTGCGCGAGCGCAAGCGCTTCTGCGCACCTTTGTATCGCTTCTGCTCCACGCGGCGGCGCTTCTGCGCGAGAGTCACCTTGGTTGCGACACGGGGTTTCGGCGCATGCTGGATGCTGCGGAGCATGGCGGCCAATCGTGTCAAAGCATCGTGCTCGTTCTGCTTCCTGGAGCGCGTGCCGTCGCTTGCGACCACGAATTCTCCGGTGAGCGTGACATGGCCGGGGTAACGTCGTTGCAAACGGGACTTCTGCGCCGACGTCAACGCGGTCGAGCGCCGATACTCGAAACGCAGCTCGGCTTTCGTGGCCACCTTGTTCACATTCTGCCCCCCAGGGCCACTGCTGCGCGCGTAGCGAAACTTGAGCTCAGTGGCGGGAATCGTCCATTCGTCAGTGACTTCGAGGTGCGGCATGGGTGCTCGTTGCGCGGCGGCTGGTTAGAGTTGTGAAATTTTCCTGATTGGTCGCAAGCCGCAGCGCGTGGTGTCGCCATATTTGGCGGATTTCGACACCCATCTCGGTTGCCCATTCCAGCGTGGCATGACGTCCAGCTCACATGCTCGAACGGAATGTAATGCGGGCGGAACTTCGAACATCCATGCCGAGCATCAGCAAAGGTTCAGGGCGACGCGGCGAATCGGTGGTGCGCTGGGCAGCGCATGGCTGCCCTGGTGTTCGTCACGAGCCTCGCGTCTTGCGGCGGTGCTTACGAGGCAACGCAGCAGCCAACATGACGACGGAGCCCGCGCAGGTGTTCCCCCGCTGAGGGTGCGCAGCGGTTGAGCCGTTCGACCTGGACCGCTACTTGATGATCTCGGGATCGCGAATGTCGAAGCAAGCGACGTCGCCGCTGACCCATTTGAGCGCGTTGTACCAGAACTGAGGCACCTGGTAGTTGTTCAACGGGTGGATGTCGTTGCAGGAGTTGTTCGGGTCG
This sequence comes from Polyangiaceae bacterium, assembly GCA_025937785.1. Classification (GTDB taxonomy): domain Bacteria; phylum Myxococcota_A; class Polyangia; order Polyangiales; family Polyangiaceae; genus JAICQQ01. Next base: position 6,183 of record JAICQQ010000179.1, read on the forward strand.
CCATAGCGGCAGTCGTCTTCCAGCCCCGTTCCGTCCCACTGGCTCGTGTAGGTGACCCACTCGTCGTGGAACACGAATACGCGGCCCGCGTCGACCTGGACGGTCGCACCGAGCGTCATGCTTCCGGTGCGGGCGACGACCTCGGCCGTGGCGGGAGCTGTGAGCGAGCGACCATAGTAGGCTCCCACCGCGGTGAGATTCGCGGAGATGGGGTGGGCCGCGACCCAACCGAGCGACGGGATCGAATTGCCCAGACAGTAACAACACTCGTCGGGGCAGCTGCCTTCGAGCGCGGTGTCGCCGGGGCCCGTCAGGCCCGAGTACTGCAGCCCCGAGAACGCAAGCAAAGCATTGCTGGGGGCGGCTTCTTCCGGGAACGCCCCGTAACCAGTGAGCGCGATCACACCACCGCCGGCGCGGACCCAGGCTTCGAAGGCGGCGCTTTCTTCAGCGCTGAACTGCCACTGCGTGCCCACCACCTCGGCCCCGTTCGACGTTTCGAGCGCCTGCAGGATGATCACGTCGTAGTTCGCCAGAAACTCCGCCGTCAACGCTGGCTTGGTGAGGTGCGCCTGGGCGGCTGCGCTGCTGTTCTCGTTCAGCCAGGCGACCAGCGCGCTGTTGGAGTCCTGACCGGGCACGGCGCCGAAGGTGCCGTTCCGGCCGATCATGCCGATGTTGATGCAGAAGCAATTGCCCTGATCGTCACAGCGAGGGTCGCGCGGAGCGGTGCCGCCCGCGCCGTTGTTGGCGGTCGACTGCAAGACCCCGGTGTTGCCGACGTTGACCGCGCCAACGGCGGCGGTGTTCATGCCGCTCGCTGCACCCGAGCCGGTGTCGTTCGAGTTGGTCTGGGGACGGCTGGGAGCGGTCGACTCGCTGCTGCAGGCGTTGATCGCGAGGAAGCTGCTGGCCACGGTGGTCAGTGCCACCCAGGTGCGTGCGCTCTTCAGTGAAGGAAGCCAAGTCATCGTCGTTCACCTAGTCTAGAAAGGGTTCGGTGAGAACCACGCAACCTGGGACGTACCACAAACCCGGCGGAGTCGCACGGTGGGCCATCCGCCGCGGGCTGGTTCGTGCACGCACTTCAGCGACTGCTGAGCGCCGCAACCGCGGCTTTTTCAGGCCAAACACCGAAGGGCAGGCAGGCGCCCGACCCGCTCGCTCGAGGGTGTGTGGTGCGATGTCGTCTCTGGCATCGATCTCCGTGGACCTCGCGTTTCGGGCCAGGCGAGCTCGCACCGGTGCGAGATGATTCGTACTCAGCCGGTCGTCGGGGGTGGCGGCGAACCAGGCGAGCACCGCATCGACAAGCTGCTGCTCCGCGCTCGCAAAGAACTCACGATCGTCGCTGAGCGTCGTCGCAGGTGACGACCGGCCGCGCCGAGATCCCGCTAGCGAGAGGCGCTGGCCGAGGCGTCTTTCAACGAGACGACGGGCGCCGGGTTCGGCCCCTCGGGGGGCTCTTGGCTGCGGCGGCGACGCAGCTCGGCGGGGCCGTAGCCGAGCGTCTTACGGAACACCCGATGGAACTGAGCGTAGCTGCCGAAGCCCGCCTCGAAAGCGGCCTGAGTGATGTTCAACCGGTAGCCGTCGCGGTACAGCTCGAAGAACCGCTCGATCCGATGGCGGTTGCGAAAGTCGACCATCGAGACGCCCATTTGCTGGCGGAACAACCGACTCAACCACGAGGCGCTGGCGCCGCAGGTGCGGGCGAGCTGGCTCAGCGAGTCGAGGTTGGGTTGCGTGCTGAGGAGTCGGGCCGCCTTGGCGACGGCCGGATGCAGGTGCTCGCCGGGTTCGAGCTCGCCCGCCTCTTGGTACTCGGACCAGGCGGCCAGCAGGAGGTACGAGAGGCCAGCGTTGAACTGCTCGGGATCGCGACCGGGCGCTGCGAGGTCTTCGAGCTGAAGCACGAGGCGCCGCGTGGCCACCTGCGTCAGCTGGCGGCAGAAGGGTTCGTTCGGTTCACCCCCTGCCGAAGCCGGCGTCGAGAGCACACTCGTGGCCTGTGTCACGCACACGCGTTCGACGAGCGGTGCTTCGAACGAAGCCACCCAAACCTCGTGGTCGGGCGAAGGCTGCAGCGCTTCGCACGTCTGGTTCGGGAACACCCAGAACAAGGACGCCGGGCTCACATGATAGCGTTGCGCACCCACCTGGTAGGTGGCGCTGCCACTCAAGACGAGCCGCAGCGACAGTCGCCCCTGGACCTGTTCGTGCGTGGCGCCGGCTTCGGCTCCGCGCTCGCCTTTGTGGACGTAGCCTGCCTTGGCAGGCTGTCCGCTGCCGGGTGAGAGACGCTCTGGGGGATCGGTGCTGGGCATTATTTGCGCGCTGTTCACGGGAGTCGAGCCACCGGGGAAGGCCTCCGCGAACCAGGGAGGCGGGTGGTACGGAGGCGGCTGAGCCCGCCGGATGTGCGAAGGGTTCAAAAAATGTTCTGAAACTTGTCAATTCCGGCTGTCTGGTGACTTTCCAGTCCGCAAAGGCCTTGGAAACGGTTTCAACGCTATTTCGCGAGCGCCGGCGAACCGCGCGCAAAGCCCAGAACAAAAGCCCAGAAAAAGGGCGGGGGTGGTTTGACATGAGGCGATCTGGCTCTAGACATTTTGCAGGTGCGCTCTTGGTTCGAGCATCCCCCCGCCGTCGCCACCGCGTGTGCGAGCACGGTGGCGTCGCTGGTCGCCTCGCAGGTTCGACTGGGCCCGGACCGCGTCGCGGTCGCGAGCGCCGCGAGCTCCGCAGACGCGCCTGCGCGCAGCTACGCCGAACTCGACGATCGCTCGCGGCGGCTGGCGGCCGCGCTCCTCGCGCTCGGCGCGGCGCGCGGCTCGCGCCTGGCGCTGCTTTCGGAGAATCGCGCGGAGTACCTCGAGGTCGTCTTGGCGGCGGCGCACATCGGCGCGGTGGTCGCTTGCCAGAACTGGCGGCTGACCACCGGAGAGATCGCTGCTTGCGTAGCACTGGTGGAACCGACACTCGCCTTCGTTTCGCCGGCTCACGCGGACAAGAAAACCGCGATCGCGTTGCCGGAATCGAAGACGATCCCCTTCGGTGCGTCCTACGAGCGCCTAATCGCGGGCCACCTTCCGTACGAGGGCGATGCTGGCGTCTCGCCCGAAGACCCGCTGTTGCTGCTCTACACGAGCGGTACGACTGGCAGACCCAAGGCGGCCGTGATCAGCCACCGCGCTCAGGTCGTACGAAACCTGGTGACGCGGGCCGAGTTTGGGGTTGGCCCGAGTGACGCGTTCGTCGCGTGGTCCCCGCTGTATCACATGGGCGCCATGGACAATTCGCTCGGCACCCTGATGTGCGGCGGCAAGGTGATCGTGCACGACGGCTTCGACGCTGACGGATTGGTGCGCAGCGTGGCCGAAGAAAGTTTGGGCTGGTTGCTGCTGATGCCGGGTATGGTCGGGCGCTTCGCCGAGGCTCTGCGTCGCGCTGGCGTGCGTCCGAAAGGCGTGCGCGTGTGTGGGGTCATGGCCGACCTCGTGCCTCGCCACGAGATCCAGGAGATCACTCGTTTGCTGGGGGCCCCGTACGCCAACACCTTCGGCTCGACCGAAACCGGCTGCCCCCCGTGCTCGTCGAGCCTGATCCCGATCGGCGCCGTGCCCGAGCGACTGTCGAAACAGCAGAGCCCGTTCTGCGAGGTGAAGTTGGTCGGGCCGGACGACCGCGAGGTGAGCCTCGGCGAGCCCGGGGAACTGTGCATGCGGGGGCCGACACTGTTCAGCGGTTACTTCAGGGATGACGCCGTGAACGCGAACGACTTTCGCGGTGGTTGGTTCCACATGGGTGACGTGTTCCGCCGCAATCCCGACGGGTCCCTCGATTTCGTCGATCGGGTGAAATACCTGATCAAGTCGGGGGGTGAGAACATCTACCCCGCCGAGATCGAGAGCGTGCTTTTGCGCCACCCTTGTGTGCTGGAAGCGGCCGTCGTCCGCCGTGCCGATGACCGCTGGGGCGAAGTGCCCGTCGCTTTCGTTGCCTTGCGCGACGAGTCGATGCCGGAGGCGGAAGGTCGCGAGCTTTCGGCGACGGCAGCGCTGCAGGCCTATTGCCGCCAGCATTTGGCTCGGTACAAGCAGCCCAAGTCCATAGAACTTATCGCTTTCTCGGAATTTCCGCGCAGCGCGTCCGGCAAAGTACAGCGCCACGAGCTGGAGCAGAGGCTGCGCACGAACGTCGACGACAGCCGGCGTCCGCTCGCCCCAGAGGTACCCTCTGCCTGATGGCTCCGCTCCCCAAATCCCAGACCACCAGTCTCGCCACCTCGACGGCGGAAGACGTCTTCATCCGCGATCAAAGCTTGTGCCACGAGCTGATCGGCCAGCTCAGCTTCACCGAGATGGCATTCTTCTTGGTGTTGGGACGGAAGCCGACGGAAGCGCAGCGCAGCGTCGTCGACGCCTGCCTCGTGACCTTGATGGAACACGGGCTGACCCCGAGCGCGATCACGACTCGTTTGACCTACACCAGCGCGCCCGAAGCGATGCAAGCAGCGGTAGCGGCCGGCCTGATGGGCGTCGGCAGCCTCTTCGCGGGCACGATGGAGGGCTGCGCGTTGCTGCTCAATCGCATCGTCGCTGCCGGTGCAGCTGCCGGTGCAGCTGCCGAGGCGGAAGCCGAGCAAGTCGCGCGCGAACACCGCGCTGCAGGCCTGCCGCTGCCTGGCTTCGGCCATCCCGTGCACAAGCCCGACGATCCGCGCGCCGCGCGCTTGATCGAGCTGGTCGACGAACATCGACTTACAGGCGACCACACGCGCGCCTTGCTCGCGCTCTCGCGCGCCGTGGATCGGGTGTATACCAAGCACATCACCATCAACGCCACGGGAGCCATCGCCGCCGCCCTCGGCGATTGCGGCGTGCCGCAACAGATCATGCGAGGTTTCGCGCTCATTTCGCGCTGCGCGGGGCTCGTTGCCCACATCCACGAGGAGCAAGCGAAACCGGCTCTGCTCGCCTTGTGGGAAGCGGGCGATCGCGCCGTACTTTACGACGGAAAGCAAGGCCGCTAACACTTCGGGATCCCGTCGCCCGAGTCAGAACGGAACCATCACACCACCATGGCCATCACGATCAAAGGTCTTCACCACAACGCTTACCGCTGCCGGGACTCGGAGCAAACGCGGCAATTTTACGAGGAGTTTCTGGGTCTACCTCTGGCGCACGCGCTCAGGCTCGAAGAGTCGAAGAGTGGCCGCTTGGTACATGTTTTACACACCTTCTACCAGATGGCAGACGGCTCGTTTCTTGCGTTCTTCGAGGCCCCCGACGAGCCGTTCGAGTTCAAGAACCAAGCCGACTACGATCTGCACATCGCGCTCGAGGTCGATCGCGACGAGCTCGAGCCGCTGATGCAGCGCGGCAAAGCTGCCGGCATCGACACCCGCGGCATCTCCGATCACGCGTTCATCGACTCGATCTACTTCAGAGATCCCAACGGCTACGTGATCGAGCTCACCGCCAAGCGCCCAGGTCACGATAGCGCCTTGAGCTCAGCGAAAGCGCGCCTGATGCTCGATCAGTGGCAGAGCAGCAAGTAGCGCGCTCCACCTGCACGACGCACACCAACAACGGTGAGAACTCCGGCGCCGTCGCGGTCTTGCGTGAACGCGCCAGCGCGGTCGGAGCACGGTCTGAAAACGTTCGGCGTGCCTCGAACCAACGATCCGTCCGAAACGATAAACTTCACCTCGGGCGGTCGCCACCATGCAGGCACGCGTAGGAAAAGCCGCGAAACGAAGCCAGCATGCAGCGTTCCGACCCAGTTGCCCGTGTCCCGGCGTGGTTGCTGCTCGCGAGCAAATGCGATCTCGATTTGCAACATGAGGGCAACGTGGGCCGAGAGCGCAGATTGCCGCAACGGTAGGCGTGTGGTAGCAGCCGCGGATCGATGCAGCGCACTGGGTCATCACCGCGGCACCCGGGACCGGTTCCATGGTTCGCCATCGCAGCCGTCATCGCTGCGGGCTTCGCCAATACTCGTTGTTGGGGCGATTCGTTCTCCTCCCCAGAGTCCATCAGCCTCGACGAAGCAACGACCACCGCGACGCTGACGGGCACCACGACTGCGACGACCGGAGCCGGCCCCGTTACGGGGAGCGGCGGCGCGTCGACGAGCACCATGGGCGCCGGTGGCGTGGTAGGTTCGACTACAGGCGACGTGAGCAGCACTGGCAGCAGCACGAGCGCCCTCTCGCCGTCACCCCTCGGTGAAAACTGCCAGCAGCTTCGCCTGCGTGCGAATCGCGATACTCTCATTTGGGGCATGAGCCCCGACGACAACTACGACTTTCGAGGCTTGGGCGAAGACGTACTCGAAGTGTGGCAGTACGGGACGTCCAGCAAGCGCGTCCTGCTCCGCTTCGAGATCTACCTGAGCACCCCCGAAAGCTGGACCATTGCCGCTGCCCAGCTCGAGCTCCAGGCCCTCGTCGTCGACTCGTACGGCGGGCGCCTCAACCTACATCGGATGCAGAAAGACTGGGAAGAGCGCGTGGTCAATTGGAACATTTCGACCACCAATCAGCCGTGGTCCACGCCTGGCGGCGACTTCGACAGCGAGCCGTTTGCCGGGCTCGACTTCACCCCTGCGATGCAAGACACGATCGCTGTGTGGGACGTGACCACAGAAGTGCAGAGGATTCACGCAGGTGGTGAAAACTACGGATGGATGCTGAAAGAAGCCGGTGAACCCGAGCAAGGCAACCTGCTGAGATACGCGTTCCCGGGTCGCGACACAGAGGACGTCGAACAGGTGGTGCCTACGCTCGCCCTTCACTTCTGCGACTGAGCAGCTGAGCAAATGAGCTCACGGCGCACCGTGTTAAACAAACCACCAGCAATGACATAAAATCACACGCTGGTCTTAGAAACCCCCTGGGTCTGGACGTACTCGATGACATGGGCGCCTTCGATAGTAGCGCTCCCCCTCGAGGAGCCACCGATGCGAAAGTGTCCGCTCCCATGTCCTGGCAGCTCTGGGGCATCGAGTGGGAACACGCGCTTCCGTTCGAATCCGGAGGCTTTCGCGCCGAGCTCAGCAACTACACGCGCGCGAAAGGCTTCATCGCCGCCAACTACGCCACCGTCTTCGAAGAAGACGCCGCGTCGTCGCCTTTCGCCACGGATCTGAGCTCCGCCAAGCAGCGCTACTACCAGGCCTTCGGCGACTTCTTCGAGTTCTTCCAGGGGGATGAGCTCGCCGGTCTGCTCGTCTGCACCCCCACGGACTGGAGCACGTATTACATCCGCAGCGCCGCGATGATGCCCAAGTTCCAGGGGCACCGCATCATCCAGAACTTCTACACGAGCGTGCTGTTCCCCACGCTCCAACACGCGGGTGTCGAACGCGTCGAGTTCGACACCTCGCCGTCCAACATGGCCATGATGCACATCGCCACGCGGCTGCGCTTCAACAACACCGGGACAATTTTGTCCGAACGCTGGGGCGCGATGATCCACTTCACCAAGTTTCTATCCACCGATAAGGAAGACGTTTTTCTCCGTCAGTTCTGCGCCGGCGTGAAGTACCAAGTTCGCGAACGTGCGCAGAGCTAGAGGGGCGGGAGGGAGGAAGGAGGACACCATGAAGAAGAGATTTGCACTCGCGAGCTTCTAGCCGGGCAGCACGCTGAGCACCGGCTCATGACGGGGGGCGACCGCGCGCGGTCCCCCCCCTTTGGACTTACTCATCCCAGAGGGATCGACATGTCAAAAGAACGCATCGCAGATCTACTCCTCGCCGAGATTTCAGGCTTCGCCGACCGAATTCAGCATGAGCACCCCCTAATGCAGGCTGCGCTGCAGGGGCGCGTGACACCAAGGAGCGTTGGAAGCTATCTCGCGGGAATCAAGTGCTTGTTGGAGCATACGCCCATCCACCTCGAGATCGCAGCAAGCGTGGCGCGTCAGCGCGGCCTGTTCGAGCTGGCCGAGTACTTCCGGCACAAGCGTCGAGAAGAAGCAGGACATGCATGCTGGGCCGAGAGTGATCTGGAGCACATGAAACGTGTCTTCGGTGTCATGGCTTCGGGTGTGCCGAACTCGATGCTCGACATGGTCACCTATATTGGTGAGATCGTGCGGAATAGACCGTCTCACTATGCTGGGTACATACTCTTTGCCGAGCACATGACGGTTCAGGCCGGCGGCGTGTGGGTGAAAGCGCTCGGAGAGCACTGCGGCATCCCACCTTCCGCGTTGAGTTCCATCGCCAAGCACGTCGAACTCGACCAGTTCCACGTGGTCGAGGGAAGAGACGAGATCAATCATCTGCTACGCGACATCAGCGACCCGGCGCCTTTCGTCGCGACGCTGCGACGGGCTATGTCTCACTTTGAAGCATTTTGCGATGAGCTTCACCAGTCTGTGCTGCGCCAATCGCTTGCGCCGGTAACACAGCGCCATGCTTCTCCGTCGTTGCCGCCATAGCGAGCCTAGGCGCTTGTCAAGCGCGACAGCTGGTCCGTTTTTCGTTTGACCTATGCGCAAATGGGGCCCATAGGGCACCTGCACGTGCATCTATGAGCGTGAGCGTGTAGCGTCGTGGCATGCAGGCGCCGCACGCCGTTTCCCTGTCGGACATCGATTTGCTCGATGAATTGGGGAGGGGTGTGCATAGTGTGGTGTACCGAGCTCGGCGGCAGTCGCGCTACTACGCCGTGAAGATGCCGCTCTTCGGTGGGGACGATCACCTGGAAACCGTTGCCAAGAGCTTTTTGCGCGAGGCAACCGCGCTGGCACGGGTCCGCCATCCGGCGCTTCCCGCCGTGATGGAGGTTGGGTGGTCCAAGGAGCTGCCTTACCTCGTCATGGAGTTGGTGGCCGGCGAAACACTCGCTGCGCGGCTTCGGCGCGGCGTGCTGAACGAGCTCGAAGTCGTCGATCTTGGAGTTCAGCTAGCGGACGCGCTTCACAGCATCCACAAATGCGGACTGGTCCACCATGACGTCAGCACCGCGAACATCCTGTTCGACGCACACACCGACGCTGTGCGGCTCATAGATTTTGGCTTCGCCCAAACCACGCCGCTCTCGGTAGTGGTCGCGCCATCCTCGGATCCTCACGCCGAGGTAGCAGGTCCGGCAATCGACCTTCTCGCTCTTGGTCGCGTGCTTTTCGAGTGTGTCACCGCGCTGTCTCCTTTCGTGGGTGTCGACCCCAGGCCTCTATTGGAACGGGGCGGGGATCATCATGACCTGCAACCCCACATCTCGAGGCCGCTGGCGGACATCCTGCGTAGGCTGATGCGCTTGGATACGGTTCCGGGCTACGATGACGCTGCGCGGCTCCTCCGGGACTTGCGTAGTCTCGGTCAATCCAGCGCAGCGCAACGCTTCGAAGTATCTCAGAGGCTGCGGCTGTCGACCGCGGTCTCCGTGGCTATGGTGGGGCGCGAGCGTGAGCTCGATCGCTTGAGGCTCGCCTGGCGAACCTCCGGAACCCGTCAAGGGCAGGTCGTGCTGGTGCGCGGATGCTCGGGAAGCGGAAAAACACGGTTGATCCAAGCGTTCGTTGACGAGCTCGCAGGCGGGCGCGACGCGTGTTTCGTCTTCAAGTGCCAGCAGGGTCAACACGAACCATTCGTGTGGGTCCGGCGGTTGATTCACGGTTACCTCGCACGTTTCGATGCGCTTTCCTCTGCCAGGAAGGAGGAAGCGCTACACGGCTTCCGGCAGCTTGCTGGAGATGCAGCGCCGCTCCTGCGCGTGCTGTCTGCCCGACTCGGACGTATCTTCGCCAGTGCGGCGTCCGAACCCCGTGGCGACGGTGCCGAGGAGATATTTGCGGAGGGGCTGGCGGAGTTCCTCCTGAAACTGCTCAATGAGTCTGCTCTCGCAACGGTGGTGATCGACGACGTTCAGTGGCTGGATCCTGGAAGCCGCAGCGTTTTGACGCGCCTATGCGACCGCGACGGCACCCGGGCGCTCATCATACTCGGTGCTCGCGATGACGCCGATAGCTGGTCGGAGGTGGGGCGTCTGACGCGGACGTTCAATCCCGAGCGTGTGTGGGAGCTGGCTCTGGAACCGCTGGATGATGCCAGGGTCGCAGAACTGATCGATGCTTATCTCGGTCGCCAGCCATACGATCTCGAGCTGCTCAGGTTCGTGATCACGGTGAGTGATCACACG
>JAICQQ010000193.1 GCA_025937785.1 Polyangiaceae bacterium
CTGCTCAGCGACGAAGCTGCCACGACCGGCCGCACGCACTCGTTCTCGGAGACGCAGAGCGCGAACGGCGAGACCCAGCGCTACGCGATCCGCGACAGCCGCTACAAGCTGCTCTCCAACAACAAGGTGCGCGAGCTCTACGACCTGATCGCGGATCCGCTGGAGACCACGGACTTGTATTCGAGCCCCGAGCACGCAGCAGCCCGCGCGGCCCTCGAGGCCGAGATCGCTGCGCTGGCGCCGGACGCGCCCGCTGGATACTTCCCGTAAGCGCTCGTTCTCGCGAACCATGGACGCAAGCCCTGCATGAGATATTGGCTGATGATGGGCGGAGTTGCCCTCGCAATCGCCGCGCTGGTCGCCGTGCTTCCGCGGCGGTCCAGCGATGTCACGACCGGAAGACCAGCGAGCGCAGCGGATGGCTCCTCGTCCCAGCCGCGCTCAGCAGGGCCTGCGCCCGCGCCCGCGAACCGCTTTGGCGGCCGCAGGCGCGAAGAGTTCTTGGGCTCGGCCGCCTGTGGGCCCTGTCACCAGGCTCAGAGCGACGCATACTCGGGCTCGCACCACCAGCGGGCCCTCGCGCCGCCCAGCCCCGAGACGCGGGCGCACCTGGACGGCACGCAGTTCAAGTCGACGCTCGGAGGCTCGACCAAGTTCTCGCTGCGCGATGGCGCGCCGGTGGTGAACACGCCGGTCCCCGGCGGAATGACCGCGACGCTTCCGATCGCGTACGTGTCCGGCGTCTGGCCGCTCGAGCAGTACGTGGTGGCGACCGAACGCGGTAAGCTGCAAGCGCTCGGGGTGGCTTGGGACAGCCGCGTGCCTGAAGCAGATGGCGCCAAGTGGTTTCACGCCTACGGAGCGCGCGGCATCGCTCCCGACGACACGCTGTTCTTCACGGCGCCCGCGCAGAACTGGAACCATGTGTGCGCGGATTGCCACTCGACGTTGGTCGAGCGTCGCTACGATCCAGCGGCCGACAGCTTCGACACGCGTTGGGCCGAGTTGTCGGTGGGCTGCGAGGCTTGTCACGGGCCGGGCAGAGAACACGTGCGAGCCGCGCGCGCCGGAAACCCAGCAGCTGCAGTGGCAGCCCTCGCGGTGCAGCTGAAGAAGCCGCCGGAGCCCTGGACACCGTCCGCGACGGGGAGCCCCACGCCGCGCACGCAAGACGGCATCGAGGTCGAGGTCTGCGCGCCGTGCCACAGCCGGCGCACGCCCATCCGAGAAGGCTTCGTCGCCGGCGATCCGTTCCTGGATGCGTTCGTCCCCGATCTGTTGCGTACAGCCCGCTACCACGCGGACGGCCAGGTGGAGGGGGAGGTCTACGAGTGGGGTTCGTTCTTGCAGAGCCGCATGTACCAGGCGGGCGTCACGTGCTCGGATTGTCACGACCCACATTCTGGCAAACCCTACGCGGCGGGTAACGCGCTGTGCGGGCGCTGTCACGAGCCTGCGCGCTTCGACGTCGCTGCCCATTCGCACCATCCCGGGCCGTCCGCTCCGCTCTGCGTCGATTGCCACATGCCGCCCGCGACGTTCATGCAAATCGACGAACGGCGGGACCATTCGATCCGCATTCCGCGCCCGGACCACAGCCTGAAGTTCGGTACGCCGAACGCCTGCAACGGCTGTCACGACAAAGAGTCCGCGAGCTGGGCGCTCGATTGGGTCAGTCAGTGGTCACCCGCGCTGCAAGCGCGAGCACACTTCGTCGACGCCCTCGGCGCGGATCGGCAGGGCGCGCTCGACGCGCCTGATACCCTGCAGAGGCTCGCGAGCGACGCGGCAGCGCCTAGCATCGCGCGCGCCACGGCACTCGAACGGCTCGGGAACTACGCCAGCGACAAGACGCTCCGCGCCCTGCGTTCAGCGCTCGGTCATTCCGACCCTCTCATCGTCTATGGCGCCGTGCAGGGCGTGGCCGAGCTGCCGCTGCAGCAGCGACCGCCCCTGCTATTGCCGGTACTCGAACACGAGATCCGCGCTGTGCGCGTGGCGGTGGGCAGAGCCCTCGCCGGCGTCGCCGCCCAGCAGTTGCCGGCGCGCGCCCGCGCGGCGCTCGAGCGCGCCTTCGTCGAAGTGGAGCAGAGCTTCGGAGTCAGCGCGTCGTGGGCCGAGACGCACGTGGAGCGCAGCGTGTTCGAGCTCGCGCGCGGCAGGCTCACCGAAGCCAAGCATGCGCTCGAGACGGCGCTCCGTCTCCAACCGTGCCACGTCGAGGCTTATCTGAACCTTGCCGACCTGCAGCGCCAGCGTGGCGACGAAGCCGCGGCCGAGCGCGCCCTGCGCGCTGCGCTCGAGTGCAATCCACAGTTTGCTGCCGCTCACCACGCGCTCGGTCTCTGGCAAGTGCGCCGAGGCCAGCCAAAGGCAGCGCTCGCGAGCCTCCAGCGGGCCGTCGAGCTCGCGCCCGCCGACGCGCGCTTCAGTTACGTGCTCGCGGTGGCCCTCGCGGGGCGAGGCGAACGGGACGAAGCGATCCGCGTCCTCGAGCGGGCGATCGAGCATCATCCCAGCGACGTCGGCGCCCTGCGAGCCCTCACCGGGTACCTGAGCGAAGCCGGGCAGCGCGAGCGCGCCCTCGAAACACGCCGAAAGCTCGACAAGCTGCTGGGTGAATGAGTGAGCGGGCATTGCGCCCAGATTCGTTGAAGAGCTAGCGGCGCCGGTCGAACAAGATCGGAAAGCGACGGGCTGTACGCGCGGCACCGACGCGCTTGCCCGCCGTGGACTCCGACAGGTGATAACACCGCACCAGAAAATCGAACAGAGAAGAATGTCCCATTCGGGCCCACAACTTCCGTCGATCGATGACGTCGATGTGCCGGAGCAGGCTAGCGACGTGACAGGCGCGGACCAATCTGCATCTCGCCGGCCACGCTCAAGGGGTCCCCCGGTGCATCCGTGCGGTGGCGCGCTGCATGGGCCACAGGGCTCGTGCGGTCGGCGCCTACGGGCCACAGGGCTCGTGCGGTTGGCGCGTACGGGCCTCGGGGCTCGCGCGGTCGCTGCGTACGGGCCACAGGGCTCGAGCGGTCGCTGCCCACGGGGTTTCGCTAGTGCCCGAGAAGTTCTGCGACGCCGATACCGCGCTCCCCGCCGTAGGCGTAGTACAGGTAGCGGCGCCCCTCATGGTCGAGGATGCCTGGGTCGCGGAGCTCGTTCCCGGGTCCTTTCGCGACCGATCCTCGAGAGGGGAGCACCGGAAGATCGGCGCCCTCCCAGTCGGCTTCGGGCCGCAAGACTTCCACTGGATGCTCCAGTCTCCATTCCGTCCAGGGCCCGCTCAGTCGGGCCGTCGCCCGCATGATGCGTTCGGGGGCGTCGGCGATGCGGCTGTAGAATACGGAGAGAACGTCGCCGTCGAGCGCCAGGGCAACGTGACGGATGTAGGGGGCAGCGCCTTCGTTCACGGCCTCCGCGAACTCGGGGACGCTGTCGCCGCTCCAGGTGACGCCATCGGCTGAGTGGACCAGCTCCCCCGCGCGCATGACGCCGTACCACTCACCCTCCCAGCGAAACCCGCGCAGGTACGTGCCTCGAATTGCTTTCGGGCTTTCCAGGTGCCAGTCGAGCCCATCTTCGCTGGTTGCGACACCGTTCTCGTGCCCCCAAGGGATGTTCGGATCGTTGGGCCGAGCGTGGAAGTACATCCGCCAGCGACCGTCGTCGAGCAGGTGCACGTCGGGAGCCGCGATGTGGGTGGGGTGTTCCGAGGGTGTATGTGGCGTGGATGAACGATCGGCTTCGGCGAGCACCACGCTCAATGGGAACGTGCCGGGCGCATGCACTCGCCACGGGCCGACAGGGAAGTCCGCCAGCGCCAGCCGAATGTACGTGCCGGCGTGATCGGCGAAGTAGAGGCGCAGGCCATCCGGAGCAGCGACGGGGGAAGGACCCGCGAAGTTCTCCCCGTCGGCGCCGGGCAGCATCTCACGAGTGATCACGGGGCCAACGCGGCGAGCCAAGGGCCCGAACGTGACGTTCCTGGTGACCGAATCCGAGCAATCGCCGTCAGAAACGCTCAGCGTCACGCTGAATTCGCCGCGCCGATCGCTGGTCAGCACCGCGTTCGGTTCGTCGTGACCGCTCAGCGTCCCCCCGCTCGTCGTCCACGAATAACGCAGCGCTGAGGGAGCCTCATCGGCGTCGCTACCCCGGGCTGCCAGTGTCACCGTGCCGCCCGCCACGGTCTGAGTGGGCGTCACGCTCAGCTCGTTCACCACCGGGCACACGTTGAGCGCGCCGTTCTCGAGCACGCTGCCGTTTCGGCTCGGGCCACCGCAGCGCAGGTAGATCGATACGCTGGTAGTCTTGCGTTCCTCGATGTCGAACGTCGCCGTCCCCCCGCACGTGGAGCCATCCTCTTCCGACGTCGCGTCGAGCTCGAGTGTGTACGAGCTGCCCAGTGGGATCGAGCCGACGGTGCGGCTGAGCCTGGAGGCTCCGTTCACGTCGAGGCTCCCCTGCTTCGAGAAGTTGTCGCCGTCGATGGAGTAAGAAGCGGCGGACAACCTCACGCCTGCCGCGGCTGCGAGGTTGATGGCGAGCTCGCCCGGCTGCTCCGGCGCTTCACCGTCGTTATTCTTCGAGCAAGCCTGACCCAGGAGACCCGGACCCAAGAGCATCGCCACCGCACGCGCTCGGATGCGCGCGCTGCGGCGCGAAATGCCACGTCTGAACACGTGGCGCCTATCCTTCCCTTCCCGCAGCACCGAGGTCGACCGTATAGCGCGTGGGCGCCGCGCGGGCAAGCCGGCGGCCTCCGGGAGCGGCTCAGGCGTTGTGCTCGAAGAACGCGCAGATCTCGCTTCTTCGCGTGGTGGCGTCGTCGTAACCGAGTGTCATTAGCTGTTGGGCGAAGCCGCCGTCGAACATCAAGTACGTCGCCCAGTCCGCCGACGTGCCGGGGTCGCTCTTGGCAGCGCGCTCGAGCACACGCCGGGGCAAGAACTCGACGTCGAAGCTCTTGAAGTTGTCCCGGATGTAGTCGCCGGCCATGATGCCGATGTCGAGGGACGGGAAGAAGGCGAGCTTTTCGACTTTCTTGTAGTACGCGCCGCGCGTGCGATGCAGGAACCGATCGACCTGCGCTTGCGCTTCGGGGCTCAGCCCGTGTTCGTACACGTCCACCATCTCGTTCAGGCGATCCATCATTTGCAGATCGTGCTCGATCGGATCGAGCAAGAGCGCATTCAGCACCTTGCCCATCAAGAACGTGAAGGTCGGGTAACGTTCGGGATGCTCGCTGTGGCCGTGCTCGCCGTGCAGCTCGCGGTGCGTCGTGGAAATGACGATGATGCTGGTGGCCCCAGCCCGGATCACGGGGGCGAGGGGGGTATTGAAACGCAGGCCGCCATCACAGTAGAAATAGCGCCCGATGCGGCGCGCCGGCAGCACCAGCGGGATCGCCGTCGACGCCAGCACGTGCACGGGGCGGATCGGGCCTATCTCCGACGTGCGCCGCGGATCTTCCGCGGGGATGTATTTCGATTGTGGCGAAAGCTCACTGAAGATGATGGTGCGGCCGGTCTCCACCTCGAGCGCCGGAATGAGCAGGGCTTGCGGCTTGTTGCGCGCGATGTTGAGGTGCAGATTCGGCCAGTCTATCGACTCCTCGACCAGCTGTTCCAAAGGTCCGGGTTGAATCAGCGACGTGCCCAAGTGTTCGTCTTCACCGGACGGGGGCGTGGCCCCCGCGAGCAGTTGCCGGATGAAGCCGCGCGTCTGAAACCTCAGGTGGGACGACAGCTTGAGGTTGGCCCAGCGCTTACGG
This sequence comes from Polyangiaceae bacterium, assembly GCA_025937785.1. Classification (GTDB taxonomy): domain Bacteria; phylum Myxococcota_A; class Polyangia; order Polyangiales; family Polyangiaceae; genus JAICQQ01. The sequence goes on from JAICQQ010000193.1 coordinate 5,780, forward strand.
AGCTGGCGCACGTTGCAGTGGCCGACATGCGAATTGGCCGCGACGAAGGCCGCGTTGATGGCTCCCACGGACGTGCCGGCGAGCACGTCGAACGGAGCAGCATCATTGGTTCCGAGCCCCAACGCATCGACGATGCCCGCGAGCACGCCGACTTCGTACGCGCCGCGCATGCCTCCCCCCGAGAGGACCAGACCGACCGAGCGCTCGCGACTCACCCGGCGGGACCTCGATCAAAATAAGGTGACATGAGTATGAGCATAGTATGGAGACGGCGGCGGGGCGCGCAAGCAGCCTGGTCGTTCCCGCACACCTACGCGGCGCTCTCGCTGGCCTCACGCACGAATTGCTCGGCTTCCTCGCGAGTGCATACTTTCACTAGCGCTGCTCCTGCCTCCCCGAGCGCGGCGCGTGCTTCGGGCTCCCGACCTTGCGCCGCGATGTCGACGGCGATCAACAAGGGGCGACCGGGAGGCTCGCTCTCCGGAAGCTCGACGAAATGTTCCCATTGGCCGAGGCCCAGCACGATCCCGCCCATGGCGCCTAGAAACCCGCCGGTCGCGAGCGCTGTGATGACTTGTGGGACGAAGGGTGCGGCAGGGTCGCCATCGAACCACACGAGCAGCGCGCCCCCGAGCGCGCCGAGCGCCGCGCCGATCGGCAAGAAACGCCGGACCCCGGTGCGCAGGACCACGGGTGCTTCGTCAACATCGTCCGCCTCGTCGTCGGCGTCTTGCGCCCGCCCCGTGCCCGATAGCGGCGTGGGCGCCCGCTCGGAATCGGGCTCGTCGCTCGGATCGTGCTCGCGGCACCACACGACCGAGATGCTTTCGGTGGCAAAGCCGGCCTCCACGAGCAGCGATACCGCTCGTTGGATGGCCTTTTCGCCGCTGAAGACCGCGCAGGCCAGGCGATCCGTCGGACTCTGAGCTTGCACTCGCGCAGAGCGTAGTGTGGTGAATCCTCGATTCGCTAGACAAATCGACGGCTGCTACTCGCGGCAACGAGATACGCGCGTCAGCGTTGACCCAACTCTCCCCGCTAAGGCGCGCGCAGCGCGATGGGGTCGGGCAATCTCCGAGACGTGATTGTGGGGCGCGCCTTTGTGCCCCTGTCGCGTGCTCACGGAGTGCGAGACGGCTGCTGTTCTCGAACGCGCGCTAGGATGCGGCGCGCCTCGGGTGCCATGACCGAACCCGGATAACGCGAGAGAAGCTTCGTGGCCAGCGCGTGCGCTTGCTCGTGGTCGCCGGACTGCTCGGCCCGCAGCGCGCTCTGGAACAGGCGATTCTCTTGCACCAAGGTCCCCGTAGCCTTGGGCTTCGAGCGCGCCGCGCTCGCGTCCTGCGCGCTAGGCTCGACGTCCTGCGGCGGGGTTCTGTCTCCGAGTCGCGCCAGCGCTGCTTGGGTGCAGCCGCTGGATTGCCCCCGCTCGAGGCGCTCGCGCGCTTCACCGCGCACGACCGAGACCACACCCTCTTGCACCCGCACGCACGTCTGCTGAGCCATCACCTCGACGCTGAAGCGGGTGCCGTGAACCGTGACCACGGCGTCGGGCGTAGCCACGCTGAGCGAGGTCCCCGTTTTCAACTTCGGAACCGAGAGCTCTACACGGCCGCGGTTCAAGGCGATGTGCTGGCGTGCCGCGGTAAAGCTGAGATCGGCGGTGGAATCGGCGCCAAACCCGAGATCGACGCCCATGTCGGTGACGAAGTGCGCCCCGCTGGTCGGCGGCGTGCTCAAACGCCCGAGTGAATCGATCGCGTACGTGACGCCTTCGCGGAGCGCTGTCCCCTTTTGCGAAACGCGCCCCGATACCAGCTCGAGCCGAGCGGGCTCGCTGGGCACCGCTGCGGTGGTCGGCTCGCCACTAACTCCGAACCAGACGAAGCTTGCCGCGGCCACCGCAATGGAGCCGGCGACCACCCAACGCGTGCGCTGCCAGAGGCGCTGCCGCGCGTAGTGCTCCGCCCGCTCCGCCGGCACTCTTTCGATGATGCGCGCCAGATGCGGCACGAGCTCGTTCCGGCCGGCTTCGACCTGTCGCGGCGAGGAGATGCCCACGGGCGAGTACCTGAGCGGTTCGAGCACCTTTCGGGCTTCGCGTTCGAGATCCTCGGGCTTCATGCCGGGTTCCCTCCGCGCGCTGCGCCCGCGCGTCGCACCAGTTCTTTGCGGGCACGGAACAGGCGGGACTGCGTGGCGCTGGGTGTGACGCCCATCAGCGCCGCGACTTCGTCGAGGTTGTGTCCCAACACGTCGTGCAGCACCAGAGTCTCCGCCAGAGAAGGTTTCATCTTCGCGAGAATTCGGTGCAGTCGCTGGATTTCCGAGCGCGCCTCGAGCCGTCGCTCAGTGACGGCTCGTTCCCCCAGCGCGGCCGGCGAAACTTCCGCCGCGGTCGTGCTACTGAACAAACGCCGCTCTCGCATCGAGCGGCGGAGGGCGTCGACGGCGACGTGCCCGGCGATGGCCGAGGCCCAGGTCGTCAACGTGCTCAGACCGGCAAAGCGGTCTTCGACGATAGCGCGCAGGACGCGCTCGAAGCAGATCTGGACCAGGTCGTCGTTCTGCTCGGAGCGCTGGCGAAGTACGCGCCGGATCGTATGCTCGATGGCGGGTTGCAGCCGATCATAAAGCAATTGCGCCGCCCTGCCGTCGCCGCGTCGGATGGCCGACAACAGCTCGAGATCGCTCGGTTCCGGCTCCGGCCGAGGTCTCAGGAAGGGGGTGGGGCGTACGGCCATGGTGCTGGAGGCTTCGTTACCTTCCGGTTTGTCGCTGACGGGTCGGTCCGGCATGCAAGTTCCCTCGAGGTTCTCAGAATGGGGCTAGTCTCACTCCCAGACTGCCGCCGGCGGTAACTCCGGGCTCGGAGCCCTGGGCGTCTTCTGCCAGGGTGACCTCCAACCCGCGGTCGAGCAAGGTCAGCGTAGCGCCCAGATACGGCTGAATCCAGGAGCCGGTGTCGAGGCTCACCACCGCCCCCAGCCGCCCGCCGAAGCGCCAGAGCGCGTCCGAATCCGTTTCGGCACCGACGCTCGCGCTGGCTTCGGTGTGCTGAGCGGTCGCTTCACAGAGCAAGTCCAGCCCGAGCGCGCCGTCCCAGGGCGTCACCCGCGCCGCGAAGCCCAACGCGAGCGTGGTCCAGCGCAACGTCACGTCGTCGTCTGCCCCGAGCAGGCTGGCGCTGGCGCTGGCCCCAATGCGGGGCGCGTGCGCGAGCCACCACAGGCGCAGTGCGCCGCCCCATTTGGGTCGCTGTCCCCGTAAGCCTGGGCCTGCCTCCGCTCCGAGATCGAGACCCAGGTGCAGTGGGGTTTCGGGGGCAGTCACGGCGGGTGCGGTTGGCGCGGGCTCTACGCGGGGCGCTGCGATCGGCGGCCGCGGGGGAACGGGCGCCGGCTCGGGCGCTGGCTCTGCAGCAGGGACTTCGTTCGCTTGTGCCGCTGCGAGCGCCGCGACCATCAGGCCGGCGGCGATGTAACGGTCTTCCGGCACGTCGCTGTCCGAGAACGCGACGTGCCGGCTGTCGACTTCGACTCCGGTCGCCGTGCCCTGCCTGAGCGAGATCGCGAGCTCGACGCCTTCCCACGACACCAGCGCGTACAGCGTGCTGGCCTCGCCGGAGGCGGGCGCTGCGCGGCAGCGCGGCTCCCCGAGCGCTTGGTTGCAGCTGTCGACGACCCGCTCTATCAGGGCGTCGGGGGTGTCCGTCGGAAGCTCGATCGTCACCGTCGGTGGGTTCGTGGCGAAGAGCAGCGGGAGCGTGAGGAGCGGATGCACGAGATGACAAGGGGGCGGCGCCGGGCGACCTCACCCATGGTAGTCCGGTCGCTTGGGGCTGGGCCACGGGCGATTTACCGCTCGGAATCGGGGCACTAACGATCGTCGACGTTTCCGGGGGGCGCTGACGCGGGCGCCGCTCACGCGGGTTCGGAAGCGCTTCGCCGCTACACCGTCAACGCCAGGTTTCAAGAAAAGTTGCTATCGGCCGCGCACATAGGTGTGCTGATGTGAGCTTTCACGTGTTCTGCGTCGGGTAGGCACGACCCGTGCAGTCAGGCCTTTTGCAAGTGCCTTTGCTGGATTACGCTCCATACCGTGACCGCATTGGGTCGTATCGTCGATAACAAGTATCGGCTGCTTCGCTTCTTGGGGAAGGGGGGCATGGGCACCGTCTGGGTGGCGGAGCACATGGAGCTGCGGTCCAAGGTCGCGATCAAGTTCATCAGCACGACCAACGCCCGAGCGGAGCAAGCGCGCCGGCGCTTTCGCCGCGAAGCCCGCGCTGCCGCCGCGTTGCGCGGGCCCGGCGTCGTGCAGGTGTTCGACTATGGGATCGACCAGGGCGACCCCTACATCGTGATGGAGCTGCTGAAGGGCGAAACCCTCGCTGAACGCATGCTGCGCGAGGGCTGTCTGACGATCCAAGATACCACGGAAATAGCCGGACAGGTCGCCAACGCGCTGGCGCGCGCTCACCACGAAGGCATCGTGCATCGCGACCTGAAACCCCAGAACATCTTCCTGGTGCGCGACGAGGTGAGCCTGACGGTCAAGATCCTCGACTTCGGGCTGGCGAAGGTCACCGATCTACAGTCGACCACCGTGGGTGATCTCACGCAACCGGGCAACCCGCTGGGCACGCTGCAGTACATGAGCCCCGAGCAGCTGAGCGGGGGCAAGGTCGACGCGCGCACTGACGTCTGGGCGCTGGCGATGGTCGTATTCGAGTGTTTGCTCGGGCGTTTGCCCTTCCGCGACAACAAGAAAAGCTCGATGATCCCCGCCATCGCACGCGGCCCGCTGGCGCCTCCGTCGACCTTCGGTGACGTTCCACCCGGCTTCGACAACTGGTTCGCGCGCGGCACGAAGCGCTCCATGGCACAGCGCGAGTCATCCGTGCGAGCGCTGGCGCAAGACCTGCGTCGGTTGACAGCGAATCTGTCCGGGCGTTGTCGGTTGCACGCGCAAGCGTCGGTGCCCAGCTTGCCGAGCTTCAACGCGTACCCATCGAACCCCTCGACCAACGACTCACTCGTGCATCGGCCCGAAGCGTCGGTACCGGCCGCGATCAACGGCCGGCGCGACATGGACCACGTCGCACTGATCGCCAGGCTGAGCCGCACCACCGGCATCCTATGGACGCGGCACCGCAGCGAGGTCGGGCAGTGGATTCGGCTCACCGTACACTTCGACGACGAAATCCGTGGCCATACGACGCTGGCGAAAGTGCTCCGGGTCAGCGACGCGCCCAACGCGACGCGCCCGTCACTATGGAACTACGAGCTCACCGTGCGTTTCGCGCAGCCGATCGAAGCCGTGACGGGGAGCCTCAGCCCGATCACCGCCGACACCGGCTGAGACGTCCGGGGCGGACCCTCCCGCGTCCGGCCCGGTCGCTGAGCCCGCAATGTCTCGACGAGGCGGAGTGGGGTCGTGTAATACTACCGCGCGAGCGGCAGACCAAACCACGGATCCGACAAAGCACTCGAGGTAGCATGCACTTGGGAATCGACTTCGGAACCACGCGCAGCGTCGTTGCGCTGGCAGATCGTGGCAACTACCCCGTCGTCACCTTCTCGGGTCACGACGGCGACACCTACGACTACTACCCCAGCGTCTGCGCCGTGAACGGCGACGAGTTTCGCTTCGGTTTCGATGCGCTCGCGGTCGCCGGCCAGCCGGGTTGGGAGCTTCATCGCTCCTTCAAGCGCTTTTTGCACGGCGCCGACGGTGGCTTCGAGCGTCACGCGCGTTTGGGGGATCACAGCATTCGTGTGGTGGAATTGATCTCCCGCTTCTTGCAACAATTGAAGCTAGATCTCGGAACTCGATCGAGCTTACCCAAGGGCACCCACGTCGATGAGCTGCCTGCGGCGCTGGCGGTGCCAGCCAACGCGCACAGCGGCGCCCGCCTGATCACACTCGAAGCTTTCCGGCTCGCCGGCTACCAGGTGGTAGCGATGCTCAACGAGCCTTCCGCGGCCGGCGTCGAGTACGCACACCACTACCGCTCCACCATCACCGCCAAGCGCGAGAACGTGCTGGTGTACGACCTGGGCGGCGGGACTTTCGACACCACGCTGGTATTGATGAGCGATCGCAAGCACGACGTCCTGAAAAGTCGCGGGATCACCCGCTTGGGCGGCGACGATTTCGACGATGCACTACTCGATCTGGCGCTGAAGCAGCTCTCGTTCGAACGCGCGGACCTGCCGCCCGGGGCGCTGACCCGGCTGCAGAATCAATGTCGCGAGCAGAAAGAGAAGATGCACGCGAACACGCGCAGAATCTTGCTCGAAGTGGGCGACGCCTTGACCGAGCCCGAACGCGCCGCGCTCGGCATCGAGCACGACCGCATCTGCATCGTTCCGGCCGAAGCCTACCGGCAAGTCTGCGAGCCGCTCGTCGACCGCACCCTCGAGGTGCTCGAAAAGCTCGAGCACGAGTGGGCAGTCGAGAGCGGGAACGAACAGCGCGCCGACCTGGCGGGGGTGTACATCGTGGGCGGCGCCAGCGCGCTGCCGTTCGTCAGTCGCCGCTTGAAGGACGTGTACGGCCGTCGCACCCACCGCTCGCACTACCCGTCGTGTGCGATCGCCATCGGGCTTGCGATCGCGCTGGATGAGCATGCCGGTTTCGAAGTGACCGAACGCTTCTCGCGTCAGTTCGGTGTCTTTCGCGAGGGCCTGCGCGGCGAGCGCGTCGAGTTCGACGTGATCTTCGACTCGGACATCGAGCTGCCCACCGACGGCGGGGTGCGCGAGGTTCGGCGTCGTTACGCGCCCACGCACAACGTCGGTCATTATCGCTACGTCGAGTGCGGGTGGCTCGACGCCAAGGGCGCACCCAGCGGCGACATCACGTCGTTCTCGGACGTGTACTTTCCGTTCGACCGCTCGCTCAGGAGCAACGCCGCGCTCGAGCGCCAGGACGTGCTCAGGGCCAGTCACCCCTTCTGCGAGGTCGAAGAACGTTATCGAGTGGATCGCCACGGGATCGTCGAGCTGACCATCGTCGACGTCAACGACGGCTACGAACGCACCCAGCGGCTCACTCAGACGGACAAACAGTGTCGGGCCAGCTGAAGGAATGGAGAAATATCGATGAATCGACGTATCGCGATCAACACCGGCGGCGGTGACGCCCCCGGCTTGAACGCCGTGATCCGCGCGGTCGCCCTGAGCGCTCTGAATCGTGGGTGGGAGGTGTTTGGGATCCGCCAGGGCTACGAGGGTCTCCTCGAGAGCGAGCCGGGCGGGGTGATCGCGCTCGACCGTGACGCGGTGCGAGGCATCGGTCACCTGGGTGGCACCATCCTCGGCACGACCAACCGCGGCGACCCGTTTCGTTATCCGATGCTGCAGAACGGGCAGCGGGTGCCGAGCGACGTCTCCGGGAAGATCGTCGAGCGCTTTCGTGAACTGGGCTTCGACGGGTTGGTAGCCCTGGGCGGAGACGGTTCGATGAGCATCGCCCATCGATTGATGCAGCGCGGGCTGCCGCGAGTGATCGGCGTGCCGAAAACCATCGACAACGACCTGAAGGGCACGAACGTCACGTTCGGGTTCGCTACCGCTGTCGAAACGACGACCGAGGCGCTCGACCGCTTGCACTCGACGGCGCAAGCGCACCGCCGGGTGATGGTGGTCGAGGTGATGGGGCGGCATGCCGGCTGGATCGCGCTGCACGCCGGCATCGCGGGCGGCGCAGACGTGATCCTGATCCCGGAAATCCCGTATCGACTCGACCGCGTTTGCGAGAAGATCGAAGAGCGATACAAGCGCCGCCGCGACTTCGCCATCGTCGTGGTCTCCGAGGGGGCCAAGGAACAGGGCGGCGAAGAGACCTACAAGGCAGGCAAAGACGCGTTCAAGGAGCACGCGATACTCGGCGGCATCGGAGAGCGCTTGGCGCGGCAGATCGAAGGCGTCTCCGGTTGCGAAGCCCGTTCCGTCGTGCTCGGGCACCTGCAGCGGGGCGGCTCTCCCGGCGCTTTCGATCGCTTGCTCGCCCAACGCCTCGGGTCCGCGGCGGTGCGCTATTTGGCCGAAACGGAGCAAAGTGGCATGGTCGCGGTGCAAGCGGGAGCGATCACGCTGATCCCCATGGAACAAGTGACCGGGGGCACGCGCGGGGTCGAGGTGCACTCGGATACGGTCGAGACAGCGCGCGACGTGGGTATCTGCTTCGGCGACGAGCCGGTAGGCACGTTCCTGAACCGGATTGTTGCGCACGCCTCAGGCTGAGCTGCCCCCACCCGGCGCGCTTCACGCGCGCCGACCTCCCCCAAGTTCGTGCTTCGCACGAACGGGGGAGGTGTCGGGGGTCACGGGGCGGGTGTCGCTCGTTTGCGGCGTGGGGCGGCGCGCGGCGACGCGGAGGTAGCCCACGTGGCCTTGCGCCTGCGGCGGTTCAGGAACGGGACCAGGGTCAAGCGTCAGGCATCAGGGTCAGGCGTCAGGCGTCAGGCATCAGGGTCAGGGCTCCCCTTGTTGACCGACGCACTGCATCCATTCTTTGAGGGTTGTTTGTTTTCGCGCAGTTGCGATCGCGCGCGTCGCTGCGTGTAGTTACAACTTGATTAGCGACTTGCTTTGATTGTTGCATGTGCGCACTGGTGAGTAGTCACAATGTGCGTGCGACTCACCATGTTCAGCGCCTGGGCAGGTGCGGAGCTGGGAGCCCTGCTTCAGAAAACGGCCTACCCGGCAGAACCTGGCGTCCCACACAGACAAGCGCGCGTGGCCCCGGCTCGGCTAGTTGCCGCACCAAACTCAGAACTCGCCTGAGTTGGCCTCTTTCCTGGCTGTCCTGGCTAAGCCCAGGACGCCTGAGTTGCCTGACGCCCGAGTTGCCTCTTGCCTGACGCCGAGTTGCTTCTTGCCTGGACCGTCCGGCTTGATCTTGTGTCCGCATGGCGGAGCCCTAACCGCGTGGCGGAGCCCTACCGCGTGGCGGAGGCCTTTCGCATGGTGGAGCCCAACCGCATGGTGGAGCCCAACCGCATGGGGGAGCCCAACCGCATGACGGAGCCCAACCGCAGGACGGAGCCCAACCGCATGACGGAGCCCAACCGCATGACGGAGCCCAACCGCATGACGGAGCCCTACAAGGTCGAATTGCGAAGAATACGACGCGGGCGTCACGCCATCGAAAATCGGCAATTGTGCCGGCGCTTGTGGGTGCCCCGATGAGTAGGGTGAGGCAGCTCTTTCGTTATTTTTGTATTGACAGCTTTTCGTTAGCATCGGCCCCGATTTTCGCCGCCTGCACCCAAACACGCTGTTGTTCGCACATGGCGGGTGTATCTACGCGCTTTCGAAGGCGTCGCCTCATCCGAAGGTGTTCTCAGTGCCGTTCCGGTGCGAGC
>JAICQQ010000073.1 GCA_025937785.1 Polyangiaceae bacterium
AATCATAGATCGCTCATTTGCGTTCAGCATTAAATCCATGACTACAAAACAATCGTCCCAAGACACCATGAGTGGCAAGACGCTCGGGAACTACCGGTTATTGGTGTCGCTTGGAGTAGGTGGCATGGGGCAAGTGTGGGCAGGGCACGATATGTCCGCCCCTGGTGAGCGGGTCGTGGCGCTCAAGACGAACCACTCGACGGGCACCGAGGCCCTGCGAGTGCTGTGGGACGAGGCGCGGCTGGCTTCGCTGATTCAGCACCCCAACGTGTGTCCGGTTTACGAGCTGGCCGAGGAAGACGACGTGGCCTTCCTCGTGATGCAGTGGTGCGACGGCGGAACCTTTCACGACCTGCTCGAAGCTGCGCCCGGCCAGCAGGTCCCGCTGGGTATGGCGGCCCGAATCGTGTCCAGCGTCGCCGCTGGCCTCCACGCCGCCCACGAACTGATCGGGCCCGACGGCACCGCGCTGCGCGTGGTGCATCGGGACGTGTCGCCGCAAAACATCCTGATTTCGACCAAAGGCAACGTCACGGTCACCGACTTCGGCGTGGCCAAGGCTGCAGGTCAGGCCCATCGCCCCACCGAGACCGGTGAGATGAAGGGCAAGCTCAGCTACATGGCGCCCGAGCAGGTGAAGTCCAAGGACATCGACCACCGGGTCGACATCTTCGCGCTCGGCTGCGTCCTCTACCAGGCCACGCTCGGTCAGCGACCCTTCCACGGCGGCGACGCGCTGGCCACCATGTACAAGCTGCTCGAAGAGCGCGTGGTACCCCCGTCAGAGCTCGATCCGGAGTACCCGCCCGAGCTCGAGGCGATCGTGCTGCGAGCCCTCGCGAAAGATCGCAACGAGCGCTACCAAACCGCCGAAGAATTCCACGAGGCGCTCGAAAAATGGCTGGTGGCGACGCGCACGCTGGTGACCGCCTCCGACGTTGCGAACTACCTGATGGAGCTCATCGGGGATCGCGTGCGCGAGCGCAACGCGCGCATTTTCCGCGTACTCCGCAATCAAGAGTCCGCACCGGCGCTGGACGAGATCGACGCCCCGCGCAGCGGTTCAGTAAGCGCTACCGTAAGCGGCACGGCGCGCGTGGTGCGGCAGGACCGTTCCTCACGCTTCGCCCGCGTCGCGGGTGTCGGCGCCGTGCTCGCGCTGGGCGCTGCGCTCGCCGCCCTCTGGGTCGGCAAGCCCGAAGCCGAAGCTGTCGTCAATCCCCCTGCTGCCACCCCCAAGCAGGCCGAGGCACCGAAACCGGCCGCGGAGGAGCCCGCCTCGGCACCCGCACCGGCACCAGCGCCCGAGGCCGCACGCCTGGTCAGCATCAGCGTGGCGGTGTCCCCGAGCGACGCCGAGATCCTGCTCAACGGCGAGGTGGTGGGCGTCGGCAACCTCACCCGTTCGATGAAGTCCTCCGACGAGCCGCAGCGGCTCGAGGTGCGCGCGCCCGACTACATCCCACAGACGCAAGACATCATCTTTGACCGCACACAAGCGCTGACGGTATCCTTGCAAAAGGCGAAGCGTGCGGCTTCCGGACGACCAGTACCAGCGACCGCTCGACAGCCAGTCGCAGAAGCTCCAGCACCAGCCGAAAGGTCTGCTTTGGAGCCGCCTCCACGCCGCGCCCCGCGTAGCCTCGACGACAAGAACCCCTTCGGCAATCCATGATGACGACCGCTGCTTCCAAACGCTTCTCGCGATCCTCCCGCTGCTCCGCTCTCGCTCTGGTGACCGTCCTGTGCTGGGCGCCCCTCGTGCACGCCCAACCCAAGGCGCCGCAAGACAAGACGGCGGCAGAGAAGGCGGGCAAGGACAAGGCCGCTACTGACAAGGCTGACAAGTCGAGCGCTGACAAAACTGCGCAAGCAGAAGCAACCGGCGGGGCCGAGACTACCGAAGCCAAGCCCGACGCCCCCAGCCCCGACACGGTCCAACGCGCCGGAAGCCACTTCGAGCGCGGCTTGCAGCTGTACAACGACGCCGAATACCGGCTGGCGCTGATCGAGTTCGAACGCGCTTATCAGCTCGTGCCGAACTACAAGGTTCAGTACAACATCGCTCAGGTCAGCATCCAGATCGGGCGCTATGCGCGCGCGGTGCATGCGCTCGAGCAGTACCTCAGGGACGGCGGCGACGATATTTCGCCCGAGCGCCGGGCGCAGGTCGAAAATGACTTGAAGATGCTCGCAGGGCGCACCGCCCGCGTGAGCATCACCTCGAACGTGCAAGGCGCCGAGATCCTCCTCGACGAGACCACGGTGGCTCAGGTCCCGATGAGCGAAAAACTGCTGATAGACGCAGGCGAACATCGATTGACCGTGCGTGCCCGCGGCTACCAGCCGCACGTGGAACAGGTGACGCTCGCCGGCGGTGACGACGTCGAGTTCAACTTCGACCTGACCGAGGTGAAGAAAGAAGACCCCGTCGTCATCGTCAAAGAGGTGCAGACGCCCGGGGACGCGGCCGTCCAGGACGACTTCCCCTACATCACCGTGGGCTGGGTCACGACCGGCGTACTGGCCGCCAGCGCTGTCACGGCGGGAGTCGTCGGCTTGGGAGCCAAGAACGACCTCGATGACCTCTCCAAGCCCGACCCGGAGCAGGACCCGGAGCAGGTGAAGCGGGATCAAGACGCCGCGAAAAAGAAGGCGCAGAACTGGTTCCTCGCTTCCGACATCCTCACGGGCGCGGCGGTCGTCGCAGGCGCGGCATCGCTCTACTTCACGATCGTCGGCACCTCGGATGACGCGGCCGACGACACCAAGGACGATGCCGCCAAGGGCTTCAGCGTGCGACCTGGCGTCGGGCTGAACCACGTGTGGGTAGAAGGTAGCTTCTAGGCACACACGATCGGCCTTGCTCAACGCGGGCAGCGGTGCGCTCGTCCGGCACGAAGCCAGGCGCTTCGACCGTGGTCCGTCCTCGCGAGGGACTCTAGAAAGCCTATTGCCACAGCTGGCGGAGGCTGCCCTAATAGGCCGCCATGGTGCGCCGCGCTGGAGCTGCCCGCCTTGGGCTCGTGCCTGGAGTTGTGCAAACGCCGGATGCGCTTTTTGTGCAACACCGCTTTGTTCCGCGGATTTCGGACCGTCTTTGTTTTCGGAGGACCTCGAGCGCAACTTGGCCGTGACCCTGTACAACCCGACCGCTAGGCGGAAGCACTTGCATCTCTGGAAGGCGACGCGGCACTCGCGCCCGAAGGCCTGCTCGCACCTACCTCCCTCGACACCGAGCGTCCGAGCCTGCCTTCGACGCGTAGCGACTGCATCCATGCTGACATTACCTGCGGGGGCCAAGCGCGAGGTTCGATGAGTTCCGACTCCACGGCAGATACTCCCTTGGAGCTGATCGTCTATCTGAAAGGCGTGTCGCTCACCCATCCGCTTCCGAAACGGGGCACGGTCCGGATCGGGCGAGGTACTCAGAGCGACGTCCGCATCGACGACTCGTCGGTGTCGCGCAACCACGTTCTCTTGCACTTCGACGGTGAAGGCGGCATCGAGCTCGAAGAGTTGGGGAGCTCCAACGGCACGCAGCTGTTCCCTTCTGGCAATGGCCAAGAAGAACGCGAAGATACGCAGCAGATCAAGCTCAACTGGTTCGTCAAGGCGGGCAACCGCATCCAAGTGCGACCGGGCGACGTGATGCGCATCGGGTCCGTCCCGTGCGTCGTGCAACCCGCCACCGGCGAGGCGCCCAAAGCCGCGCCACCGGTCGATCGCGCCAGCCGCCCGCCGAGCCACAACGAGTCTCGCATCCTCGTCGACCCCGAAATGAAGAGGGTGTACGACCTGGCCGTCCGCGCCGCCAAGAGCGACATCGGCGTGCTGATCCTGGGTGAGACGGGCGTCGGCAAGGAGCTCTTGGCCGAGACCATCCACGTGAACTCCCGCCGTGTGGGCGGCCAGTTCTTGCGCCTGAATTGCGTCGCGCTTTCGGATTCGCTGCTCGAGAGCGAGCTCTTCGGCCACGAAAAAGGCGCGTTCACCGGTGCCACGCATTCGCGCGCGGGGCTCCTCGAGTCGACCAGCGGCGGCACCGTGTTTCTCGACGAAATCGGCGAAATGCCATTGAAGACTCAGGCGAAGCTGCTGCGCGTGCTCGAAGAGCGCCGCATCATGCGCGTCGGTTCGACGCGCTCGCGAACCGTCGACGTGCGCTTCGTGGCTGCCACCAACCGCAACCTACAGCGTGAGATCGCGCGGGGCACATTTCGGGGTGACCTGTTCTATCGTATCAGCGGCATTCAACTGCGCGTCCCCGCGCTGCGCGAGCGCAAAGACGAGTTGGAACCGCTGGCGCGACACTTCCTCGAGACCTTCTGCCGGCGCTCGGGGGTACCCGTGCCGGAGCTCTCGCCGTCCGCGATCGACGCCATGAGGTCCTACGCGTGGCCCGGTAACGTGCGTGAGCTGAAGAACGCCATGGAGCGAGCGCCGTTCCTGAGCGCTGGCGGTCCCATCTTGCCAGAACATCTGCCGCAAACGCAGCTCGAGGAGGACCTGTTCCCCGAGAACGAAGTCACCGACGTTCTGACGAACCCGGCAGAGCTGCTCGCCAACTATGGCCGACGCTCGACGTCGGACGACATGACGTCCACCACCAAGAACCTACCGCCGCCGGCGCCGCTGCCCATGATCGACGACCAGGCCGAGCGCGACCGCATCACCGAAGCGCTGGATCAGTGCGGCGGCAACCAGACGCGCGCGGCCAAGCTGCTGGGCATCTCACGCCGCACGCTGATCAATCGCCTCGATTCGTTCGGCATGCCCCGTCCACGCAAACGCACCGGCGAGCGTACCGGCGATCCCTGGTAAACACCGCCACCCAAAGCAGCGTCCGCCGCCGGAACGGCTGAACGCGCTGGGCCCTCGAGCGCATCTCGCAGCGTTCGCGCGAACGCAACTGATCTCGCTGAGCCCCGGTTCGGGTCGTTAGCGCGTGGGGCGGTTCTTGGGGAACTCGGCGCTCACGATGCCGGTGGGGCGATCGGACCAGTTCTCGTCACGCGGCTCGGGCGCGTCGGTCTGCGCGGTGCGCCGCGCGATCACGGTGAGCTCGCCACGGTCGGCGGTCGCGTCGACTTCGGTGGGTCTGAGCACCTCGAACAGCTGCGACCCCACCTGAAAGGTGTCACCCGTGTCGAGGCGGCGGAGGCCGGTAATGGGGGCACCATTGACCAGCACCCCGTTGGCGCTGCCCAGGTCTTCGATCGCGAACGTCTGCTCGCCCACGATGATGCGCGCATGTTCGCGGGAGACCTGGCTGTCGGTGAGCACGTAGTCACAGGTGCTGCGCCTGCCCATGGTCACCGTACCCGAACCCAGAAGCAACACCCGGTGCCCGTGTTTGACACGAAACAACCGTGACTTGCGCGACGACGTGGAGCCCACGTTCACGTTCTGCGGGCGTGAGTCGGCGCCGCCTCTACGATCGTTCATGGGCTCACCCATGGGTCGGTCTGCTGTGCCCTGATAGTGCGCGTCGAAGACAGCATGCTTTTACGAAGATAGCCGAATTGGCGGTCAAAGTCACTGCAATCGGTCGCCGGTTTCCGGCATATGAAGCTCATACCTGCTGATCGTAGTGCGACACGGGGCGGGCCTTGTCGAAGACCCAAGGCATGAATGAGCGGAGCATGCGTGGGTCTCGGCACTTACGTGTGGTTCTTGGACGCACCTTGGGCACACTGGCTACACACATGATTAGAGCCGCGGGCATCCGGCGCAGGACGAGCTGCGGCGAAATCCGCCTCCGCCTGCGCTGCACTTACGATCGCATGCTTCCGAGCCGTCACAACGGATAGGCGCTTTGGCAATCTTCTGGCTCAGTTATCAAGGGTCTCGCATCCCCCTGAAGCAGGGCGAGACGATCGTCGGCCGTAGTCCCCACTGCGCCGTCGTCATCTCGAACCGTCGCATCTCCCGCCAACACTGCTCGCTGACACTAGAACACGACAGGCTACACGTGAGCGACCTGGGCAGCTCGAACGGGACCTGGGTGAACGGAGCGCCCGTCACCGAAGCGACGCCGCTGAACCCCGGTGACCTGCTCGAGCTCGGCGAAGAGCGCCTCGAAGTGCTCGACACCGAACCCCGACGCCCCCGTGAGGTGCGCGACACGCAGCGCGACCTGCCCCTCTACCTACGCGAGCTCGGCGACGCGGACGACGACACGGAGCAAACCACCATCACCGGTGCTCAGGCGTCGACCGTCGCGCTCATCGAAGCCCTGGTGGCCAACGGCTCCGGCGCCAGCTCACCCGTCCAGCACTTCGCCAAAGTGCAGCGCGCCATCGAGACCTATTTGAAGGCTGGCGGTCGCACGCCCCCTCCAAGCGCCAGGCTCGAACTCGAGCGCCTACGCCGCAGCATCGAGGCGACCGCGCGCTTGGACGCCAGCGCCGAAGCTGCCCTGTGGCGCACGCGCGTTCTGTCAGAACTAGTACCATCCCCGCCCGCCGACGCGCGGCAGCGGCACTGACGAGCCACGCGGCCCGTATCACCGACCGATACTGACGAGCCACGCCGCCCGGACTCACCGACCGCGCTAGTCCCGGGCCCGTACTCGCCGCCCGCGCTAGCCACGCGGCCCGTACTCGACGACCGATACTGACGAGCCACGCCGCCCGTACTCGCCGCCCGCGCTAGCCACGCGGCCCGTACTCGACGACCGATACTGACGAGCCACGCCGCCCGTACTCACGTACCAGCCCGAGCCACGTACTCACCGCCGCGCTAGCCACGCGGCCCGTACTCGACGACCGCGCTAGTCCCGTGGCCCGTACTCACCGACCACGCTAGCCACGCGGCCCGACTCGACGACGCGCTAGTCCCGTGGCCCGTACTCGACGACCGATCTAACGAGCCATGCGGCCCGTACTCCTATGCCCCTGGTGCACGGGGCTATGTCCCTGGTGCACGGGCCTCGAGGGCAGCGTGCACCTCGCATGTTGGATGAGTGCTTTAGTATATGCGTGCCTCCGCGCGCGTCAAGGGCAGCAGGCATCAGCTGACGACGATTGGAGCCAGAGCTCGTTGCGACCTAGACTGCACTGGCGTGGCGTGGGGTAGGCGCGGTCGCGAGAATGCTCGAGGTGCAGACAATGAGTATCCAGTGATAGTTTTCTTGAGGATTTTTTTGCCCGTGAGTGGCACAGTGACGCCTTCAGCTGCAGCACGACGAGGTTTTGCCGAATTTCTCTCGAAACTGCGCTGCGCGGCCTGCCAGAGCCTGTCAGCAACGAGCGTGGCGCTCAGGGCCGCTGTGCAAGACGAGTGCCCAAAAAGTTCGTGCTACAAGTGGGTTTGTGTCTTGGCAGTTCTTGAAACGCCTCGGGTCGGATCATGGTGTCAGCTGCAGAAGCCTTCCGTCACGCGCCGCCGCTTGCAAGCGTACCGAGATACCGAGATCTGAGGTGCCCGGCGCAGAAGGCTTAGAAGCGATCGCGCCTACCGCGCAGACTTCATGACCCACGAGCGGTGGCGGAAACCGCTGAAAGTACGGGCTGCTCGCTCGATACATGTCGCGCGACGCCGCGCGGGTCGCATTGACCAGCATCCCCCTGTGCTGCTCGCCGCGGGGGGAACACTTGGGTTTAGCCGGTCGGCTCTTCAGCGCCTCGAGTGCTTCGCCTCGCCCGGACCTCGAGGGGCCGGTTCGCTCGTGCCAAACATCGGCGCGTGCATTGCGGAGCTACGCGCGAGTGGGCCCTTCGTTCGTCACGCGCTAACGACACGCAATTTTGGCGCTCAGCGTCAAACGAGAACGTGCGAGCGTTCGGCTAGTGGGGGACTTTTTGCTTCTGCCCGGGTGCCAGCGGCTTGACCTGGAAACAAAAGTGACACAAAGCTGTGGCCCACGCGCGCCATGAGTCAGCGAAAGAATCATGAAAGCATCCGACGTGTCCGCATGTTGGTAAGCGTCATCCGCATGTTGGTAAGCGTCAGATGATCAGCAGATGATCAGCAGATGATCAGAAAGTGCGGTGCGAGTTCGACACCGCTGTGACAGGGGATTTCGAGAAACGCGGCGCCGAGTCAGCGCGTGCGAAAGAGGGTAGTTAGTGTTCGCGATAGAGGAATGGTGCGTTGGATCAGACGCATACCTGGGCTACGGTCGTCGGGCGGTGCCATGAAAATCGCATTCTTCGCATGGGAGAGTCTGCACACCGTGCCCGTCGGCGGCGTCGCTGTGCACGTGACCGAACTAGCTGCGGCGCTCAATCGTCGCGGCCACGAGGTGCACGTCTTCGCTCGCCTGGGCCAGGGGCAAACCACGTTCGAGCGGATCGACGATGTGTATTATCACCGCTGCCCGATTCAGCTCGACGGCGACTTCGTGGTCGAGATGAACAACATGTGCAACGCCTTCGTCTACTTCATGCGCCAGGCTGAAGCGTATCAAGGCGGGCACTTCGACATCGTGCACGGACACGACTGGCTCTGCTCCAAAGCCGTGGTGCAAGCCAAGAACGATCACGGTCATCGCGCGGTGCTCACGTTTCATTCGACGGAGTACGGGCGCAACGGGAACCGGATGCTGAACGGTCGCTGCGCTCGCATCCACGCGGTCGAGGCCGAAGGTGGCTACGTCGCGGATCGGGTGATCGGGGTGTCCCCGGCCATGTGCGACGAGGTGCGTTGGCTGTACCACGTGCCCGACCACAAGCTCAGGATGGTCTACAACGGGGTGAGCTGCGCCCGCTTCGACGGCTACATCGATGCCGGCGCGTGCCGGGCCCGCTACGGCATCGGCCCGCTCGACCCGATGGTGCTGTTCGTCGGACGCCTGAGCACCCAGAAGGGGCCCGATCTGCTGCTCGAGGCCGTGCCCGGAATCTTGGCGCATCGCGGCGACGCCAAGATCGTCTTCGCCGGCGACGGCGACATGCGCGGCCAGCTCGAACAGCGAGCCCACCAGCTCGGGGTCAACCACGCCGTGCGCTTTCTGGGCGCGATGGGCGCCAACGGCGCGTTGGTCGACCTGTTCAAGAGCACCGATCTGCTCTGCGTGCCCAGCCGAAACGAGCCGTTCGGCGTCGTCGTGCTCGAGGCTTGGGCTGCGGGTAAGCCCGTGGTCGCTACCCAGAACGGGGGCCCGCGGCATTTCGTGGAGCACGGCACGAACGGGTTCTTGGTCCACGACAACCCCGGCTCGATCGGCTGGGGCGTCCGCTCGATTTTCGCGAACTTCGAGCACGCGCGCTGGATGGGCGAACGCGGTCGAGTGAAGGCAGCCTACGGCTTCAGCTGGGACGTCATCGCCCGGCAGACCGAGGGCATCTACCAGGAGCTGTTGTAACCGCCCTCACCCGGCCTAGCCCTGGAAGTCGTGCTTGACGATCTCCATGGTTCTGCGTGAGAGCTCGCGACCGTACTCGGTCCACAAACCTTCGCCCCAGAAACGGTAGCAACTGGTTTCGCTCACGAGCAGATAGAAGAGCGCGTTGCGATAGCGTGGCTCCCGCGTCGAGTACCCAGCGTTCAGTACCTTCTCGTTGAACAGCGCGCTCGCCTCCTCCATCGGCTGCAGCACGTGGTCATAACCCGAGACCCACGAGCGATCGTTGGTCCAACTGCCGCCGTCCATGTGGAAGCGGTGATCCTCGCCTTTCAGCCGCTCGATGACCTGAGCAAGCTTCTCACTGCCGGCGCCTGGGTCGAAGTTGTCCCAGATCTGCTGCTGGTGCAGCGGTTGAACCGCCTCGAAGTCCGCGTCTTTTACGCCGACTTGCTCCAGGTACTCGAGGTACTCGGTGACGTTGACCGCGGGGGTGTCGCTGCCGCTACTCTCGCGCATCACCTCCTGGTACTTCGCGGGGAACTCGTTCATCATCACGCCGCCGTTTTCGCCGTCGGCGATCTGGGTCACCAGCTGCGGCACACTGCGGCCGCCGATCTCGGCGCGCGCTACCCCCTTGGCCTCGTAGTACGGTTGCCCCTGGGCCACGAGCTTGGTGTCGCTGCCCTGAGTCTTGATGATGGCCACGATCTCGGCGGTTTCGCCGCGCGAGTTCCGCGCGACCAGGCGGTGAGGTAGGTGCGGATTCTTGATCGAGCCTCCGCCCGCAGCGTTTTCGACGGAATGTTCCTGGACCAACAACCAGCGATAACCCGCGTCGCGCAATGTCTTGACGAACTCGTAGCAAACGTCCGGATGGTTCGGGAGCGCCATCTCCGACGGCGAAAACCCGCGCACGCGCTCGAGCGCCTCGACCCCGAAGATCGAGGCAAAGTGATGTTGCCACGCGCGCACGTGCAGGCGCATGTCCTGCACCGGCGTAGAGGGAGCCACCGCGTGCCCCCAGGGGCACCCCAACCACTCCACGGTGTGGCGATAGCGATCGTCGCAAGTGATGGTTTTCAACGCATCGATGACGTCGTACAGGCCCATGTCGAGCAAGCCGTGGAGCAGGCAACCCGAGTATTCGAGCATGATGCGCGGGTTCTTCCCCTCAGCCACGAGCCCGGGGATGAACTCACCCATGCGCTTGTAACACCAGTGAAAGACACCGGCGTTGTGGTTGTCGCCGATGCCCTGGTTGTCCATCATGTACTTCAGGTTGCTGATCACCGAAGCCGTGCGCAGCTCGGCGCCGCCCGCGGGGATCAGCGGTTGGTGCATATGAAGCGCCATGGCGAAGCCAGCGCGCGCCCGATCGAAGTCGATGCCCGAACGTGGCAAGTAGACGGGTCTCGAGCTCTGCTCGGCTCGAAACACGCTGTCTTCGAAGCCACAGATGTTCGGCAGGCCTTCGATGGTAGAAACCAGGTTCGCTTCCGGCATTGGCGTCGTTCCCCTGAGTGGTGGCTCCCGGGTTCGCGGCGGGAGTCGCAGTTCACTGACGTGTAGAAGTGTCGTGCGACGCTCGCGCTACGGCAAGACCCGAACACGACCTCCCGTCAACTTCGAGGACCGGGCGACCGGGAGCTCGGCGGAGGCCGCTCAGGGCGACCAGTCGGGCGCCGCGGGCAGCGGCGTATTGGGCACCTTGCCTTGCATGCGATGCGCGACGAAGTCTTCGAGGGTGGCGTGCTGCAGGTAGGGATTGTCGCGAACTTGCTCGCCGAGGCTCGTGGTACGCGTGGCGCCGTAGTTGTGCCCCGGGTACAGCCGCGTCTCGCGAGGCAAAGCGCCGCGCAGCCGCTGGAGGGTCTGGTACATGACTTCCGGGTCTCCGCCCACGAAATCGCAACGCCCGCAGCCGTTCACGAACAGCGTGTCACCGGTGACCAGGCTGCCCGGGAGGCGATAACAGACCGATCCAGGCGTGTGTCCCGGCGTGTGCACGAAGGTGAGCTCGGTGTGGGCGCCGATCGGGAGCGTGTCGCCGGGGGCGTGCTGCACCAGGTTCTCGCACGAGAAACCGGAGAAATTCACCTCGAGGCCGAGCATGTGCACGGGTACGTCGATGCTTTGGAGCAGCTCCTCGACCCGATTGATGTGGTCGAAATGGCTGTGCGTGCACAGGATGTGGCTGATCGTGACGTCGAGGCGCTCGGCCTCCTGCAAAATGGTGGGGGCGTGCCAGGCCGGGTCGACCACCGCGCAGCTGCGCGTGGCGGTGTCGCCCACGAAGTAGATGAAGTTCGACCAGGGTCCGAGCTCGAACTGGTGAATGAAGCTCGCGGACTCCATGGTCCGGTCATTGAGGGCGGCCTGCTCGTCGTCGGTGGGCATCAGAACGTGACCACGCTGCGAATCGACTCGCCGTGGTGCATCAGGTCGAAGGCTTCGTTGATGCGATCGAGCGGCATGGTGTGAGTAATGAGGTCGTCGATGTCGATCTTGCCGTTCATGTACCAGTCCACGATCTTGGGCACGTCAGTGCGGCCCTTGGCCCCGCCGAAAGCGCTGCCGCGCCAGTTGCGGCCGGTCACCAGCTGGAACGGACGCGTCGAGATCTCGGCGCCGGCGCCGGCAACGCCGATGATGACGGAGGTGCCCCAGCCCTTGTGGCAACACTCCAGCGCCTGTCGCATCAGCTTCACGTCGCCGACACACTCGAACGAGTAGTCCGCACCGCCCCCCGTCAGGTCCACCAGGTACGGCACGAGGTCACCGGCAACTTCTTTCGGGTTCACGAAGTGGGTGATGCCGAACTTTTCTGCGAGCGCGCGCCGCGCCGGGTTGATGTCGACCCCGATGATCTTGTCCGCACCGACCATGCGGGCCCCCTGCACCACGTTCAGCCCGATGCCCCCCAAGCCGAACACGACGACGTTGTCGCCCGCCTGCACTTTGGCGGTGTTGATCACGGCCCCGATGCCCGTCGTAACGCCGCAGCCGATGTAGCAGACCTTGTCGAACGGCGCGTCCTTCCGGATCTTCGCCAGCGCAATCTCTGGAACGACGGTGTGCTGCGCAAACGTCGAAGTGCCCATGTAATGCAGGATCTTCTCGGATCCGAG
Source organism: Polyangiaceae bacterium (assembly GCA_025937785.1). Taxonomy (GTDB): domain Bacteria; phylum Myxococcota_A; class Polyangia; order Polyangiales; family Polyangiaceae; genus JAICQQ01. The sequence goes on from JAICQQ010000073.1 coordinate 12,421, forward strand.
CGAGAAGCGGGAGGTACCATCGGGCATCAGGCCGCGCCCCTGGGTGCTGCGAATGGCCTGACACAGGTTCGTTTTGCCCGACGTGCAGTAGTCGCAGTGCCGGCATTCGGGCACGTAGAGCGGGATGACGTGATCACCAGGCACGAGCGACGTGACGTTCTTGCCCACTTCGAGCACGACACCCGCGCCTTCGTGCCCCAAAATGGCGGGGAACAATCCCTCGGGATCCGCGCCCGAGAGCGTGAATGCGTCGGTATGGCAAACACCGGTCGCTTTGATCTCGACCAGCACCTCTCCCTCACGCGGACCTTCGATGTTGACCAGTTCTACGCTGAGCGGCTTACCGGCGGCGCTAGCGACTGCTGCCCTCGTTTGCATGGCGAGCAGTATGAGGACGGATCGGGCGCGATCGCAACCCCTCGGGCTAGCCGTTCTTGGCGGGCAGCCGCGCCGGCCGATAGCGGTGGCGCAGGACCGGTGCAGGACGGAAGGTGGAGTGGCCCGGCACATCGTTCGCCTCGACGGTACGGACATGCTCCAGGGCCTCTCGATACAAGCGAGCCACGTCGGGCAAGCCGGGATCCTTCGGGAACTTGGGGATCCAAAACGAATGCACCGGGGGCGCCGGATCCGTCGGTCGCTCGTCGGGATCGACCGGCGTCGGACCGGCCGCTCTCTGCGTCACGGCATGGCACCTTCGGGCAGGCACCGTCTCGAGTGGCGGCGGCCGGTCTTGGCGCTCGTCGGTGGAGTGCAGAGGCCTCTCGAGATCGACGGTGAACGGCATTTCAGTGCACGATGCATACACAGAGCGGCCGCTCGCATGCAAACTTATGGCGCGAGCAGACGTCAACGACCGCGCGAGCCAGCGTTTTCGCTTGAGATTGCGTCGTGCGTATTTACAACAAGTGTTGCGGTGAGCCGAGCGCGAATCCTAGAGTACGGGCGCCAGCATGCCCTACCCAGTGCAACGATCGCGTACTCCTCGGCACCTGGGCGCCGCATTGCTCACAGCGGCGCTCGTGCTGGGCTGCGCGTCAGGCACACAGGTTGCGTACGATCGAGTTCAGATCAACCTGCCCTTCGTCGGGAAGCGGCACGTCGCCGTGGCGGCGCTCGATCTGCGGGCTTCGCTGAAGAACGGCGAGCACGACGCCAACGTCACCGGCAGCGTGCGCACGGACGCGCAAACGGCGTCACCGGTCGCGACCGCGAGCGGCGCTGCGTTCGCCGATGACGTGAGCGAAGTCATCGCGCGCGGCCTTGGTCGCAGCGGCTATCGAGTCGATCGGCTGACGCCCGCGGGTTCGCTTTCGGAAGCGCAAGTGTTCGCCGAGCTGGAGGGCACCGGCGCGACCCACCTCGTACTGTTGGTCATTCGCGAGTGGCAGACGCTGACGTTCCAGAACACCGAAGTGCGCTACGACCTCACGCTCGAGATCCGGAACCCAGCCGGCGCGTTGCAAGCCGAGAGCGACCGCCGCGGTTCCGATCAACTCGCTCCGGCACACTCCGACAGCGAAGACGCCCGGGAGCGCGCCAGTCAGAGTGCGCTCGAGCAAAAGCTGAACTTGCTGTTCGCGGAGCCGCGCGTGGTGGCGGCCTTCCAGCGGGAGCTCTGAATGCCCTGTGCCGGCCGGGCAAACCGGCGCTCCAGAGGCGCTTGGTCCGTCAGCCCGGAGCCCCCGAGCCATCGATCGAGCGTCGATCCGGCTCAAATCGTTTCCGGCTTGGACTGCCGGGCGTTGCGCTGTAGGACACGGGCCCCATGAAACTGCGTGTTCTGCTTGTACTGGTTTCTTGCGTGCTGAGTGTGGTCACCGGCTTGGTGCTCGCACGCGGAGGCTCCGCTGCCACCGCGACCGGCGAAAAGAAGGTCCTCACGATTGGCCTATCACTCGACACTTTGAAAGAGGCTCGCTGGCAGACCGACCGCGACCTGTTCGTCAAGCGCGCCGAGGAGCTCGGCGCCAAGGTGCTGGTGCAGTCCGCCAACGGTGACGATGCCATCCAGATCAGTGACGTCGAAAAGCTCATCACGAACAAAGTCGACGTACTGGTGATCGTGCCTCACGACGGTACGGCGATGGCCAAGGGCGTGCGCATGGCCCACGCCGCAGGCATCCCCGTGATCGCCTACGACCGCATCATCCGCGACACAGAGCTCGACCTGTACGTCAGCTTCGACAACGTCCGCGTCGGGCGCATGCAAGCCCAGTACATCGTCGACAACCTGCCCACGCCGGGCAAAGGTCGCATCATTCGCATCTACGGCTCCAAGACCGACAACAACGCCAAGTTGTTCAAAGAGGGACAAGACCAGGTGCTCGAGCCGTACATCAAGCGCGGCGACATCGAGGTCATCTTCGAAGACTGGGCCGAAGACTGGAAGCAAGAGAACGCGAAGAAGATCGTCAACGCCGCCATCACGAAGTTTCAAGACAACTTCGACGCCATCCTCGCCAGCAACGACGGCACCGCCGGAGGCGCGATTCAGGCGCTCATCGAAGAGGGCTACGCGGGCAAGAAGCTGGTGACCGGCCAAGACGCGGAGCTCGTGGCGTGCCAGCGTATCGCGCAGGGAACCCAGTCGATGACCATCTACAAGCCGCTGAAAACCCTGGCGACGAAGGGTGCGGAGCTAGCCGTGGCCCTGGCCAAGGGCAAGCCCGTGGTCGCAAACCAGACCGTGAACAACGGGAAGGTCGACGTGCCCGCGGCGCTGAACGACGTCGTCACCGTCACCAGCAAGAACATCGAGCAAACGGTGATCGCTGACGGTTTTCACAAGCGCGAGGACGTCTTCCGCGGCGCCGCCAACAAGTAAGCTGCCCCGAAGCGACGCATGGCCACTGACATGACGGAGAAGCGCGAGTTCGCGCTCGAAGCGCGGGGGATCTGCAAGCAGTTTCCCGGCGTGCGCGCCCTCGACGGCGTGACCTTCGATCTGCGTCCCGGCGAGGTCATCGCCGTCTGCGGCGAGAACGGCGCCGGCAAATCGACGCTGATCAAGATCCTCTCGGGCATCATCGTCCACGGGAGCTTCGAGGGCGAGGTGTTCCTCAACGGCAAGCCTCTGAAGTTGGGTTCGCTCGCTGAAGCCGAAGCCGCCGGCATCGCCGTGATCTACCAAGAGCTGGCGCTGATTTCGGAGATGACGGTCGCCGAGAACATGGTGCTCGGCCAAGAGCCCGTGCGGCGCGGCCTCATCGATTGGGACCAGGTCTACAAGTACGCGCACGACCTGCTGGCCGAGCTCGAGGTCGACATCGACCCCGCCGCCGTCGTGGGTGACCTCGGCGTTGGGCGGCAGCAGCTGGTCGAGATCGCCAAGGCCGTCGGTAAGCGGTCGCAAATCTTGATTCTCGACGAACCCACGGCCGCCTTGACCGAACAAGAGGTCGAGGTGCTGCTCCGCATCGTGCGGCAGCTGCGCGCCAACGGCGTGAGCGCCATCTACATCTCACACAAGCTGGACGAAGTGTTCGCGATCGCCGACCGCATCCTGGTCCTGCGCGATGGCAAGAGCGTGACCCTGCTCGAGACCAAAAACACCAATCAAAACGAGGTTATCCGCCACATGGTCGGGCGCGAGATCGGCGACCTCTTCCCGCGCCGCGCGACCACGCCCGGCGAGGTCAAGCTGCGGGTCAAGGACCTCCACGTCGAACAGCACGGTAAGCCCCTGCTCGAGAATATCAACTTCGAGGTGCGCGCAGGAGAGGTCCTGGGCATCGGGGGTCTGATGGGAGCGGGCCGCAGCGAGCTCTTGCTGCATTTGTTCGGGGCCCTCGGCGTGCGCAAGCGGGGCAGCGTCGAGCTCGACGGAAAGCTTTTGGACGCGCCACCGCACGAGATCATCCGGCGCGGGCTCGCGCTCGTCGGTGAAGATCGCAAGCGCTACGGCCTGTTCCTGCAGCACCCCATCGGGTTCAACCTGTCGATGTCTTCGCTCGATGCCCTGAGCCGCTACTCGGTCGTCGACCGCGACGAGGAGTTCAAGAAGAATCAAGAGTTCTTCAACGCGTTGCGCGTGAAAGCCAACGGGCTGGAGACCGTGGTGAACACCCTCTCTGGCGGCAACCAGCAGAAGATCGTGCTGGGCAAGGCGCTGATGACGGAGCCGACGGTAGTGATGCTGGACGAGCCGACGCGAGGCATCGACGTCGGCGCAAAACTCGAAGTCTACGAGCTGGTGAATCGATTGACCGAACAAGGCAAGGCGGTGGTACTGGTGTCCAGTGAGCTCCCGGAGCTATTGGGCATGAGCGATCGCATCGTGATGCTCTACGAAGGTAAGGTTGGCGGCGTGTTCGCCAAGAGTGAAGCGACCCAGGAGCGTTTGCTCGCCGCAGCGATGGGCAAGGAGAGATTGGCGTGAACGAGACGAAAGAAAAGCGCAGCACTGGCCAAGCCAAGCTGACGCCCAGGGATTTCTCGATGGCGATCGCGCTGGTCGTCATCTGGGCATTCTTTGCATCGCAGCAGCCTGCCTTCCTGAGCTCGCGCAACCTTTCGCTGCTGATGATCGAGCTGTCGGTGACGGCGATTCTGGCGCTCGGCATGCTTTTGGTGCTGCTGCCAGGCCACCTCGACCTGTCGGCCGGCAGCGGCGTCGGCTTGACCGGCGGCATCGCGGCCGTCCTCGTGTTCAACGCAGAGTGGCCCGCGGGCGTAGCCATGGCCGTGGCGTTCCTGGGCGGCCTCGTGATCTGGACGCTGATGGGGTTGCTCATCACCAAACAGAAGATCCCAGCGTTCATCATCACGCTCGGCGGGCTCTTGATCTTCAAGGGTGCCCACTGGCTCGTGATCAAGAGCCAGACGATTCCGGTCGTAGAGGGCGGCTCCACCAACATCTACTCTTTGCTCACTACCTACTACGTGCCGCCATGGGCGGGGCTGATCCTCGCCGCCGCCGTGTCGGCTGCCCTGGTCGCCTCGAAGCTCCGGGCTCGGGCCCGCCGCCAACGGTACGGCTTCGAAGTCGACGACAACGAACTCACGTTCCTGAAGCTTTTCCTGGGGGCTCAGGTGCTGTTTCTCGGTGTCGTGATCACCAACCAATACCAGGGCCTGCCGCTGGCAGCGGTGATCTTGGGGGTGGTGGTTGTGGCGGTGCAGATGCTCTGTCAACACACCACCTTCGGGCGTTACCTGTACGCCATCGGCGGTAACGAAGAAGCTGCCATCATTTCCGGCGTGCCGGTGCAGAAAATCGTCATCGGCGCCTTCTCCATGATGGGCGTCGTGGTCGCTCTGTCGGGTCTGATGCAGACCGCCTACGCGGGCGCTTCCACCACCACCGTCGGAAACTTGATGGAGCTCGACGCCATCGCCGCATGCGTCATCGGCGGCACCAGCCTGAAGGGTGGACGCGGGACGGTGCTCGGCGTGGTCTTCGGCTCGCTGATCATGGTCAGCCTGCTGAACGGCATGACGCTGATGGCGGTTTCCCCAGAAATCAAGATGATCGCGCGGGGTTCGGCGCTCGCTCTCGCGGTGTGGCTCGACGTTCGGCTGAGCCAGAAGTAGGGCGGCGATGGCGGCGCCTGCCAAGCTGAGCGCGGGCCTGTTGATGTATCGGGCCTCCCCGGCCTTGGAGGTGTTTCTGGTGCATCCGGGCGGCCCCTTCTTCGCCAAGAAGGACCTGGGTGCCTGGAGCATCCCGAAGGGACTCGTAGAGCCGGGCGAGGACACGCGCGCCGCTGCCATGCGTGAGTTCACTGAAGAAGTGGGTTTGCCGATCGCGAGCGAGCTTCTCGAGCTGGGCAGTATCACCCAGAAGGGCGGCAAGCGCGTGGTCGCGTGGGCGTTCGAGGGTGACGCCGCCCAAGGCTACCTACCACCGAGCAACACCTTCGAAATCGAGTGGCCGCCGCGCTCGGGCCGCAAACGGAGCTTCCCCGAGGTCGACCGGGCCGAGTTCTTCACCCTCGACGTCGCCCGCAGTAAGCTGCTCGAGGCGCAACTTCCCTTCCTCGACCGCCTGCTCGCGAAGCTCTCGCCCTGAAGCGCTAGCCTGGGAAGCACGCCTCAATCGCCCTTGGTACAACTGGAGGCGCATCAACCGCTAGGGCGTCGCGCCGATACTGGGATATTGGGATCTCATGATTGATGGATCCTGAGACCGGGATCGGCTCTTAGCGCTGGCCCGAGTCAAAGGCGGCGGTGACGCAGGCTTGGCAGGCCTCGGCGAACCTCGTCGAGGCGAGCGCGTTCGACCCGCGCGCGCACGAGGCCGACGCCGTCGGAGGCCTCCGCCACCACGGTGCCCCAGGGGTCGACCACGAGCGAGTGCCCGTAGGTGACACGATCGCGCGGATGGCGGCCCCATTGACCCGCGGCCACCACCCATGCCTGGGCCTCGATGGCCCGAGCGCGCAACAGCACGTGCCAGTGATCCTTGCCGGTGTGGAGCGTGAACGCCGCGGGCACGACCAGAACCTCGGCGCCCTGATCGGCCAGGGCACGGTAGAGCTCCGGGAAGCGCAGGTCGTAACAGATGCTGAGGCCGACCTTGAAGCCGGCCACTTCGACCACCTGCGCCGTGTCCCCTGCCGCCGTGGCTTCCGACTCGCGAAGCCGCGTCCCGTCAGAGAGATCCACGTCGAACAGATGGAGCTTGCGGTAGCTCGCGACCAGATCGCCGCTCGGCCCCACCACCGCGCAGGTGTTGTAGGGACGCAGCGGGTCGGGGCCGATCTCGGGGAACCCGCCACCAATCAGCGTGATCGCGTGCTCGCGCGCCCATTCGGACATGGCCTGGCGAATCGGTCCTGGCTCGCCTGCCAGCGACTCGGCGACGTGCCGGCGACCTGCGTCGGCGCTGAAGAACGCGAAGTTTTCGGGGAGCAGCACGAGCTTTGCGCCGCGGTGGCTCGCCTGCCGCACGAGCTCGCGACAGGTTCGGAGATTCTGCTCCAGATCGTCGCGGCTGTTGAGCTGCACGGCCGCGACTTCGAGGACAGTGGGGTCGGGGGGATCCTGCGTCATTTCAGTCACTTCAGGCACTCAACATCGGCTCGATAATGGCCGTCGGGGCTTCGCCGATGACCGTCTTGGTGGCCTGCAGGAACGCCTTGTCCGACAGGTTCCCGTTCCAGAATTCTTCCGCGCGTTCGTTGCTCCACGGGCGATCGAGCGGCACCAGCGCCAGCTCTTGCGAGAGACCGTACGCTTCGGCAGGGCGCTCGCCGGGACGCTTTCGGAGACATTTGAGGACCAGCGCGTCGAGCTCGCGAGGCACGCTGACGCCACGGCTCGATGGTGCGCTCGGAGTCTCCGTTGCGTGAGCGACCGCCATGGTCATGGGCGAGTTCGCCTCGAAGACGTTGTGCCCCGTGAGCAAAAAATAGGCAACGCAGCCCACCGCGTAAAGGTCCGAGCGACCGTCGACCGGATCGGACCCGGTCACGGACTCCGGCGCGAGGTACGCGGGGGTGCCCAAGATCTTGCCTTCGCCCGTCTCCGTGATCTGTGAAGCTCGTTCGGAGTCGGCGGTGATGCGGACCAGCCCGAAATCGACGACTTTCACGAAATCGTACTGGCGCCCCTTGCGACAGATCAGGATGTTGGCCGGCTTGACGTCTCGGTGCACCAGCCCGCGGCTGTGAGCATCGTCGAGCGAGTCGAGCACCTGGCGCAGGATGTAGATGACTCGCTCGGGCGGCATCGGCCCGAACTCGGCCACGTGGCTCTCGAGATTCTGCCCGTTCAAAAGCTCCATCACGTAGTAAAGCGAATTGTCCTGCGCGACACCAAAATCGTAGAGCTCTACAGTATGCGGCGACTCGAGCCCCGCGGTCGCCTGCGCCTCGCGCTCGAAGCGCGACAGCACCAAGTTTGCGTCGCTGCGGCCGAGAGCTTCGGGGCGGATCAGCTTGATGGCCGCGGGCCGTCGCAACAGCCGGTGGCGGGCGCGCCACACCTCCCCCATGCCGCCCGCGCCCAGCTTGCTGGTGAGCTCGTAAGCCCCCATGCGGCGGGCGCTTTTGACCTGGCGCGCCAGGTGCGCCATCACTTTGCTGGGAACCACGGCGAACCCTGCGAAGACGAAGTTCAACACGAGCGGCACGACGTCGAACGCGGGCAGCGCGCGGGTGGCCATGCTGCGAAACAGCAGCACCGCGATCGGCGCTACCGCCGCCGACAAAACGCCTGCGAGCAAGGTCTTCTTCACGTCCCGCGGCACGAACAGCGGAAACATCAGGATCAGCACGGCCACGATCGAGATGCCGCCCACCCCCTGCATTTGCTCGGCGTAGGCGGCCACGAAGCAGGTGACCACCTGATAGCCGAGCGCCCAGTTCAAGAGCGTCTCGGCCTCGGTTCGACCTCGTCGAATGCTGGCCAAAAAAGCGCCCGTGATGACCAGGCCGAAGCCGTGTTCGATTGCCCCCAAGAGCGCGCAGCCCCGCGACCACCCGAACATGCCGGGCCCTACCAGGTTCAGCAAAACCGCAGCTGCGTGCACGAAGAACATGATCTTCAAGAGCACGTAGAGGCGCAACACTGCTGCCTGCCTCAAGTCGTCGGGCATCGCGGAGTCGTGCGTTCCCGAAATGCGCTGCGCGACGTCGGCTAGGGTGACTGGCAGAGTGGTCATCTCGCGCCCAAATGCTAGAGCCGAGGCGGCGCTGCGTCGACTACAAACCGTGCGGGCCCCCCTGCGAGTACTGCCGCGGGCGGCAGAATTAATGCTTCTTCACATTCGCAGCCCTTGATCGACGAGCTGCGACGTGCGTGCTGATCGCGGCCTGCGAACGAAGGCTAAAAGGGTGATGCAGCCAGACGCGGGTACCAGCCCCCGATGCTGAGCCCCCACACGAAATAACGTTCCGACACGTCGGCGCTCGCGCTCACTCGCCAGAGGTAGTCGTCCGGCCACAGGCCGAGCAGATTCCAGCGAATCAATCGCACGTCGCAACCGGCAGTCGCGTGCCAGCGGGGCGAACTCGTTGCGAAACGGGTGGGCTCGAGGTAAGTCCCGGCGCGCAGCTTCAAAAGCCTGGGCCAAACCTCCGACTCGGCGCCGACGCGCGGAGAGACAACTACCTCTCGCCCGGAGCGATTGACCACCTGGCTCAAGAACGAGTCGACTCCCACGGCCTCTTCTGCCGGACCGCTGATCACGAGCGCCGCCGAGACCAGCAAGTAGTGGGGAGGCATCGCGGCGTTCTCCACCTGGGTCAACAGCCGCGCGTTGTCGACGGCACGCTCCAAGAGCTCGTCGTCGCTCTGCTGCGCGGCGTCGAGTTCGTCATCGATCGCCGAGCGTTCACCCTCGGTCGTGGCCGCGGCCAACCGCCGCTGGCGTTCGTCCTCGCGGTCGAGCTCGCGCGTTCGGTAGTGCAGCACCGCCCGCTCGGCGCGATCGGTGCTGCTGCGCCAAACCGGGTTGAAGTTGCGCCCGATCTGGACCGCGGCCCCGAAGTTCACGTCCCAAGGCGAGCTCACCTGCTCTGGCAGGTACATCACATCGTCGCCGCGTGAGATGGTGACGTCACCGTTGTCGTCGGGAAGCAGATCTTTCGAGAACTCCGGTTGTGTTTCGATCGCGCTTCGGAACGCGAAACCAAAGCGCAGTGGCTGGTCGTTGGGGCGATACAAGAGCCCGATTTCGCCGCCGGACCCGCTGGTTCTGAACAATCGGCGCGAGAAATCTTCGGTACGTGCCTCGACGACCTGCGTGAGCACGCGTAGCCCCGCGCCGAGAATCAGCTGCCCATCCATGAAGGAGTTGGCAGCCTGCAGATGCCTGGTCTCGACCGCGATGCGGAGTGTCGCCGGGGGGGCGTCCGCCGTAGCGGGCGCGTCCCCGATGCCGTAGTTTTGCAGGGCGAGCGTCGCGCCGAGGCCGAAGGTTCCCCACTGCAAGTTCAGGGCAGGCGTCGCGAAGACGAAGTCCTGCTGCGCGCCGTTCACGGCGGTGGGCGAGCCGCTGTTGAAGAAGTCCATGTTCTCGATGTCGGCCGGAAACGCCACCGCGAAGCCCAACCAGTAGTCGAAGCTGTCGGTCGAATGGAACGGGCGCACGGCAGGCGCAGCCGGATTGTGCAGATCACCGTCCACGTCTTCGGCGACGGCGACGTAGGCGCCGCCCAAGCCGACGACTCGTGCGCCGGAGTACACGGGACCCTCGAAGAAGTCGATAGAGTAGCGGCTGGTCTGGATCGCGTCGCCGTTCTCGCCCAGCGGTCCGCCCGCCGTGGCCCAACTGGCGCTCAACATAGAACCCAAGGCGGCGCAACAGGCGACAGCGACACGCCGCCGCGAAACAGCCGAGGCCCCGAAGCTACCCGACAGCATTGATCGAGATGGTGGGGGCCACGGGGTCGAACACCTTCGGAGTTTGATGCTCCGACCACCAGGCTGCCGCAGCTTCGTTCGTCCAGCCGCCGGGCACTTGGCAGGCGGCGAACCGAGCGGCGAGCAGCTGCATGCTCTCGGGGCGGTCTTCGGGGCGCTTTGAAAGGCATCCCATTACGATCGCTTCGATCTCAGCGGGCACTCTGGCGAACTGCTGCATGGGCTTCGGCTCCGACGTGAGCTGCGCCACGCAGATTTCCATGGGCGTGTCGCCCTCGAACAAGAACTCCCCGGTCAACAGGAAGTAGGCGACCGCACCGACCGCGTAGATGTCGCTCTGGGCCGTCGCGCGAACCGCATCGCGCACGATCTCCGGCGCCATGAAATGGGGGGTACCGATGATCGACCCCACCTTCGTCACCAGCTCGTCCCCCGCGTCGGGCTCGATGCTCTTGACGAGGCCGAAGTCGAGCACCTTCACGGTGTCGTACACGCCGCCGCGCTCGCACAAGAACACGTTCGGCGGCTTGATGTCCCGATGAATCAGGCCCTTGCCGTGCGCCTCGCTCAGGGCCCCGCAGACCTGCACCAGGATATGCAGCGCGCGAGCCGGCGCGACGGCGCCGTGACGATCGACGAGTTGCTGCAAGTTGATGCCGCTCAAAAGTTCCATCGCATAGTAAAAGACCCCCTCCGGCGTGTGGCCGTAATCGTAGATCGCGATCGTGTTCGGATGCGTCAGCTGGCTGGTGAGCTGCACCTCGCGTTCGAAACGCCTCACCGCCTCATCGTCACCGACGTGACGCTTCAAGAGCTTGATCGCAGTCGGCCGGCGCAACAGGGTGTGAGTGGCCTGGTACACTTCGCCCATGCCGCCTTCGCCGAGCTTGTCCGCCAGCGTATAGCAACCGAGCTGCAACGCCCGCTGCTCAGCCGCCTCGGAGCGGCGTCGCAGTCGCGCCAGCATGTGTCCGAAAAAAACCAGCGCGAGCACCGCCGCACCCAAGACCGCGAACAGCCCGATGAAGGCGTCGCGCAGCGTATCCTCGAGTTCGAAAGCCTCGGCGACATCGACTTCGGTGGCGATACCGAAACCGTAAGCCTCGAGCCAGGTCCAAGCCCCGATCACCGGTACGCCACGGTAGTCGTTGTAGCCCTGCACGTCGACGCCCGCGGCCCCTCGGGTGGCGCTCGCTGCCATACTGGTGAGTGGACGATTCGCCAGAGCCGCTGCGGCTGGCCCCTGCTGCAGCAGGTTGACGCCGGGGTCTCTGAGCTCGATGGCCAACACCGACGAGCGCTCGTCGGCGGCGAGCAAGCCGGCCTGCTGCAATTGAGCGATGAAGCGGCTGTCCGAAATCATCCAACCCTGTCGATTGAAGGCGTAGGTTTCTCCGGACCTGCCTGGACGGGCGGCCTTGAGGATGTCGCTGAAGCGCCCCTCGGGCGGAATCATCAGATGAATCGCGCCAATCGGAGCTCCGGGAGCGACCGCGATAGGGCTCGAAACAACGCCGATGGGCGGGGCGCGCTCGGCCCCAAACAGCTGCTTCATCAGGCGCGAGCGAAACGCCGGTCGCACGCGGCTCTTGCCGGATTGGACCCAGGCTGGATATAGCTCAGGCTCTTCCGCAGCCTGAAACCCGACCAGGCGGTCGTCGTTGGCCAAGACCACGATGCCCGTCTCGTCCGTCACCGCAAATCCGGTGAAGCCGAGTCCTTCGGTCAAGAGCTCGAGCTCCTTGCGCGCGTTGTTTTGCTCCGGGGCCGCGAGCAAGCGTGCGCGGCGATCATGGCCGGACTTCGAGAGTTGACGCAGCGCCAACAGCGCGGGGGGCACCGTTCGTCCGTGGGCGATGGCGCGTGCGATGCGCTCTTGCTGCTCGAGCCACAGCGTCAGACCGCGCTCCGCCGTACCGAGCAACCCCTTGAGCTCGCTCTCGGCGGCGGCTTTGAGGCTCTTGGTGATCAGCGAGTGGCCCCAGAGACCGAGCGCCGCGAGCGCGAGCACCGCCACCAAGAGCACCAGCACCGTGCGTCGCTGCGTATCGGTTCGACCCAGACTGGTGGGAGCAGCACCATGGGCCTGGACCCTGATCGCGCTTTTCTTGGAGCTCGCCCCGGCCTTCTTGCTCACACTGCGCGTCACCATAAGAGACCTAGAAAGCGCTGACCAGCCCTCGCCCCGGCAGCCAGATCGGCCACCGGTCCGAGCTGAACAAACGTGCGTTCGGCAAGGCCCCGGGGGGGAACGGCCATGCCAACCCCTGGGCGGTCGGCTATGACGGAAACTCATGGCTCAGTCGCGGGCACGCTCCGAGCATCAGGCCTCTTTGGTGGCGGCCATGCTGACTGCGCTGCTGATGATCGTGCAGCAAATCGGCGCCAAGACGACGCGCGACACCTTCTTCCTTTCCCACCACCCGGCGAGCGAGCTGCCCATGGTCATGATCGGCGCCGCGGTGTTGTCGCTGGTCGGAGCCCTGACTTTCTCGAGTATTCTTCAGCGGTTGGGCCCGGTCCGCGCAGTGCCGCTGGCGTACACCTTGCACGCAGCGCTGTTCGCAGGCGAGTGGTGGTTCGCCGACCAGCAGCCGTTCATCACCTCCGTCGTCGTCTATCTCCACATGGGGACCCTCGGACCGGTCGTCATCAGCGGTTTCTGGTCGCTCGTGAACGAGCAGTTCGATCCGCACACGGCGAAGAAGTTCGTGAGCCGCATCGCAGCCTCAGCTGCCTTCGGCGGAGTGCTGGGCGGGGTCGCGGCGGAGCGCGTCATCGCGACCCTCGATCTGACGACGATGCTCCCGGCGCTGGCGCTCGTGACGCTGATGGCGGGCCTCTTGACGACGCGTGTGGGGCGCCCTGCTGGGCCGACCACGAGCCGGCGAACTATCGATCCGGTGAACTCGCGCCCGGGATCGACGCGCTACCTGCGCGATCTGGCGACGTTGGTGCTGGTCACCTCGACCACCGCCGGACTGCTCGACTACGCCATGAAGGCCGAGGCTGCCCTCACCCTCAAGAACCCCAGCGAGCTCGGCTCGTTCTTCGCTGTGTTCCATGCGGGGGTGAGCGTCGTCGTGTTTCTGTTGCAAACATCCTTCAGCTCGCGAAGTCTGCAGAAACTCGGCATCGCTGGCACCATCGCGCTCCTGCCCGGCGCCGTGATCCTGGGCGGTGTGCTGTCCGTGGCGGTCACGCGATTGTGGACGGTCTCGCTGGTCAACGCTTTCGAAAATGTGCTCCGGAGCTCGCTGTATCGCTCGGGCTACGAGCTTTTGTACACCCCGGTCGACAAGGCGCGCAAACGCGCGATGAAGACGCTGATCGACGTGGGTTTCGATCGGCTCGGCGATATCGCGGCGGCGGGCCTGGCGCTAGCGGCGTTGGCCTTCCTACCGCGAGACACCAATCAACTGGTCGTGGCGCTTGGCGTGGTGTTCGCCGCTTGGGGACTGCTCTTGTCCCTGCGCCTGCACCGCGGCTACGTCGAGGAGTTGGCGGCGAGCTTGCGCGCCGGAACGCTCAAGGTGACGGACGTCGACGGCATCGACGCAACGACGCAGCGCACGCTCACGGACACCACGATGGCCATGGACCGCGAGCAATTGCTCGACGAGATCCGCGCGTTGCACGCTCGGCGGGCGCTGTCCGATCCCGAAAGGGTCGCCGAGGAGGATCGCAGCTCGAACCTCGAACAGCAGCAGCTGGTGGACGGGGCCCGTTCGTTGCTCTCCGGCGACCAGCGTGAGACACGTCAGTTTCTCGAACAGCAGCTCAGGGCCGACGGTTTCGTGACCGGATTGATCCCGCTCGTGATTCCCCTGCTCGCCGAGCGAGCCCTCGCGCGTGTCGCCTTGGCAGTATTGCAGAAACATGCCACGGGGCGCGAGGGCGTGCTCGTCGACGCCCTGCTCGATATGCGAGAGCCCGAGCTGGTGAGACGCCGCATTCCGCGCATCTTGCGCACCATGGCGACGGAGCGCGCGCGGGACGGTCTGCTCCTGGGGCTAGACGATCCGAACTTCGGAGTGCGCTACTACTGCGCACAATCTCTGTTTCGTCTCGTGAGCCAGCATCCGCGGCTGTCACCGGACCGCGAACGGATTTTCACATTGGTCGCGCGCGAGGCCGCCGTCCCCCGCGATGAGTGGGAGCGCGAACTCGCGGCCGACGAAGGGGATGCCCTGGCGACGATCCGCCCTGCGCAACACCGGCCAGCGGCCAGGCTCGAATACGTCTTCATGCTCCTCAGCACCATCCTGGAGGCAGAACCGCTGGAGCTGTGCTTGAAGGCGGTCGTCAGCGGGGATCTGACGCTGCGTGGGACGGCGCTCGAGTACCTCGAGAACGTCTTGCCCGCACGCGTGTATGCATCTCTGAGCAAGCACTTGCTCAGCGGCGCCGCGCCCAACAAAGAAAAGCGCAAGCCGGCACAGATCGTGCAGGAGCTCCACCAGTCGATGAGCAATCTCAAGTTCGATCTCGATCTGTTTCGCAAGGAGACCGCGCAGGACGAGCGCTGAGCGCTCCGCCGCAATCGCCGCACCGAGGCGGGCCTGCCGCCGATTCTCGACTCGCCCCGACGAAGGGCCATTGGTAGAAGCCAAGCGTGACCGGAAGCCCCGCCCCCATCGAACCGTCCCACTCGGGTTCAGCCAAGAGCCCGCTCGAACGCGCCTTGGGGCTCGTGACCGACGTTCGTCACGGTGAAGCGCCCACCGCGTTGCTACTCACGCTGAACGTGTTTCTCCTACTCACCGCGTACTACGTGATCAAACCCGTACGCGAGGGTCTGATCCTGGAGCTCGAGGGCGGCGCCGAGTACAAGAGTTTCATGAGCGGTGCGATCGCGCTCCTCCTGCTCGTGCTGGTGCCTGCCTATGCTACGTTCGCCTCCAAAGTGCCGCGCAACCGGCTGGTGGTGGGGGTCACTAGCTTCTTCGTGCTCCACCTATTGCTGTTCTACGTCGCGAGCAGCTTCCCGGCGTTACGCGCTCAGCTAGGCCTGATCTTTTACGTGTGGGTCGGCGTCGTCAACATGATGCTGGTGGCGCAGTTCTGGGCCTTCGCAAACGACATCTACGACGAAGAGCGGGGCAAGCGGCTCTTTCCGCTCGTCGGCATCGGCGCTTCGCTGGGGGCTGCGCTCGGCGCGCAAGTCACGGCAGTGCTCGCCGAGCCGATCGGACCCTACCAGCTGCTGCTGGTGAGCGCGGGCTTGCTCGCGATCTGCGCGTTGTTGTTTCACTGGGTGCACACGCGCGAATCGCAGCCCAAGAAAGCCGGATCGCACGAGGGCGAAGCGCGTGACCAGGAGGCGCCTGCCAGCGAACCGCAGAAACGCGGCTACGGCTTCGACCTGGTGTTCAAGCATCGCTACCTACGGCTGCTCGCAGCATTTTCGCTGGCGTTCACGCTCGTGAACACCAACGGCGAGTACATGCTGAGCAAGCTGTTCAAACAGGCAGCGAGCGACGCAGTCAAGAGTGGCGCCATCGCCGCCGACGCCACGGGCAACTTCCTCACGGCAGAATACGGGCAATTCTATTTCTACGTGAACGTGGTGGGCGTGCTACTGCAGACCTTCGCCGTGTCGCGCATCGTCAAGTTCGGGGGGCTCAAGCTCGCGTTCTTGATACTCCCGGTGATCTCGGCGTTGGGACAGTCGGCGTTCCTGCTGCTACCGGTGCTGGCGGTGCTACGCTGGAGCAAGACGGCCGAGAACGCCACCGACTACTCGTTGAACAACACGGTTCGCAACATGCTGTGGCTGCCCACCACGCGCGAGATGAAGTACCAGGCAAAGCAGGCCGTCGACACCTTCTTCGTGCGCATGGGCGACGTCGCGTCCACGGCGCTCGTCGCCGGGGCGGGTGTCGGGCTCGGGATCGGCCTGCGGACATTTGCGCTGATCAACCTCTGCATCATCGTCCTCTGGCTGTTCCTCGCAGTACTGATCATCCGCGAGAATCAACGGTTGAGCTCGATCCACCGCCCCGAACACGGGTGAACGCCGCTTTGCAGGCGCTTCGAACCACGACGCGTTTTTTTTGATGCTTGCAGCCTAGACGCTGCCTGGCTACGCAGCGAAGCGTGCTTCGACGCTGCTTCGCCCTCGTCACCGCGATCATCTCCGTCAGCAGCCTCGCCACGGCTCAGGCGCCCGCGCCTGTCCCCGCCCCCGGCGCCCAACCAGAGCCCGCCGATCCCACGGCGCAACCCCAACCGGCAGCCCCCGGCGAGCCGGAGCCTGCGCCCGGCGCCCAGCCCAAGCCTGCGCCCGGCGACGCGCCCCCTGCCCCACCGGACGCGGCCACGGCCACGCCCGCGGCTGCCTCCACCCCCACGGCTACGGCCGCCCCCGCCGCCCCGCCCGAGGGCGACGACGACGATCCATTGGCCACCCCTCCGCAGGACTACGCGACCCGTGGCCTGCGGCCGCCGGGGGACCCGGAACAGGCCCGCGGTTGGGCCCAGCCGCCGAGCACGGAACCGGAAGACTATTACCTGCTCGTGCCCAGGATCTTGCTGTTTCCTCCGAACCTGGTGCTCAAGCTGGTCGCGATGCCGATCCGGGGCGCGGCGATCCTGATCGATCGCTACCACCTGATCGAGCACACCAAGGACATCCTGTACAACGACGCGCGCACGGCAGGCGTACTGCCCGCGTTCGGTTACCAGACGGGCTACGGATTCACCTACGGGTTGAAGGCATTTCACAACGACCTCTTCGGCAACGACGAGGAATTGAACGTCGCTGCCGCTTTCGGCGGCATCTTCGTGCAAGGCTACGGGGCCTCGTTCGTGGGCGATCAGATCGCGCACACGCCGCTGTGGATCGAGGCCCGTGCGGCTTACGAACTCAAGCCGGCGCTGTTCTTCCAGGGCATCGGCAACGAGCCCGTGCCTGACTCGACGCCAGGTGTCGGCCCACGGGAGTCGGACGTGGCGACTCGCTTTCGGGAAGGGCGCGCCATGGGCACGCTGACGCTGGGCGCCAGTATCGGCGACAAGGGCGACCGCTCCCTGGTAGGTGTCACGGGGCTCTTCAACCAGCGCGAGTTCGACTCCGAGCGCAAGGAGTTCGACGAACCGAGCATCGAAACCGTCTACGACACCTCACAGATCCAAGGCTTCGACGAAGGCGCGACCGTGCTCGAGGTCACCCCCACGTTCGTCTACGACTCACGCAACTACGAAGCCACACCTTCCGAAGGCGTGTACCTCGACCTGTTCGGCGGGCACACCGCGCCGATCACGAGCGACGCTGATTACTGGCACTACGGCGCGGCGTTCGCGACGTTCATCGACCTGTACCGAGGCACGCGCGTGTTGTCGATCCGCACCACGCTCGAAGCCGTACACGGCGACGACGATCAGATCCCTTTCAGCGATCTGATGAAGCTCGGCGGACCGACGAGCTTGCGCGGCTACCAGTTGGATCGATTCAGGGACAAACTGAGCGCGCTCGGCACGCTCGAGTACCGCTACCCCGTTCACCAGATGGTGTCCGGCGAAGTATTTCTCGACGTGGGTCGCGTCGGCCAGAGCTACGCGGAGGTGTTCGATCGCGAAGGGCTCGAAGATTTTCATTTCGGCGGAGGGCTGGGCTTCGTGTTCCACTCCGACGACAAGATCTTCTTCAAGGCTCAGGCAGCCTACGGCGAAGAGCTTTTGTTCTTTCTGTCGACCGACCCGCTGCGCACGTTTCGCAGACGCGACAAGCGCTTATGAGCAGCCCTCGCCGTGCTCCGGGGGAGGTACGGAGGCGCGCGCTTGCTGGCACGCTGGCGCTGTCGTTGCTCGGCGGGTGTGTGCATGACGGTACCTTCGCAGATCAGCCGATCGTATGGCGGGTGAATGACCAACAGGACATCCCCGAACCAGATGTGGCCGACTTCCACTACGTCGCATCGGCCCTCGATTGGTACGCGCTACGCCGACTGACGCGCACACTCGAACTCCGCGACCGAGAGGCGGCGCACAACGTCAACGCGCTCGACGAGGTGCCCGACTCGAGCTGGTTCACCAATCGTATCGGAGTCCGCGATTTGTCTCCCGCGGAGGTGGCGCAGGGCGCGTCCGCGGCGGGCCCACCGACCCCGCCGCTCCTGGTGCTGAGCGGCAAACCCGGCGGTGCCAACCCCGGCTTCGTCGCGAGAGACCGGAAGGGCCGCAAGTTCGTGGTCAAGTTCGACACCAAGGAAAACCCGGAGATGCAGACGGCGACCAACACCATCGTCAACCGCATCTTTTGGGCCGCGGGGTACAACGTGCCGAACGACACGGTGTTCCAGATCCGTCCGGAAGACATTGGCATCGCCACCAACGCCAGCGCCAGCGACGACTTCGGCCGCGAGCAAGCTTACACTCGACGTCACTTGGAGCTCACGTTGAGCGGCGCGCCGCGCGGCAACGAGGGAAGCTACCGAGCCACTGCCAGCGAATTCATCGAAGGCATTCCCAAAGGCGGCTTGCCCCCCGAGGGCACGCGCAGCGACGACCCGAATGACGTCATCCCGCACGAACACCGGCGCGAGCTCAGGGGGCTTCGAATCTTCTCCGCTTGGGTCAACCACACCGACATCAAAGAGGACAACACGCTCTCGGCCTACGTCGAAGAGAACAGCCGGCGTTTCCTCAAGCACTATCTGGTCGACTTCGGTGAAGCCCTGGGCGCCCATGCCGCCGAGAAGTCACGTTACGAGGACGGCTACGAACACTGGTTCGACTGGCAGGCGCAACCGAGGGCCGCTTTTGCCTTCGGCCTGTGGGCGCGCGAGTGGGAGCAGCTCCGCGAGACACCGTGGCCATCCGTGGGGGCCTTCAGCGCCCAGCACTTCGACCCGGACGCCTGGCGCGAAGCGTACCCCTACTGGCCCTTCTTCGAGACCGACGCGAGGGACGCCTTCTGGGCTGCCAAGATCATCCTACGCTTCACCCGCGAGCAGCTCCGCGCCATCGTGCGCGAGGCGCAGCTATCGCATCCGGCGGCCTCGGCTTACCTGGTCGACGCCTTGTACCGGCGCCGAGCGATCATCGGTGCCACCTACCTCGAGCGCACGACCCCCCTCGATCACTTCCACATCGACGCCCGTCAACTCTGCGCCGTCGACTTGAGCGTCTATCACGGCATCGTCACCAGCGGTCTAGTCGAAGCGCTGGATGATCACGACGAGGTCCGCTTCGACACGCTCGTGGGACCTCGCGGCCGCGTCTGTCTGCCCATCTTCGACGACGACGAATACCGGATTTATCGCTTGCGCACTCGCCGGCGGGCACGGACGGCTCCGGTGCTGCAGGTTCATTTCAAAGGAGGGACCGCGCCGCGCATCCTGGGCGTAGTGCGCCTCGAGCAGTAGCGGTCAGCTGCGACGGCCGTCGCTGTCAGGCATCTGACGAATCTCGGCCTTGGCCACGGTCCACGCACGCTGGATGACCCAAGACAACGAACGGTCGAGTCGCTTCGCCTGTTCTCTAATCTCGTCCAACATCTCCATCGGGAAATACAACGACTGCTTGCTCGAGTCTCGCTTCGATGCGGCCATGTGACAGAGCGTACACAGAAGGCCCCGTAGGGCACCAGTAAAACAGTGCCCCGGCGGACGGGCGGCCGAGATTCTCCGGGCAATTTCGCGGGGCAAGCGCTCCGAGCCCGCTAAAACGTCCCTGAAAAGGCCAGTGTGGGCGGGTCGCTCCGCTGCAACATCAGTTGCCCGGTGTCCGTGGGCGCCTCGGGCTCGCGCCGGAACGACTTGTAGTACACCAGGCTCGGCACCACGTAGCCCGCGGCGAATCCGAGGAGGTGGCCGGTAATGACGTCCGTTGCCCAGTGCCGGTCGGCCGCTATCCGTAATGCTCCGGTCGCGAGCGCGAGCCCGGCGGCGGCGCCGCAAGCGATGCCGTCGTAGGGGCTGCCACCATACAGCTCGAGGTGCGTATGGTGAGCGCACACCAGACCTGCGCCCGTCGCCGCGATCGCAGAATGCCCGCTATAGTAGGAGCGGTAACGGTCGAGGTTGTCACAATTTCCGCTCGACGTCGGATCCGAGACGCACTCACTGACGTAAGGTCGCTCGCGAGCAAAAATGCGCTTCGCCACCACGTTGACGAATTGTGTCATGGCGAAAGCCTGCAGGTTGATCACTTCCATCTGATGCATCACGTCGATGCTTTGATCGGCGAGCCCCGCTACGATCAAGGTGTCGACGAAGAGCGGTTGCGCCATCGAAGCCACCACCAGCACGTCGCTCACGGTATCCGCCGCGTCCCGTGCAGAACGGGTGCCCAGGCGAAGCCACTCGCGCGCCCGCCAGTCCATCAGCCGGGGACTACGCCAGGCGGGCTCTTGTGCGGGTGGGATCCAGAGCATCACGGTCGCGATGCCGACCCCCAGGCCGCCGATGACGGCGTATTCGGTGCCGCCCACCCGTCGCCAGTCGCCGCTCCAGGTGAGCCGCGGCTCGTCAGCGGACACCGATCGCACAGCGGTCAGCACGATGCCCACCATCCAGAGACCCCAGCTCCTTGCCCCCAGTCTCCTCGAGACCGGCTGCTTCAGCGTCCAACTCATGATTTTGGCCAAGCTACCACGCCGGTGGATACTCCAAGTATTGGTTCTTCCAACAGTGTACGGAATTGCCTGCGAACCTCTCCAGTTCGGGGCTCCTCGCTGGCGCTCCCGTGCCGGGGCTGACCACGGCATGCGCTCAGCTGACCAGTGATGACTTCGTGAAAGAGCTTCAGCGGCTTCGAGCCTGCGCAGACACGCCGCCGGACCCGAACCGATGCACCCGCATGCGGCAGCGTGCGGAGCTTGCAGCGCGAATACGTCGAGGGTGTCACCGGGAGTGTGGGACTGCCGAAGCTGGGAACTGCCAGACGCTGATCGTGACGGGCAACCTCTAGAAATGCCAGAAATTGCTGAGGCCACTGGAAAGCTCGACACCCCACACAGGTGCGCGGCGCGGCGGCCTGTTGTACGCTCGAGGTCACTCGTGATGCAGGGACGTCGCACTCGGTCGATTTCGTGGTTGAGCGGCCTGGCGTTGCTCAGCGTAGCCCCGGCGGGCGCGGCACAGACAGCGCCGGGGGATCCTCCCGGGGCAGCCCCGGAGCCGCCGGCGGAAGCAACGCCGCAGCCCCCAGCAGCCGAAGCGCCGCCCGAAGCCGCCGCTCCGGTGGAGGCGCCCTCCGCACCCGAAGCGCCCTCCGCACCCGAAGCGCCCGCGACTGCCAAAGCCCCCGAGCCTGCCGACGCAGGCCCCGCACCCGAAACGCCTGCCGAGACCCCCGGCGGGGCGGCGCCGGTACCCGCGCAGGCGCCCCCCGCTGAGGCCAGTGCGCCAGCCGCCGCTGCCGCCGCGCCAGCGCCAGCGGCCGAACCCGCCGCGCCGCCCGCTCAGACCTGGGCGGAGCAGCCGGCGGAGCCCATCGACCAAGGTGTCGAGGCGCCACCGAGCACCGGCGCAGCCCCCCCCGCCAAGAGGAGTCGTTGGCGCGCGTCGCGTCTCGCCTTCGAGCAATCGCTGACCGCCCAAACCCTGGGAGTAGGTGAGGACTATCAGAGCGCGAATCCTACCTATGACTGGACCTTGTGGTTCCGGCCCCGTTACTACTTCATCGACAACGAGAACTGGACCTACAGCGTCCGCGGCATCTTCAGCATCGGGCAAGAGCTGACCAACTCCGACGAAACTACGCGCGAGCGTGAGTTCGACGCCGGTGTGCAAGACACGATCCTGCAGCTGCGCTACGATCGCACCCTCTACGAAAAGGATGCTTACGCCACCCGTCTCGGTGTCGGGCTGCCCGAAGTCACGCTGCCGACCTCGAAAGCCAGCCGAAACAATGGCCGCATCCTGGGGCTCGGCGCCGGCCTGGTACCCTCGCAGGTGGTTCCGCTCATGGACGCCTCATGGCTCCAGAGCTTCAGCGTATCGGGTCTCGCGCGCTACCACCACTATTTCACCAACGGTCAGGTCCCGACGAACGACGAGATCGAACAGCAGCGCACCGACCTCGACGGTCGTCCTGTCATCTCCGACCAACTCAGCGCTTCGCCCTTCGCCAAACACGAGACGCGCTTGGGCTTCGGAACCGAGCTCGTGATTCACGAGAAGCTCGTGTGGGCCAGCGACTTTCAGTGGCGTCCCACCTGGAACTACGAGGTCGACGACGACGCCGAGATTTGCGGCCTGCTCACGGGCTGCACCGAAGTCGACGGCATCGAATCGCCCGAAACCTTCGAGGTGGTGACGGTCTTTGCGAGCGAGCTCGAGGCGTTTGCGTTCGACTCGGTGAGCTTCACCCTCGGGTACCTCAACCTAACGAATCAGATCGGCCCGGACGGCCAGCGCCGCAACATCTTCTACAGCCCGGATGCCCGCTTCTACTTCACCGTGAACTTCTATCCGAGCGAAGTGCTCGACCCAGGCCAGGCTCCCAAGCACGTCGCGAAGGCGCGCGAGGCGCGACCGGTCGCTGCCTTCTAGGACACCAGCTCTCAGGCCCCGCTTTGGAGCCAATCGCGGTATCGCGGTCTCATGATTGATCGGATGTCTGACGAGAATCTCCGGGTCCCGCGAGCTTGCGCCCCTATTCGACGATGAGCAGGCGCTCGAAGCCGCGACCCCGCGGGGCCGTAGGCACCGACCGCGAGCCATGTGGCCAGCCGCGACCCCGCGGGGCCGTAAGCACCGACCGCGAGCCATGTGGCCCGTAGGCGCCGACCGCGCGAGCACCGTGCAGCGACCACGCGAGCCATGTGGCCCGTGCAGCGCGCCAACGCAC
>JAICQQ010000244.1 GCA_025937785.1 Polyangiaceae bacterium
AGCGGGATCAGCACGCGGCGGGTCGGGTTGCGCTCGACGGAGAGCTCGAAGCCCACCATGTACCCGAAGAGCGGCGCCACGGTGTCGTCGCTGCTCAGCAGGAACTCTGCGCCGAGGTACAATCGCCCGTAGCCCGGTCCCGGCGCCTCGGTCCGATGCAGCCACGAGAACAGCGAGACGCGCAGGCTAGCTCCCCAGAAGCTGCCCGCCTCCGCGTCACTCGGCAGGTAACCCGAGAACCCCCCGCCCGGCTGCAGAAACGCCGCCCACGCCTCCTCGCTGGGCGCTGACACCTCCACCTCGAACTCCTCCGTCACCTCCGCCAACCCATCGCTCACCCCGACGCGAAAGCGATGGCGCCCCACCGCATCCGCCCGCGGCCGCCACTGCAGCACGCCCTGCGCCGGGTCGAACGTCGCTCCCGGCGGCGGATTCAGCAAGCGATAGCTGAGCGCGTCCCCGTCGGCGTCGTCCGCCGCGAACGCCACGCGACCGAACTGCCCCACGCCCAGGCTGTAAGCCCGCCGGAAGAAGACCGGCACGCGATTGCGAACCACCGTCAGCGAAAGCGCGCGCGTTACTTCCTTGCTGCCGTCGCTCACCGAGAACACGACCACGTGGCTGCCGGCTTGGGCGAGCGTGGGGCTCCAGCTGAGCCGGCGCAACGCCGGGTCGAACGCCGCGCCCCCGGGTAGCCCCAAGGCCTGCACGAGCAGCGGATCGCCGTCCGGATCCGCAGCCACCAGCGTCAGCTCGAGTTGC
This sequence comes from Polyangiaceae bacterium, assembly GCA_025937785.1. Lineage (GTDB taxonomy): Bacteria > Myxococcota_A > Polyangia > Polyangiales > Polyangiaceae > JAICQQ01. Next base: position 763 of record JAICQQ010000244.1, read on the forward strand.
GTGCCCGCCTTTACGACGAGCTCTTCCCGATCGTAGTGGCGAGGCAAAATGGCCTCGATCGTCGGCGGCTCGGCGCGAGCGCCGCCGGCTACGGCGCACGTTGCGGCGAATACGAGCAGGGCGAGGCGCGCCGGGGTGCCGAGCACGCTCGCGAGCCTAGCAGATCAGGACGCCAACCCACTAGCTTGAGGTGCTGGTGGGGTAACTCCCGTGGAGGTTCGAGTCCTCTCCTTCGCACAGCAGCAGAAATGCTGGATCGGTAGCTAGCGGTGATGGTGGGGCGGGGGCGAGGGACTCGCGGAACGAGGCCTATCTCGTCGCGATGGGCGTTCGGGCCCACGACCACGACTACTTTGTCGCCGTTGCCGCCATGCCCTCACGAAACGCTTGGAGTCGTCTCGACAGCGCGTGCGATTCGGATCGCCAACGCTTCGGCCCGCGCCTGGACATCAATGCGTGGCTCGGAGTGCCTTCGTCTCCGATCCGCTCCACGAATTTGTCGATCACTGCGCGGTGCTCTGGGAGTGTCGTTGTGCGCCCCAGGTCCAGTCCGAGTAGGTATGCTGGAGCCAAGTCGAAGTCGCACTCTGCCGCCTCCTCCCACCGCCGCTCCGCATTCTCGTCAACATACGAGTCGAGTAGGTGCGTGATGTCTTCTAGATCGCGTTCACGTTCAGCGGGCCTGTCGCAATATGAGACCATTTTGAGGATGACTATCACTGGCGGCGGAGCAACGAGAACGGAACAATCGGCAGCTACTTGGTGAAGTTCGGCGCGGGCGAATGCCAAGTCCATCCCGGCCAGACTCATGCGATGCCCCCGCGGCCAACGAAGTTCTTTCGCGGTGATCAGGGTTGGACCCGCCGGCAGGAGGTCCACCTTCGCCCCGAGGGGAGATTCGAACTCGTGGGCCCTCTGGGGATGCTGTAGCCAGCCGTACTGAGCGAGTAGTGGTCCAGGAAACTCGTCGAGTTCGATGGCAAGCGCTAGGTCGACGTCGGCGGTTTTGCGCCACCGCATGTCGAAGTAGAAGCCCAGCGCGGTTGCGCCGATGACGACGATCTTGCGATTGGGCCATGCCCGCGTGAGCTCACGCGCCGCTGCTACTTGTGTTTCAGTGAGGCTCACTGCCTGTGCTCCCAACGTTCTCAACGTGTTGCTCGAACAATTCTCGCGCGGCTTCTCGCGCGCGTTCACTGCCTTCGCTCAACATCTCGGAGTAGACGAGTAGGGGGTGAACGGTGTCGCGACTTGGGGTCCAGTTGACGGTGCCGAAGGCGTCCATGATGATGAGATTCCCTGCTGGGTCGGGCACCGCACGGAGCTGGCGCAGTACCTCTTCAGGATGCGGTCGAATATGTGCGACAGTTCGCTCTCCCCGATAGTGTCCGTTCAGTCTGAACCCTGCTGCACTTCCTCCCCAACGCAGCTCGTAGGAACCGGAAGTTTCGAGGACAGTAGAGATCATCGCCTCGAGGTGCTGTGGGTCCGACTCCTGCGTTCGGAACGAGCGCCAGAGCAACGAGGGACGGACTGTCGTCTCATAGCCGTGCAACCACAGGTTGAGAGCGTCTTGCCTCCGTCGCGAATTCCATACCGTCCCCTTACTCGTCTTCAAGATGGAATCGCCTGCGAACAGACGCTCCCTCATATCGGAAGCAGGTTGGCGGCTTACACCGGCGGCTTGCGCTATTGTTCGAAGGGGGGCGTTCAAGAGCGTCGGGTCTGAAAGGAGGGCGAACAGCACCTGATAGCCGGCACTCCGTAGTCCCTTGTCCTCGGGTGTTACGGGATGGGGCGGCTTGCCCTCTATGTGCACGTAGAATGACGGCAGCATGATGTGGCAGTTGCCGCTTCGGTCGAGGTAGTTCAAGCTCGCCTCCACGAGCTTGGTCGCCAGTCGGGTGCCGATGTGGGGCGCCAAAATGAGTCTGGCGTGAGGGGAGGTTTTGGAAGCAGCGATGATATGGTCCACCATCTGGTGGCTGAGGTGGGACCGGTATTCTTGCACCGCGAGTCGCTCAGTTCCGGCTGGGGTACGGAGTTTCAGCAAAGCGTCGGATCTCGGATCAACAGGCTTAAGTAATTGATAAGACTTAATTCCGTCGAGGTCGCCGAGTACTTGGAGGTACTCGCTTGCTACGTGGCCTGGCCCAAGCATGTCATCTTAATAGCACTGTCATTTACTAAATGACAGCCCGTCGGAGTGACTAACGCCGCACCGCGTTCTCGTTCGAGTGCACCAGTCGGCCGTGCTTCCCGAGCGCTCAGCACCCGCTCTGCCAGCTCTGTGGCTCGCGCATGGGCAAACGGGCCCCCCTCCAGGACCTTGAGCGCCAGCGTGACTGTGCGTCCGCCGAGTACGACGTCTGCCAGCGCGACCGCAAGGTCAACGCAGGGCAACCCTGTCGCGCCCGCTCGGAGGTATTCACGAGCAGCCCTGACGACGTGGTCAGCGTGGTCGCTTGACTCCGCTGACCCATCGTTGGGTTTCGTCCCAGATATCGTCCCCGGGTGCACCGACGCGCGCTCAGAGGCGCTCTCCGCCTCCCGTCTGGGCGCGTGTGACTGCACCTCGCTGCATATGGCTGGATGCTCGGTAGGTTCGAGTCCTCTCCGTCGCACAGCAGCAGAAATGCTGGATCGGTAACCGGTGATGATGTTGAGCCTGGGGTGAGGGAGGCGCTACCCAGGCAACTGCAGGCGGAGCCTCAACCGCCGGCTGCTTCGCGCGCTCGCTGACGCAGAAGCTGTGTACGCCAGTGTGGTAAGCACTTTTGCCGATAGTTCGCCGGCAATACCGCGTGGTCCGTATCGACCGCATCAAACGGATCATGTCCCAGCCCTGCTGCGCGCGTGGCGTTGCTGTCGTGCATACAGTAGTCGAACACCCTGCTGAAGATGCGGAGCGCTTCGCGAACGGGTTGCCCTTGGCGTTCAACAAGATCGATCGCGTAACGGCGCACGCACGATCGAAGCCCCAAGCTGTCGTCGTCCCTGCTCAGTGTCGTATTGGCTTGCGAGCTGCACCACGTTGTAGACACGGCTTCGCATGCACATGAATGGGTGCATGACCCAAAGTGTGCCCCAGGGCCGCTTGATTCCCACTGCGTTGCGCTCGACGTCCTTCTCGCAAACGGCCCTGGTACGAGCGCAGGTTCAACTTTACGAAATGCCTCCGCCCAAAAGTTGACAGCCTGGCCACCAATCAGGACGAGCTTATGCTCGCCACTGGCCGCCAAGTAGCTGAGCAACCATTCGGCGTCGCGGCTATTGAACGTCAACGCAGGGAGCCAGGGCTACAGTGCGAGAAATCGATCACCAACTCATCGTAGCTGACGCTCACGAGCGTGTTCTCTGCCCGCAACTGCTCGCGGGTTTTCTCCCCTGAGGCAAGTGCCCGCGAATCGGCCTCGCGCGAAAGCTGCTTCGCGCGGAGAAGCTCGTTTGGGTCATGGTTGTGAACGGAAGGAGTTGGTGTGCTTGAGCGAGCCATCCGAGCCTGTCTCCTGACAAGCAATAGCGATGCCCCGCCGGTCGTTGCCAATTGGCAATGTTGCCCGTGCGTCAATGGCCTGAAAATTCGCAGAAACTTGGTACGCCCCTTCAGCTGTGGTGCCCGCTGCCGTCCAGCTGCCGCCACTCGCTCGGACTAGAGTGTCTTTTCATAGTGGATGAGCTCGCTACTCCCTTTTGGGTCTGAGGGCTGGGTGGGGCGCATTCGTCGGTCCCGAGCCAACCTTCGAAGTAGCTTGAAGATGGGCGATCGCCAGTTCGACCAACGCCCGCGTCGCGCGGGCTTCGCCGCGCAGCACCGCTAACGCCCACCGGCCGATGTTGCTGCCAGACAGCACAGTCGCTGCGAACGCCTGCGCGCGCTCGACCGGGATCTCTTCCTGCGACGCCGCGAATCTCAGCAGCTCGCGCGCCTCCCTGGCGAGACCGTCGGGAGCGCATTCGCTCTGGGGTACTCTCCTACTCGAGATGAGTACGAATGCATTCGGATGCGTCGATCGGTGCGCGCAGATTCTCGGCAGCTATCGTGCGATACCGCGCCACGTTCGCCGCGCGGTAGCGAGGGAGTGCGAGCGCTTCGTGCACAGCCACATCGAGACGGGACGCTCGTTCGCCGTTGAGACGACACTACGGACGAAGGCGGCGATCGACCAAGCGCAGCTTGCACGCACGCGTGGCTTCGCGACGGAGATGATCTTCGTAGCTACAGACTCGATTGAGGAGAAGCCAACCCGCATGCGGCGGACGCGCCGCGCCGCGCACACCCGCGACGGCGTTCGCATCGAGATCCCTTTGCTCAGGGTAAGTACGCCACGCGCCCGTACCCCGGCACGTACTCGACGGAGGACGAGCCAAAACAGGTCCGCAGGATGTGCGCCGTGTGCGCAAAGGCCACGGAGCCATTCGGGCGAACCGCCGTCACGCCTTGGGTGAGGTGCCAGCTGGCGAACTCGAGTTGGTTGCTGCCGCAGCTCGTGTCCGCGTAGACGAACGGGTCGTACTCGTCCGTCATCGCCTGGGACGTATCGATCTCTGCTTCGCTCCAGTTCGTGTCGAGCAAGCAATCCGCCGTGCAAACGCGGGTCAGCACGCGGTTGCTGTTGCTGATCGACAGCACCAGCGCGCCGCCGAACTCGACCATTGCAATACCGTCCACGCCGTCGCCCGCGGCACCGCTGATGATGCCGCTCCAGGAGGTCCGCTCGAGACAATCCGCGTCGCAGCCCCAGATCAACATCATGTTGTCTTGGGCTTTCACGTCCGCGGGCTGGCCTGAGTCGCTGACGCCCTGGTTGTAGACGATGCGCACGCCGCCTTCCTCGGTGACAGCGATCGCGTTGGGCATCGCGCCGTCGTACACGAACAAGTCGTCGAGCGCCTCCCAGTTCGTGGGATCCGTGCAGTCGCCGGCGCACGTTCGGTAGCCGAGGGTGGAGCCGGTGGTGCTGCCATCGGCGTTGTCGATCAATTGGTGGAGCGTCGTTCCGCTCGCAGCGAGAGACGTACGCGTTCCGGTGCTGGAGATGGTGCCCGCCGACCAGTTGCCGAGATTGGTGCAATCGCCGGCGCAGGTTGCGAGGGTCACGCCACCGTCGAGATAGATCTTCCGGTCGACGGTGAAGGAGAGGCGACCCTCTTCATCGATGACCAGGGGTAAGCCGTGTGTGGGTGAACTCCAGCCGCCGCCGAACAGCGAGGCGAGATCAACCCCGCTCCAGCTCGAGGCGTCTTCGCAGTTGCTCGCGCAGGTACCGTAGATGAGCTGCTCGGAGCCGTCCGATGCGTCGTAGAGCACGTGGAGTCGGTTGTCGGAGCCAACGACCATGCGAACCTGACCAGTGAATTGGTGCTCGTCGATGACTGTCGTGGTCCAGTTGGCGGCCACGCCACAGTCGGCGGCACAGCTCGCGACCATGATGTTCGAGGGCTGCGTGTTGGTGTTGAACGCCAGGTGGAGCACGCCGTCCGCGCCCGAGACCAGCGCGGGTCGGTAGAAGGCGAATGTGTCGAAGGTGACGATCCCCGCCTCCTCCGTACTTCCCGTTCCGGCACCGCCTCCGGTGCTGCTTCCCCCACCGCCGGCGCCGCCTGTGCCACCCACTCCAGCGCCCCCCGAATTCGAGCCGCCAGCGCCCCCCGAATTCGAGCCGCCAGCGCCCCCCGAATTCGAGCCGCCAGCGCCCCCCGAATTCGAGCCGCCAGCGCCCCCCGAGTTCGAGCCGCCAGCGCCGCCCGAGTTCGAGCCACCAGCGCCGCCCGTCGCACTCTCGCCGGCTTGCCCCGTCTCTTCGCCGTCACCTGCACCTTCTCCGCCGCTACCGCCGCTACCGCCATCGGTCGCCGGCTCGTTGGAGGAGCAGGCAAGGTAGGCGGTCGACGAAATCAGGGCGATGCAGGCCGATAGGTAAAGCTTAATGGGGGTACCACTCCGAGAGCGTGCGCCTGGCTCGCCAAGCCCCAATGAGTTGGAGCCGATCCGATCGAGGTCGCGGCTCGACAGAGGGGACCATACGGCCTGCCACCGCATCCACGCAAGCTGGGAAGGTTAGAAGATCTCGGGCGACGTCGGAACGTGGTCGGGTGCGACCGGAACCGACATGCGGGGCGTCGAAGAAAGCGCTCGGCTCAGCCGAGTTTGGCGAGTTCGGCGACGAAGCGGGCGCGCAGCTCGTCGTAGACGCGCTCCGTGCCGGGGGCCGGCGCGACCTGGAGATCGGGATCGGGTGCTGCGAAACGTGCGTACAGATCGGCCCAGTCGTGAGCGCCACCCGCCTGCGCCGCGCGCAGCGCCGCGCCGAGCGCGGATGAGTTGCCGGTCTTGAGCGTGCGGATTTCGGCTTGGAACACGTCGGCGAGCACCTGCAGGATCCCGCGGTTTCTCGAAGCACCGCCGGTGACGAGCAGCAGGCTCGGTGTTTCGCCTATCCAGCGCGAGTGGTACTGCATGCTCAGGGCCTGCGCCTCGACGACGCCGCGCACGAGGGCCGCGGGTTCTTTGCCGGCGACGAACGCTGGGCTGCCGAAGCGTTTGGCGGCGGGCGCCAGCAGCTTCGGCGTCATTTCGGGGACGAAGAAGGGCAGGAGCAGGTTCCCGGAGTTGCCCGGCTGCGTCGTTTCGAGGATGGCGCGCGTGAAGGCGTCCCAATCGTAACCGACGTCTTTGGCGACCTGCTCGCGGGCGAGCGAGCCATTGGCGAAACAGATCAAGCTCATGAAGCCGCCGGCAGGGTTGCCGAACACGTGCCCGAAGCCCTGAGGATCGGTGCGCGGCTCACGCATGGCAGCGAATACCGTGTCGCTCGTGCCCAGACTGACGACGGCGGTGCCCGGCGCGCTCGCCCCCATGCCGATCAGGCTCGACGGGTTGTCGCCCGTGAACGCGAACACGGGGGTGCCGGCTCGGAACCCGTATTTTTCGATGAAGTAGCCAGTGATCTCGCCAACCTTCTGCGTCGACGGTACGGGCCCTGGAAGCTTCGCGCCGAGGCCGGGCGCGGTCGCGTCCAGGAGCTCGCGGCTGAAGCTTCCGCTCGCCAGATCGAGCAGGTTCATGCCGGCACCGTCGCCCAGGTCGATGGGGGCGGTGGTCCCGACCAAGAGCGAGGCCATGAACGAGCTCACCAGGTGGATCTCGCGAGTCTGCTCGTAGCTCGCGGGCTCCTCGCGGTAGAACTTGCGGATCTGAGGGCCGGTGAAGCGCTCGATGGTGCGCGAGCCCGTGACCTTGGTCACGACGCCGTCCCCACCGACGGCGCCAGCGATCTCACCGCAGGCGGCGCTCGTCGAGCTGTCCATCCAGATGGGTGCGCTCGGCCGACTCAAGAGGGGCTTGACGCTATCGACGAGAGCGCGGTCCGCGCCGAACTTGCCAGCGGCGCTGAGCGGGGTCGACAGGTAAACGGAGCCATGCTGTTGCCCGGCGCCGCTGACGGCTGCCACTTGCGACAGATCGAAGCCAGTAGCGCGCACGCGGCTCAAGAGCAGATCGAGCGCCTCCACCCACATCAGCGGGTTGGAGTGCTTGATGTTCGGATTGGCGTTCGCGAGGAAGCCGTGAGGCGAAGCGTAGTGGGGCAGGTCGCGTCCGAAGTTGATCGACTCGTCGAGCACGACTCGGCCGCGTTCGGGGTCGATAGCCATGGCCGAAAGGCTCTGGGTGCTGGAATCTAGGCCTAGGTAGTAGGGCATGCGCGTCTCCGTAGCAGGAACTGACCGCAACGCGTGCGAGAGGTCAACCGTCCCGCCCGAGAATTTCCGCGGCCGCTCGCCGGCCCTGCTCCCCCTGCGGCGGCTCCCCACCGCTGCTCGCCGAAATCCGCCTCTTCTCTAGGGAAGCCGCATTGTCGCATGTTCTTCCCAGTCTTGTAAATGGTGACGGTTCGACCGAGAACTCCCCCATGTCGTCTGCAGCATCGAATCGGTTCCAACCTCTCGTCTACGCCATCGACTTTGGCACGACGAACTCGCTCATCGCCGCCGCGAACGCCAGCCAGTGGGAGCGCGCGCTCCCGATCGATCCCACGGCGCCCGACCCCACGGTGTTTCGCAGCATCCTGCACTTCGACTTCGACGGGCACGCCAGCTTCGGGGCCCGCGCGCTCGAACGCTACCGCCAGCTCGGGATGCAGGGGCGCCTGGTGCGATCGCTCAAACGCCACCTGCCGAGCAAGAGCTTCGTCACGACCGAGGTCGACGGCAAGAGCTACCGCCTCGAGGAGCTCGTAGGCGGCATCTTGCGCACGTTGCGTGAACGCGCCAACGCCCATTTCGAATGCGACGTCACCCGGGTGCTCCTCGGCCGCCCGGCGCGCTTTTCCGAGAACCCCAGCGACGATGCGCTCGCCGAGACGCGGCTCAAGGAGGCCGCGCGCCTCGCGGGGTTCACCGAGATCGCGACCTGCCCGGAGCCGCTCGCCGCAGCGTACGACTTTCAGGATCATCTGGCCGAGCCGAAGCTCGTCATGATCGCGGATCTGGGCGGCGGCACCTCGGATTTTTCCTTGATCCGCATGAGTCGGGACGGCTACCGAGACGAAGACGTGCTCGGTACCGGAGGGGTCAGCGTCGCGGGTGACGCGCTCGACGGCGCGCTCATGCAACATCACATCGCCCGTCACTTCGGCGCCAAGGCGCGTTACAAAGCTCCCTTCGGCAAGAACGAACTCACGATGCCGCTGTCGCTCGTGCACAAGCTGTATTCCTCGGTCGACATGTCGCTCTTGAGCCAGCGCGAGGTGCTCGAGTTCCTGCGCAAGGTGCGCGACTTCAGCGTCTCGGAACCCGATCGGGCGGCCGTCGACCGCCTGCTCGTGGCCGCCGAAGACGCCCTCGGCTTCCACGTCTACGAGGCCATCGAGCTCGTGAAGCGCGAGCTCGCCGAGCCCGACCATCCACGCGCCGCCAATTTTCAGTTCGATTACCCGGAGGTCGCGATCACCGAAGCCGTGGATGCGTCGCAGTTCGAGGCGTCGACTCAGAAGGCAATCGACGCCATCGTGGGGTCGGTCGTAGGCGTGCTCGAGCGCGCGCAGGTCCTGCCCGAGGAGGTCGACGTGCTCTGCTGCACCGGCGGTACCGCCAAGGTCCACCTGATCGAGAGTCGGCTGCGAGCCCTGTTCTCGAACGCCGAGCTCCACAGCCTCTCGAGCTTCCGCGCGGTCGTCGATGGTCTCGCTCGTCTCGCCCAGCAGCAGTTGCAGACGGCAAACGCGTAGGCGGAGCATTTCAGCGTGATGTCAGCTGCAGCGGGAGCGTAGAAAATTCGGCGGGTGGCTGCACGATCTTACCAATGGGACCGAAGGGCAGCGAGGCAGGACTGAATGCGCAACTTCGCCGCATTGCATCCCCGTGGGTTCGTCACATACTCGCCCATCGATGCAGCGACCCACGAACACGCCGGGGCCCACCATCGCAGCGGCGGCCGTGCTACCAGCCCTGCGGGCACTCCGTTCGGAAGGAGTCGACACCGGCCCGATCACCGGGTCGCTGGCGAACGAAGGCGTGCTCACCGTCGAGCGGCGCATCCGTTACGCAGTCGCGAGCCCGCTCTGGGAAAAAGCGGCGGCGATCTTGAACGACCCGCTGCTCGGGCTCAGGTGTAGCGCCGACCTGACTCCGACCAGCTTCGGGATCACCAGCCTGTTGGCGCTCTCGAGCCCAACTCTGGGAGAGGCTCTTGGTTGGCTCCAGCGAAGCTATGCGCTCCACTGCGACGTGGGAGGGATCCAGTTGGTGAAGGGGGATACCACTGTCTTCCTCTGCGACCAGCACTTCGGTTATTGCGGCGCGGGGAACCTGGGCACGCACCATCAACAGTTCGCGCTCTCGGCCATCTATCGCTATCTGCTCGCCGCCGTGCCCGACCTCGCTGGGTCCCGAATTTCCTTCAGCTTCGCGCGCCCGCGCGCCACCGACGAATTCGAATCGTTGTTCGGTAGTGTTCCCCGTTTCTCCCAACCCACCGCGGGCATCGAGTTTCCCAAGCGATTCTTGGACGCGCCCATGTTGACGGCGAATGCGGAGTTGCGATCGATTCTCGAGGCTGCGGCTCGCGGCATCCTCGTGAGCCCGCGGCCGAATTCGAGCGCCGCCGGTCAGGTGCGCGCCGCGTTGCTGCAAGCCGGCACCGCCCAGGTGATGACACTCACCCAGGTCGCCCGACTGCTGGGTGTGTCGGAGCGGACGTTGCAACGTCGCCTGCGTGAAGAGCAAACCAGCTTCCGGCGTCTGGTGGATGCGGCTCGCCGCGAGCTCGCGGAGGCGGCCCTCGAGCTGTCCGACCAGAGCTGCGCCGAGATGGCGGAGAACTTGGGGTTTTCCGACGAGGCGTCGTTCGGTCGTGCTTTCAAGCGCTGGACGGGTCAGGCGCCAGGCAGATATCGGCGCGGCGCACAGTCGGCGGCCTGAGCCCAGCGCGCTCTGCTTTCCAGCGAAAGGCGGCGCGTCTCGAGGAGACCGAGGAGCGTCTCGGCGCGCCCGTTGCGACGCGCAAGCGCGCTGCAGCTGGCGATGTCCGCCGTATTTCACATGACCAGAGGCGCCAGTCGGCGGGTGGCAAGGACCCATCGACGACGCGGAGATCGCCATGAATATTCGCAGATGCAGGAGCTCAGGCGCTGCTGAGCGGTGGCGCGTTCGGTAGAGTGGGGGACGCGCCGGGGACATTCATTGTCGCGTTGGGCTAAGTTCTAGGGCCTCGAGTTCTTGTTAGTCAGGAGCGGCGATATGGCTGCTTCCTCAGAATCGAACGTGACGACGAACTTGGACCTCGGGTCGACGCGCGGCGCCCCACCTCATCCGACGTTGCTTCATTGCTTGCGGCGCTGGGCAGTCGGCGAGCCCGACCGGCCAGCGTACACTCTGACAGGAGCGGGGACCGACCAAGTCCTCAGCTACGGGGAACTCGACCACCGAGCTCGGCAGCTGGGAGCAGCGCTCTCGGCCCGGACGCGCCCGGGGCAGCCGGTGCTGCTGCTCTACCCGCTGGGGCTCGACTTCGTCACTACCTACTTCGCGTGCCTCCACGCGGGTGTCATGCCCGTGCCGCTCGATCCTGGTGCGGGGCCCGCTGCTCAGGCGAGGTTGCGCGCGGTGGCCACGGATTGCGGTGCCGAGTTGGCGCTGGTGCCCGCCGGCCAAACCCGTCCGATGCTCGACGACCTGCACCTCGAGCAGTGGTCGCCCGAGCTCTGGTCGGGCGCGCCCGCACCCGCTTTCGACGACCTCGAGTCCGAGCGCCAGCGCCAGCGAGCCCCGGGCTCTCCGGCGCTCGCGCTGC
>JAICQQ010000267.1 GCA_025937785.1 Polyangiaceae bacterium
CGTCGGCGTCAGCGGTGACCTGATGGAGCTTGGGGAGCTCCAGCGTGTGGATCTCCAGATGCTGAGAGAACTCCTCGTGGGTGTGGACCTCGAGCACGCGAAAGGTGCTGTGAAATCGAGGGGATTGGAATTCGAGGAAGTCCATGATGATGATGCAGACCACCGGCTTGAGCTGGGCAAACTCATGCCCCGAGTCCAGCTGGTCAGTGAAGACGGCGCCCCAATTGAAGAGCCAGCGCGGCCTCGGTCCGCCATGACGCCGCGCCTGCATTTCGACATCGATGTGCTGCCCATCGCGGAGCACGACGTGGACGTCCAAGATAACCTGGCGCTTGAGCTGATCACTGCCCGGAATGGTGGGATTGTTGATCGTGAGGACGTCAATCGGCGACGGTGGCTTGAGCACGGCCATCAAGAAGCTGCGTAGGATGCCGCGATTGCGTTCAGCGGCGAACAAGAGCTTGAAGACGATGTCGAGCTTCGGGTCGAGAGTGACGCGAGCCATGGGAGTTGTTGATTAGCACGAAAACGGAGCGGGTGTCGCGGAAAATGGCAGGAGTCACAAGCCGGCCTGGGCTCGTCCGAACCGCTAGCGTTAAGAGGGAGCAAGGGCCTCACGAACGAGCGCAACGGCGACGAGCGGTTGCTCGATGACAAGCGCTGCGTCGAGCCTGAGCACACTGTAGCCGAGCCGCCGAAGCGCGCGGTCCTTGCGAGCATCCGCCCCGCGGCGCTGTTGGTGCACGGGGCCATCGACTTCTACGACTAGCTTGGCGGAAGCCGCAAGAAAGTCTGCGATGTAGCCACCCAACGGCACCTGGCGCTTGAAGGCTACGCCTAGTTTGCGACCCGCCAGCAGCCGGAACAGCGCCGCCTCCGAAGGCGTGGGCGCGTGCCGCATGGCGTGAGCGCGCTCGTTCAGGACCGCGCGGCGTTTGGGACTGGCTTCGATGGACGCATGGGACCTCCTGTCTCGGCTCTCGGCCGGCATGTCCCTGTGAGCGAAAGATCCGTGACGGCCCTCGGGCGCCGGGTGCAGAGAGCCGTGGAGCCGCCGTCCGTTCCGCGCGCCCAAACGTCGGGGCCGGCGCGGATGTTTCGCGGGATGAAAGTCGGCCGAGAGCCGAGACAGGGTGCCTCGGTGTCAACGACGCCGTCCCAGCGAGCGCTGCCCTGAGCTGACGAAAAGGCAGTAGAGGGTGAGCTGGCGAGCGGTCCAGGCGTGGGCTCGATCGTGGGCGACTCGCGTGCGAGGCAGTAGCCCAGGGGTCCGGAACCGACGCAGGGCAAGGCGTGAACAGTCTTGGTAAGACGTTGCCCGCGAGGAAGGCCTCCCCCGCGCGGCGTAGACATGGCATAAACCTGACAGTTCGCATCAATTGCGCGAGCGCCGCTGACTCGCCTGGAACGACTTGCGAGAAGAGCTCGTCGCCATGGCGAGCACGTGCTTGGGGGAGGCAAGACGAGCGCAGGCGAAGACTGCGCGAGGCGGGTGGGGGCATCAATACAACGCCGACAACATGCCCCCCTACGATCTCCCCACCAACCAAACGCAAAGCGGCATCAAGAGCCACAGCACCAAAGGCGGCGGCATCGACAACTTCAACGAGATCAAGTTCGAAGACAAAAAGGGTGAAGAGAGCCTCAACATCCAGGCGGAGAAAGACATGACGACGTTGGTCAAGAACAACCAGACCAACACCATCAAAGCGAGCCGCTCATCGAGCACCGGCGGCAACGACTCGGTCAGCGTAGGCGCCGACCGGTCGCTGTCGGTGACAGGCACCAACACCATCACGGTGACGAAATCCGATACGGAAACCTACAAGGACACGCGCACGGTTACCGTCAAAGGCCCCGACACCCTCACGATCACGAATGCCCACGACGGCACCTACAACAACGCGCGCACGGCCACCATTACGAACCTGGACACGACGACGGCGAAGGGCGGGAAGAAAACCGACGTCACGGGTAACTACGACATCAGCGCCTCTACCAAGTACTACGTCAAGCAGGGCTCGAACGAGATCACGCTCGAGGGTGCGATGGCCAAGGTGACGAACGGCAAGTCGACGATCACGCTCAACGGCGGCAAGATCACCATCGAGGCACCGGAGGAAATCGAGCTGAAGGTCGGCGGCAACACCGTCAAGATTGCCAGCGGCGGAACGATCGACGTGACGGCTGCAGGGGCAGCCACGGTGAGCGGTGGCAAGGGCGGTTCTCTAGCGTGCGACTCGAGCGGTGCCAACGTGGGGGGGCCGAAGGTGAGCGTCGCGGGGCAAGGCTCGGTCGAGGTCACTGGGGCCATCATCAAGCTGAACTAGGTCGAGCTCGGTCGGGAACAGCACCACATGCGACGCGCGTTGCAAGACACCAAAGAGAACCTGACAGAGTTCGTGCAGCAAGGGGACTACTGCCTGTTGCTCATCGGTACGGCTGACAACGACGTGCCCTGGGTTCTGAAGATTCAAGAGCAGCTGGCCGGCGAAACTCCCGGCACGCTCTACTTCGCGTTTCCTGACGACTTCGTCTCGAAAGAGGCGTACGCGCTGGAGGTCGTGACCCGGCTGAACCTGTTGCTGGCTCTGGAGAACGAACAGCGGCAGGCGGATGGTAGGGATGCGCTCGAGCCATTCCCGGACAGCATGTTGGCCTCGCGCACACCGCCGAAGGAGCGGGTGTTGATCGCGTTCGAGCACATGATCAAGTGGCTGGCTGACCCCAGCGAGCAGCGTGTGGTGATGACTCTGATGCCGCTGACGGAACCGCCGCCCGCGTACTACCAGTTCGTGTCTGAGTTCGCTATCCATCACGGTGTACGGGAGCCGTGGATGGACAACGGCCGACTGATCGCGCGCGACGAGCGCGCGACGCACGTGACATCACTGGGGCTGTACGACGCTCAAGCCGACGGCATGCTCGCGTTCGACGTCAACTTCAGTACCGACGCCATGGCAGCCAGCATGGCACAAGACGCGGTTGACCCCAGCTTGCCAGTGGCCGAGCGGATGCAGAACTACCTGCAGCTGGCGATGATCGACATGTCGTACAAGCGCTACGACGAATCGATCCAGAAGTACGTCATTCTCTACGAATACTACGCACGAATGGAAGCACCCTTGATGCAGGCACTGTGCATCTTGGGCGCCGGCGATTGTCTGCGCCTTGCGGCGCAGCCCGGGGCGGCGCTGGAGAAGTACCAGCAGGGTTTAGCGCTGGCGCTCAACGCAAAATCGCCGGTGCCCGTCCCGGCGCCACCGCTCGCGGACGGCTCGCCCAATCCGAACCCGGGGCTACATCCGAGCGCTCCACCGATTCTGCTCAACCTGCTCTTGGCCGCGGGCGAGACGAGCATGACCCTCAAGGCCTATGCGGACTCCGAGAGTTACTACGATAGCGCGAGCCGCATGGCGGCCCGCTGCATGAATCCGTTCGCTGCTGCCGATGCGCTCGAGCGACAAGGTGATGCCGCGCTCGCCCGCGGCGACCATGGCGCAGCGCTGGCAGCATGGACCGACGCGGACAACGTGGCCAAGAGCTGCAAGTACTACGATCGCCGCGAATCGGTGCTCACTCGCCAGAAGCAGCTCTACGAGGGCGCGCACATGTACCCCAAGGCGGCCGAAGCAGGGCGCGAGATCGAACTCGTCCGCTACTTGCGCGAGCATCCAGAAATAGAGACATCCCCAGGTCAAGAGGCCGCTGGCGCTGGGCGTCCCGAGGGAGCCCCGGCGTGAGCAGCACCCCGACCGCGATGGCGCCGGTGAGGCAGGCACTCCCTCCGCGCCCGAACCCTCCCGCCCCGGTGTTCGCGGTCACGTCGAGCGCGACCGCGAACGCGGCGCTGTCGTCGCTCGACGCCACTATTGCTCCTTTTCGGGAACTGCCGCCAGCGGAGGAGGGGGCAGCGGGGATCGTTGCTGCTGGTGTCGGCGGAGCACTGGGCGTCATCAACGCACCCGCCACGTTCGTGGATCACGCGGTATCGGTGGGCGTCAGCGCCGGGCTGGACGCGCTGGGTCTGTCGGGCCTGTTCCCGCCGTTCCCGATCGCACGCATGGGCATTACCATGCACATGGGCACGCCGCATACACACGCCCATCCTCCGAGCCTTACGCCGCCCGCACCCCCGATTCCACTGCCGAGTATGGGTGTCGCATTCCTTTCGGGTTCGGCGTCAGTGCTGGTGAACGGCATTCCGGCGTTGCGGGCTGGCGACGTTGGGATCGGGTTCACCTGCGGGTCGCTCGCTCCGCCGTTCGAGATCGTCACCGGTGCGTCGAGCGTGTACTTCGCGGGGGCGCGCGTGGCTCGCATCGGCATCGACATGACGATGCACTGCAATCCGGCCAAACCGATGGGCGCCTTCGCCAAGGGCATGGGCATTGCGGGGGCGGTGGCGGGGGCGCAGGCGCCGCCGCACAACTGACTGCTGGCAACCCGGCGGCGGCGCTCGTCCAAGGCATCCAAGCTGGGCTCGACGCAGCAGCGTTCGCGCTGGCGCTGCTGCGTGGCAAAGACCCTGCGGGCCCGCCCGGCCTCGGCATGCTGATCGGTCCACCTCCGAACGTGCAGGCGGGCGGTCCACCGATTCCAAACGTGGGCGCATGGGCGCAGGGGCATCTGTTCAAAGCGATTGGCAAGGCCGCGAAGGCACTCAAAGACAAGGCGAAGCGGCGTTCACCGCCCGCAGACGCGAACGGTGGGGTGTGTAAGGGCGTCGAGCCCGTGCACCTGGTTACGGGCGAGAACTACAACACGCACGTCGACTTCAAGGCCTTCCATGGCGCGTTCACCTGGGCTCGCTACACGACTAGCGCGCGCGCTCACGAGAGCGGGCCGGTCGGATACGGCTTCTTCCACGTGTTCCAAGCGCGCCTCGACGTGCGGTTGCACCGCGTCATTTACTTTGGCTATCAGGGTGAGCGCATCGAGTTTCCGCGCTTCCTTCCGAACCAAAACGAGATGGTCACCAATGGCTACCGTCTCACGCGCTTCTCCGATACCCACTTTCTACTTGAAGAGCGCCGCCTCGGGAAGATGGAGTTTCGGCGACCAAACGCACTCGTCAACGAGGCTGTCCCCACCGCCGTTGAATCCAAGACTGCGCGCGCAACGCTCGTCTACAACAAGGCGGGTCAGCTCGAACAGATCCGAGAAGCGCGCAACGACGGTGTCGCGGCCTCGGCCCAATACCAGCTCTACTATGACAAGGATGGGCGCCTGATCGAAGTGCAGGGGTGCAACCTCGAGCGCTCTGACGGAGGACAGCCGGCGTGGGTGCGGCTGGTTTCGTATTCCTATGATGCTGCGGGAGATTTGCGCATTGCTGAGGATGCGCGTGGCCTTCAGGAACGCTACCAATACGATCGCTTGCACCGCTTGATCGAGGCTACCGACCGCCGCGATTACACGTTCACCTGGCAATACGATCTCCAGGGACGCTGTATCGGTGGCAGTGGGCAGGACGGGTTGTGGCGTGCCACTTTCGAGTACTTCCCCGACGAACGCAAGACGGTGATGACCATTCACGACGGCAGCACCCGCTCATCCACTACGATGAAGACGGCGTCATCACCAAGATCGTGGACGCTTACGGTGGTGAGCTCGAGCGCTTGCGCGGGGATGACGGGAGAATCACGGCCGAAGTGGATGCGGGCGGTCGGCGTGTGGTCCACTTGCACGACAGCGCGGGAGCGCATATTGGGCGCATCGATCGGTTTGGGTTCTTCCACCTGCCGCAGCTGGAGGAACCGGCGCTCACCAACAGGGTCGGGTGGGATCTGCCCGAAACGCCTCGCGAGCGTGCCCTCGGGACACTACCAGATGAGCTCAGCCAGGGCTTCAGCCCGGAGGCGCTTTGGGAGCGTGGTCCGCTGGAGCTCCGTCCGACGCTCCGCGCGATGTTCCACGCGGACGCGGACGCGGGCACGGTTGCGACGCCGCAACGCGAGTACGACACCTACGGTCGCGTATTGCGCGAGACTCACGCGGATGGCAGCAGCGAAGCGTGGCAATACGATGGTGCCGGAAACTGCGTGATGCATCTCGACCGAGATGGCCGCCTCCACCAGTGGCGGATCACCTCGTGGAACTTGATTGGCGCGCGCCTCGATCCTCTCGGCAACGCGGTTGCCTACACGCACAACCCGCACGAGCACGTTACCAGCACTACCGACCCACTTGGCAATGAATCGCGCTACGACTACGACAGCAAAGATCGCCTGATCCGCGTGCATCGAAACGGCCGCATCCGCGAGGAGTACAGTCACGATGTCGGCGATCGCTTGATCGAGAAGCGCGGTCACGACGGTCAACCCCTGTTGAAGATCAAACCACACCAGAATGGTCTCTATCAGTCAATCGAGCTCACCCGGGGTGACAGCATCGAACTCGATTACGACAAGCGAGGCTGCCCCACCAAAGCCAGCACCGATCGGCACGACGTAGTGCAGGAATGGGACCGCCAGCGTCGCCTGGTCCGTGCGAGCTGTGACGGCAGGGGCATCGAGCATCGCCTACGATAGGTTTGGTCGGTCGAGCACGCTGATCGCCAACCGCTTCGCCGTGCTCTACCAGCGCACCATCACGCCTCAAGGGGACCGAAGTCAAGCGCAGACGCTCACCATCCGGGCACCGAACGGCTTCCAATGGAAGATGGAACGGGGCGCCGACGGTGTCGTGCAGCTTCAGCACGGCGACAAGCTCGCGGAGACCCACGAGCTCCAGCAGTACGACCGCTCTGGCAAACTCACGGCACGCGCCGTCTATCAGAACCAGAGGTCGCATGAGGACAGTCCGCTCGTCGCTTGGTGCAGCAGCTATCGCTACAGTCTTGAAGGCGACTTGCTCGAGGTCCGTGACACGCAGCGCGGGCGCCGCCTGTTTGAAGTAGACGCGGCGCACCGACTCGCCGCCGAGGTGGGCAGCGACGGTCAGCGTATCGACTACCTCTTGGACGAAGCTGGCAACTTGTTGTCGAAGCCCGGGCTCGTGCTCACCAAGCTCACTACCGGCAATCGGCTGCTGCACGCGGATGCCGAAACGTTCACGTATGACGAACGAGACAATATCGCCTTGCGCGTGCGAGGCATCGATCATCCGGCCGCTCCGCGCGTGCGCTACGAGCGAGACAGCTTCGACCAACTCATCGAGATTCACGACGGCCAGCCCGAACCTTGGACGGCGAGCTACGACGGGCTCGGACGTCGCATCAGCTCCGGCCGCGGTGATCGGCAAACCCTGTTCTGGTGGGAAGATGACCGCCTCGCTGCCGAGACCTTTCCCGACGGCAAGTTCCGCATCTATATCTACGCGCACGAACGCGCACTCGTCCCCATCGGTTTCGTCGACTACGCCAGTGTCGATGCTGCCCCGGAGAGCGGCCGCGCCTACAGCGTCTACTCCGACCAGGTGGGCCTTCCGCTGTGCATCGCCGATTCCGAAGGCAGAGTCGTGTGGTGGGCCGAGCACGTCGACCCCTACGGCGCCATTCACATCCGCCCCGGCGCACTCGTCGAATACAACCTGCGTTGGCCCGGCCACTACTTCGATGCTGACACAGGCCTCCACTACAATCGCTTCCGGTACTACGACCCGCGGCTAGGCCGCTACCTTGAAAGCGACCCGCTGGGCTGCGCGGGCGGCGTGAACCTGTACGCCTACTCCTCGAACCCGCTGGTAAAGGTCGACGTGCTGGGGTTGGTCGACCACAACGAAAAAAGCGATCCACCCAAAGACAAGGGCACGGGCAAACCGGGCGACGAGGATACGGACGATGGGGCGCCGCCGAAGCCCAAGCCGGTGGAGACACCGGAGGAGAAAAAGGCGCGACTCGACGAGAAGCGCAAAAAGATGGCCGAGGAGACGGCGGCCAGGGAAGAAGCGAGAAAAGAGGCAGACCGGAAGGCTAAGGAAGAGCAAGCGGAGCGTGATCGCAGGCGGAACGAAGTCGCGAAGCAAGCAGAAGATCAGTCGCTCGAGGATGCCCGGAACGATCCCAACCGTGATACGAGTCGAGAACCAGTGGTCGGTGAGAACAATCTTCGGAATCACATGGGGCGTCCGCAAGATAGCCCAGCGCCCGAGTACGGGTATCATAGGGACGATGGAACGTTCGTGATGGTAGAAGTGAAGAACCAGAAGCATCCGGACTCTGGCCACGCGGTAGAGAAGTTCAAGAGCATGTCGGAATCCGGTGCGGAACCGCAGCAGGAGTACGTATTGGAGATTCCGGACTCGGCCGGCACTTTTAATCCCCAGAACCACCACGAGGTCAATGGGCAGCTTCATGATCAGGACGGGCCAGTTCTCGTGGATGGAAAGCCAATCAGAATTGTTAGGAAACCTTTTCCACAAGCGGAGTAGATTGTATGGGCTGGGATATCGTCTTTCGCGCTCGCTTCGCCACACCGGAGTCGCCATCACAACGATTCGGCAGGCTCTCCGAGGCGATTCGTCGTCGGCCGAGTTTCTGCAAGTTTAGTGCATTCAAGGTGTGCTCGGACGCGGCCTTGATCAGGCCACTCGCGAGTTTGGGCGACAACCGAACGGATGATGGCCCCGTGACTCACGAAAGCGTCGAGGCTTTGCTACGAAGGTATTCGTCCGAGGACGAAGTCGCCATTTCAGGAACTTGGAAGGTCATTGGCGAACGTGATGGTGTTGCGACAATTGGCAGCGTCACTGTCTCTACGCTGGGACCAACTCTAGGCAAGCAGCACATAGTACCGGCGGATGTCATATGGGGCGTCGGCGACTCGCGCCGATACACAGCGGAGGGGAAAGAGAACCATCCGAACACGGTTCAAGTGATGGCCGATGTCCCCATCCTGGTCGAAGTCGGTGCGGAATCGATCTGGGGGGTTGATTCTTCGCTAACGATCGCGCCGAGGCACCTATTTGCAGTGTTTCACCGCGACCCCAATGCGTTTCATGATGACGGTATTGATCCGCCATATCCCGATCTGCCCATCGACAGCGACATGATGGAGATAGCCTTAGGAGCGTCTACGAAACATGCGCCCCACGAGCGCATAATCCACACGGACGCGGGTCCGATTATCTATCACGAGGATCTTGGCAACGGCGGGGACCTAAGAACCTTCTACGCGGGACTGAGAGGGGTGCTCCAGGCCGACGCGGAGGAAGTCGATTGATCGGAATGTCACGGGTTCTGCTCGAAGTCCGGACAGCAGATGAGATTTGAACGGGCTCGGGATGCCTGTTAGAGGCCGAGCTGACATCGTAGGCGCGCGCGGATTTGACATCGTAGAGATTTGGCGAAGTCGCCGTTGTCCTGGCTACTTTGGTGATCCGTGCGTTTAGGCAGCGCGGCGATAGTCATGATGGAGCCCTCCGAGGACAGGAAACGCGACGATTGGTCCGCCGGTGCTGGAGCGGCTAGCCGTGGGCGGAATCGGAACGCGTTGCCCAAGCCCCTGATGTGGCCGAGCGGCATTGAAGTACGCGGCGTACTCGGCGAGGACGGCTCGCAAGTGACGTTCACCGAGGACGATGACGTGGTCGAGGCACTCGCGGCGGACACTGCCGATAAATCGCTCACAGGTGGCGTTCATCAGCGGGGCGCGGATCGCGGTTCTGAGGACACGAATTCTTGAGGCCTTCGCGACCCGGTCGAAGTCCTCGCCGAACTTGGCGTCGCGGTCGCGGATGATGAACTCCGGCGCAGCGCCGAACGGCGTCGCCTGGCGGAGCTGCTGAGCGGTCCAGCGCTCGGTCGGCTCGCGTGTGACAGCGACGTGGATCACCTGCTTGGTGTTCACGTCGATGACGAAGAAGGCGAAGAGCGGTCGAAACCAGACGTCGTAGGTCTGGACGAAGTCGCACGCCCAGACGGTGTGGTTCTTCAAGAACGTACGCCAGCTCTGACCGTCACCCGGTGGCCGGACGGCGTGGATGTGACGCTGGATGGTGCGCTTGGCGACGCGGAGCCCGAGCTTCAGAAGCTCGCCGGGATCCGCTCTGCCCCCCAAGGTGTTGTTGTCGGCGGCCATGCGGCGAATGAGCGCGATCGTGTCCGGCGCGATGCGCGATTTGCGAGGGGTCTTAGGTTTCGACTTGCGCTTCCAGAGAAGCCCAAAGCCTTCGCGATGCCAGCGGAGAACAGTCTCCGGTTGTACGAGGAGGATGGTGTCCCGCTAATTTCGAAGCCGGCTGGCGAACACGGAGCAGGGCGCGCTCCCGTGTGCGGAGAACCGGTCGCTTCACCTTGCGCGAGGCGACGATGAGCTGCTGGCGGACGGCAGCGTTCTCGACAACGAGCTCGTCGCGTGTGCGGAAGAGATCTCGAACGACGTCGACGGCAATCGGAGCTGGAC
>JAICQQ010000434.1 GCA_025937785.1 Polyangiaceae bacterium
CCATGGCTCGCCCATCCCGCTCGCGTGGGCATTGGCGTTCTGAATGATGAGGCTGCGGATCGCGTGCGGCGCGCGCGTCGCGAGGTGGAGCCCCGCCGCCGCACCGAAATCGTGCAGGTACAGGTGGAACGAGTCGACACCGAGCCGCACGAGCAGCGCCTGGATCAGATCCGCAAAGTGCGAGAACGCGGGCGGCTCGACGGGCTCAGAGCCTCCAAACCCGGGCAGATCGGGCGCGATCACGAAGCAATCCCTGGCGAGCGGGCCGATCACGTGGCGAAACGACGCGGACGAGCTTGGAAACCCGTGGATCAGCAGCAGCGCCGGTTTTCCCCGATCACCTGCCAGACGTACCGCGAGTGAGGCATCCTGGACGCGAAGGTTCATTAGCTTCGGTTCGGCATCCATCCTGTTGCTCCGATGCCGCGTCGCGCCTCACGGTTCACTGCTTCCGGACGAAGGTGCATCGAACCACCCGAGCCCCTCGCCCGCGAGCGCCAGTCGGGTTTTGTCGACCGAGTCGACAGGTTCGCCCGCGGCCGCGACAGACATGACCCTCACGTCCTGGCTTGAGGCTCGTGCCCATCAGCCTCGTGACAAACCGCGGCAGTAGTTGCTTTCCTGCGGAGTTCTGCGCGTGCGGCACGCGGTTTGCAACATCGTTGTGCCATGACGGGACACTCGATCCGACCCGTCGATCCGTGGGCTGACTTCGCCACGATTCCTGGATTGGGCGAAAAGCTCATGGATCGAATCATCCAGCAGCTCGGCATTCGAACGCTCGAGCAGCTCGAGCTCGCGGCGCACACGGGACGGCTGCAGACCGTGCCCGGCATTGGTCCGCGCAAGGCATGCGCGATCGGTCGCGCGGCAGCGGCGATCCTGACGCAACGACGGCGCGCTCGCGTGAGCAACGACACTGAACCCGATGCGCCGACGTCCAGGCGCGCAAAGTCGCTGCCTCCTCCGCCGTACTCTGCACGCCCTGAACCCGCCCGCTCATGGGAAGCCAGCGAGCAGCCCGCCGTTGTCCAAATCCTGATCGTCGATCGCCAGTATCGCCAGCGCGCTCGCGCGCACACGTTGCCGAAGGTCGCCCCACGCCGGTTCAATCCGGATGGCGCCGCTACCCTCCCGGTGTACCGCATCCAACACGGCGACACCCAGTTCACGGCCTTCTACTCCAATAGCCCCGCGGCCCACGCGGCTGGAAAGACGCTGGACTGGGTCATCGTGTTGGCACGCCGCCCTTCCGGCACCCGCCAGTATACCGTCGTCACGGAAACGCGCGGCTCCTGGAGTGGGCAGCGAGTAGTTCGCGGTAGGGAAGCCGAGTGCCGCGCGCTCTACGGATTGGACGCCGCCTAGAGCCTCGGGTGCCGGTGCACCTCGAGACCGAGCGATCAGCTGCTGTCAGTTCGGCTCGTCGCGGAGCGCGTCTGCCATCAGGGTGACCAGCT
Organism: Polyangiaceae bacterium; assembly: GCA_025937785.1. Lineage (GTDB taxonomy): Bacteria > Myxococcota_A > Polyangia > Polyangiales > Polyangiaceae > JAICQQ01. Next base: position 1,461 of record JAICQQ010000434.1, read on the forward strand.
CGCTCTGGTGCTGCGCGACGTATCTTTCTAGCAACTTCCGGGGATGGTCGCTGTCGCCAGCGGGTGGGTACAGCCCCGGTGAGACGGCGGATTCGAGTTCGCGCAGCATGTTGGCCGCAGCTTCCCCGTGCAGCTCGCGGAAGTTGGTGACTTCGTAGACTTGGCGATCAGCGAAGTCTTCTCGCAACGCCGCATGTATGATCCCGTGCCTGGCCATAATGTCCTGCGCGTTCCTGAGCGCGTCCGCAGTCCTTCTGGCCCCGATCAGCTCTAGCGCAGCGATCATGTCGGGCAAGAACTCGCCCACCGAATTCTCGACCAAACCCAAGAACCCGTTCATGTGTAGCTCGGTATCCAAGTCGACCAACAGGAGCACCGTGCGCAGCACCTCGGGGAGGCGACGACGGTACTCCCAGCGCGCCTGCAAGGGCTCCTCGTAGAGCCGGACGGACAAGTCGTCCAAAAATGCGGCGGGATCAGCAGGTAGCGCCATCGGGTGCGTCTCGCTAGGCTAGCGTACCAGGTTTCGGCCGTATCTAGCGGTCGTTCATGCCGAGGCCAGCGAGGATCTTCGGGATACACTTCTCGATCCGCGCAGTACGCGTCTGCGATTGCTTCGCCCCCGCGAAGTGCATGACGTAACCCCGCCGTCGCCCGGGGGTCAACGCCTCGAAGGCTTTTGCCAGCTTGCGATCTTTCTTCAGAATCTTGGTCAGCTCCTCCGGCAGCTCGAGCTCGCGCTTCGCCTTGAAGTCGACGCTGAGTCCCGCCTGCTCCACCGCGATGGCCTGCGTCACGTAGGCCTTCAGCACCGTCTTTTTGACCTGGGATTCGCTGGTGAACTCCAAACGCAGCGCTGACTGTGTATTCTCGCCCTGGCTCCGCAGCAGCCCGTGCTTGTCCTCGAGCAACGCGCCCTTGAAGAACATGAGGGAGCAATGCGCCTTGAACGGCTGGAGGATGGCCACGTTCTTCCCCTCGAACGAGAAGCACGGCTTGCCCCACTTCAGGTCTTCGTCGAGCCCGCACTCCAGCATGATCGACCGAACCTTCTGCATCTCACCCTTCCAGGTTTTGGCGCGGTTCATGAATCCATCGACTTTGGGACTTTGTGTACTCATGAGCCGCCGAAGGATCGCGTTACCTGGGTCGCTCGGCAAGGGGTTTGGTCGCTCGTCGCCGACACGGCTCAGGCCTGCCCCCGTCAGCCGGGCCCGAGCGCCCCTTGCATAGCTTGCCTGCCACCAGGGAACGCGCCGCAGCGAGGGGGGCAAGGGGCGCCAAACTCGCGCTGAACACCGTGGGGGCGCTGTGGGACCGTGCACTACCCCGGACGATCGAGCGCGAGTTCGTGCTGCATTCGGAAACTGGCGTGTACGATTCGTGTGTACACTCGGCAGGCGTGCCGGTTTTCAGCTTCCATCTGGCAAAGACGACGCTCGCGACCACGGCAGGAGCTTTATGTTACCCGCCAGATGCCGATAGCGTCACCGGCTTACGCCATGCGGAGTGCATGACGGTGATGACGCTCGGCTCTCCCATTCTGTCTACAGCGCGCATGCAGTGGCGGCACGTCGCCATGTTCGCGTCGTGGGAAAGCGAGGCAGCCATCGACGACTTCCTGACGGAAACGCCGCTGGGTCGGACGCTGGCGCAGGGGTGGCACGTCCGGCTTGAATTCCTGCGCCGCTGGGGCCGCATCTCCGAATTCGACGACCTACCGTCGAGCGCTGGCGAGGTCGAACCCGACGCGCCGGTGGTCGCAGTGACGTTGGCACGCTTGAAGCTTCCGGAAGTGCCGCGCTTCATTCGCTGGGGCAAGCCCGTAGAAGAGCTCGTCCGCGACCACCCAGGTACGACGTTGGCGCTGGCTGCGATGCGGCCGCTGCGCACGGTCAGCACGTTTTCGGTGTGGCGCACGCAACGCGAGATGACTGACATGGTCCGCGGCAGAGATTCCGTACCCGGCGCGAGGCGGCACGCCGTGGCCATGGTGGAACGCGCCCGCAGAGACTTTCACTTCGAGTTCACGACGCTGCGTTTCCGCGCGCTGGCCGAGCACGGCGCCTGGGGGGGGCGCAGCAACATCGTCCCCAGCAGCCGATAGGACCGGATCGCGGGGCTCGACCCTCGGCCCTGCCAC
>JAICQQ010000008.1 GCA_025937785.1 Polyangiaceae bacterium
ACCTGGGGGATGAGCTTGAGCGCCTCGATCGCCGCTTTGACGAAGAACGACATGAAGCCGAGTTTGATCTCGTACTTTTTGACGAAGTCGTCCTGGTGCTCTTTGCGGAGCTCGAGCACCGCGGTCATGTCGATTTCGTTGAAGGTGGTGAGCAGGGCGGCGGTTTGCTGGCTCTCGACCAGGCGCTCCGCGATGCGGCGCCGCATCGGGCTCATCTTCACGACCTCTTCGCCACGCCCGGCCAACGGGAGCGCCGGCTCGGTGCGCGTCGGGTCCGCCGGCGTCGGGGCAGGAGCTGCCGGAGACTTTTCGGCCCTGAGCGCGTCTTCCTTCAGGACGCGGCCGCCGGGGCCGCTGGCTTCGACGTCACTCTCTTTCAGCCCTCGCTCGGCCATCACGCGACGCGCGGAAGGCATCACGCGCGCGAAGGCGTGGGGAGGCAACGACTCCCGCACCGAACTCGTGCGATCACTCGGGGGCGGAGGCGGCGACGTGGGTCGCTTGTCCGCTGCGGGTGCTGCGGCGCCCGATGCTGCGGCGCCCGATGCTGCGGCGGGCGGAGGCGCCTTCTTGGCGGCTTCCTTGGCTGGGGCCTGCGCCTTCGCGGAGGCGGCGGAAGGCTTCGGGTCTTGCGCGGGCGCGCCCTCTTCCATGTAGCCGATCACGTCGCCCACCTGCGCCTCCGAACCGGCGGCGACGGTGATTTTGGTGACGACGCCGGTGACCGGAGCGGGCAGCTCGACCGTCACCTTGTCGGTTTCGATCATCACAATCACCTCATCGCGGCTGGCCGAGTCGCCCTCCTTTTTCAGCCACTCACCGATCTGCACCTCGGTGATGGATTCGCCCACGGGTGGGACTTTCAGTTCAACGGACATAGCTGGATGCTCCTCGTGCGGGCCGTTTCAGTGACAGGCCGGTGACCAAGATTCGTGGCCCGGCACCTTAGGTGCCAAAAGCGTCGTCCATCAAGCGCTGATGTTCAATCTTGTGCGCCGCCGGGGAGCCCGTGGCCGGACTCGCGGACTCGGACCGGGACACGCGATGCAACGGGAAACGTCCGAGCAGTTCTCCTCCGAACCGCATCCTGATGAAGCGCCACGCGCCCATGTTTTCCGGTTCGTCCTGCACCCAGTACACGGGAGTGCCGTCGGCATAGCCCTCGAAGGCCGGCTTCAGATGCTCGGCCGTCAGGGGGTACAGCTGCTCGAGGCGGATGATCGCGATATCGTCGCGCTTGCGCTCGTGGCGCGTCTTTTCCAGCTCGTAGTAGATTTTGCCGGTGCACATGAAGATCCGGCTCGTGTTCTTCGGCTCGGGCCGAGTGTCGGGCAGCACCCGCTGAAACTTGCCGGAGGTGAAGGCGTCGAGAGCGCTGGTAGCGCTCGGGTGTCGGAGCAGACTCTTCGGCGTGAACACGATGAGCGGCTTACGGATGCGCCGCAGCACCTGACGGCGCAGCAGATGGAAATGCTGGGCCGGCGTCGAGGGTTGGCACACCTGAATGTTGTCCTCGGCTGCTTGCATCAAGAAGCGCTCCACTCGCGCGCTCGAGTGCTCGGGGCCCTGGCCTTCGAAGCCGTGCGGCAAAAGCAGGGTGAGCCCGCTCAGCCGCATCCACTTGTCTTCGGCGCTCGTGAGGAACTGATCGACGATCACCTGAGCGGCGTTCACGAAGTCGCCGAACTGGGCTTCCCACAGCACCAAACCGTCGGGCCAATCCAAGCTGTAGCCGTACTCGAAGCCCATCACGCCCGCCTCGCTGAGGGGGCTGTTGTAGACCTCGACGGGCGCCTGGTTCGGGTGCACGTGGCAGAGCGGCACGTACGAGTGCCCATCTTCGACGTCGTGCAGCACCGCGTGGCGCTGGCTGAACGTGGCGCGGCCCGCGTCTTGGCCGGTCATGCGCACGCGATAACCTTCGGCGGCGAGCGTGGCCAAGCACAGCACCTCGGCGGCGCCCCAATCGAGGGGCTTCGTGCCGGCCCCCATCTCTTGGCGCTGCTTGAGCACGCGAACGATCTTGGTGTGCGGGTGGAACGTCTCGGGCACCTCACTCATGCGCGTCATGAGCTCGGTCAGCGTCTCGCGCTTCACCCCGGTCTCGACGTCGGGTGTGTCGGCGTCCTTGCCGCCCTGGTAGCCCTGCCAAACCCCGCCCAACCAGTCCTGTTGGTTCACGTAGTCTTTACGGCGCGCCTCGGAGAGCTCGAGCTCGAGCTGCTCGCGCCGTTCGATCGCGATCTGATCGGCTTCTTCTCGGGTGACCTCGCCCATGCGCAGCAGATGTTCGAGGTAGCCATCGCGCACGCTGCTGCGCTCGGCGATGGCGGTGTACAACAAGGGTTGCGTGAAGGCCGGCTCGTCGCTTTCGTTGTGCCCGTGGCGACGGTAGCAGTACATGTCGATCACGACGTCGCGCGAGAAGGTGCGGCGGAAATCCATCGCGAGCCGCACCACCTGGGCCACGGCTTCGGGGTCTTCGCCGTTGACGTGGAAGATGGGGATCTGCAGCATCTTTGCCACGTCGGTCGCGTAGGTGCTGGAGCGGCCCTGCGAGGGCGGCGTGGTGAAGCCGATCTGATTGTTGACGATCACGTGCAGGGTGCCGCCGGTGGTGTACGCATCGAGCTGGCTCAGGTTGAGCGTCTCTTGCACGATGCCTTCGCCTGCGAACGCGGCATCGCCGTGGATCAATAGACCCATCTTGCGGCAGCGCGAGGTGTCGCCGATGCGGTCTTGCTTGGCCCGCACGCGGCCGAGCACCACGGGGTCGACGTATTCGAGGTGGCTCGGATTGAACGAGAGCGAGAGGTGCACGCGCTTGCCGCTCGCCGTGATGTAGTCGGAGCTGTGGCCCAAGTGGTACTTCACGTCGCCGCGGCCGATGTACAGCTCCGGATCAGCATCCTCGAACTCGCGGAAGATGTTGCGCGGGCTCTTGCCCAAGATGTTCGCGAGCACGTTCAAGCGCCCGCGGTGCGCCATGCCGAGCACGATTTCGTTCGTACCCAAGAGCGCCGCTCGTTCGATCGCAAACGACAACAGCGGGATCAGACTTTCGGCCCCCTCGAGCGAAAAGCTCTTCGCTCCGAGGAACTTCTTCTGGATGAACTCTTCGAAAATGACGGCATCGGTGAGCTTCACCAAGATCCGGAGCTGCTCTTCGCGGCTCAGGGTGGTGCGGTTCGAGCTGCCTTCCATGCGCTCTTGCAGCCAGTTCTTCACCTCGAGGTCGTCGATGTGCATGAACTGCACGCCGATCGATCGACAGTAGGTGTTGCTCAAGCGCTGGATGATTTCGCGCAGCGTCAGCGTCTCGGCGCCGAAGATCGTGCGGCTGGAGAACTGTCGATCGTAGTCTGCGTCCGTGAGGTCGTAGAAGGCTGGGTCGAGCTCCGGCTGGGCGCCGCGGGGCAACCCCAGCGGGTCGATTTGCGCGATCATGTGCCCGCGCACGCGGTAGGCGCGCACGAGCGCATCCACGCGATCCTGCTGAACCGCGGCGTCGGACACGGCGCTGCCGGCGCGGGCGAAGCTGCCGTTCGAACGCTCGTAGCCGGACCCCCTGGGCCCCTCATCGGGCCGCACTAGATGCAACGCGGGCTGGGGCGAACGCTTGGGTGACGGTGCCGGTGCGGGAGCCTCGGCGTGATAACCGTTGCGTTGCGCCGAAACGCCGAACACGCTCGGCGGTGCGAACGAGGGCCCGAGCTGAGGACGCCGGCTGAATTCGGGGTCGAGAGTCGCGTTGGTCTCGAAATAGCCGCGCCAATCCTCGGGTACCGAGGCAGGGTCACGGAGGTAGTCCGCATAGAGTCCCTCGACGAACGCTAGGCTCATCGAGTTCGGAGATTGCTTTTCCATAGAGCGAACAGACGTGCTTTCAGTGAAAGATCGCCAAGTGGCGCCGCAGGGCCGCCGATCGGTGTGTGAAATGAGGAGGAGAAGCGGGATAACGTCGCGACAGGGCGTCCCGTTTAGGTAGCGCCTTGGCCAGGGCCTGTCGACTGCGCTCCGCAGCAAAACAATTTGAATAATCCTGCAGAGCTACAGTTGTGTAGGGCTCACCAGCCAGCGCCGGAGCGTGTGTTTCGTGAGAGTGTCGGACTGCATCGATTTTCCGTGACAACCGAAAGGCCGGCCCGCACAGATTCGTCGCTCGAGGGCTCATGGGCGCCCCCTGGCAAGCTTGCGCTTGCGCACCTTGTCGGGGTCCTCGCCGACGCGCAGGTAACCCTCGGAAAGGAATGTGTACATCTGCTGGGTCAGGACGTCGGCGCTTTCCTCGGAGAGTCCTAGAGTGACAGCCTGGTACAAAAGTTCTTTGAGGGCGCCCAGCGACAGGAACGCCATCACCCGCGGCTCACCGTCAGCCACGATCCCCAGGTTCTGACCGTCCTTCAGGCTCTCGATCAACAGCTGCATCACCGTGTCGTAGAAGGACACGATGCGGGTCTGAAATTCGTGATCCACGCCGTGAGCGTCCGTGAACAAGATCTTGGTCATGACCCGCTCGGCCAGACACACGCCGATGATCGCACGAATGTTCTGCCGGACTTGATCTGCGACCGGGCGCTCGGGATCGTCGGTGGAGATCCTCTCGATTTTCGTGGCCAGTTGCGCCGCGAAACGATCGACGAGCTCGGCGAAGGCAGCACGCTTGTCGTCGAAATACAGGTAGAAGGTTCCGCGCGCGACCCCTGCCTGCGCGACGATGTCATCGACCGTCGTTTGGGCGTACCCGCGCTTCGAAAACACGTCGCGCGCAGCATCCAGGATCTGCTGCCGTCGTTCGGCTTTGGCGATCGCCCCCTTTTTGGGGGCACCCACCTTCTTCTTGCGCGGCGTGGCCATGAAAATGCGTAGTTCAGAGACTACCTGCACTCGCGAAAAGTCACAGCGACTTTACCGTTCGACCGCGCGGCCGACACGAGGGTCGGGAAGCAGCGACGAATCCCCCTGCGTCGACCGTTTCGCGGCTCGGTCGAACGGCACTCTGGCGCGTCAAGCCGGCGTAATATTTGCGCCGGCCGGTGTTCGTTGTGCTTGCCCGGCGCCGGAGGTTGCGGCACCCTCCGTACGCTGACGTCAGCGTCAGTCTACCGCGGGCCTGCCCGCGACTATCCACCAAACGAGGCGCGAGTGTCTGCATTTCAAGGCGAGTTGGTGATCGGCATGGACGTGGGGTCCACCACCGTGAAAGCGGTCGTGGTGCACCCCGAAACCAAGAAGATTCTCTGGCACGACTACCAGAGGCATCACACCAAGCAGCCCGAAAAAGTGCTCGAGCTCCTGGAGGCCATTCAGCAAGCCTTCCCGGATCACCCCAAAGACAAATGGCGCATGTTCGCCACCGGTTCGGGCTCCGGCCCCATCTGCGCACCGACCGGCGCCAAGTTCGTCCAAGAGGTGAACTCGGTCACGCTGGCGGTCGAGCACCTGCACCCCGACGTGCTCAGCGTCATCGAACTGGGCGGGCAGGACGCCAAAATCATCATGTTCAAAGAGGACTCGAACACGGGGCAAAAGACCGCCTCGACCTCGATGAACGACAAGTGCGCCTCGGGCACGGGCGCCACCATCGACAAGTGCATGATCAAGGTCGGCGCGGAACCCGGCTTCGCCACGTCGCTGCGCTTCGACGATTCGAAGCTGCATCACGTGGCCGCCAAGTGCGGCGTGTTCGCCGAGACGGACATCGTCAACCTGGTGAAGACCGGCATCCCCAAGGACGAAGTGCTGAACTCGCTGGCCGATGCCATCGTGCTGCAGAACCTGAGCGTGCTCACGCGCGGCAACACTCTGAAAGCGCGAGTGCTGCTGCTGGGTGGTCCCAACACGTACCTGCCGTTCCTGCAGGACTGCTGGCGCCAGCGCATCCCGGAGACTTGGCGCGATCGCGGCTACGACTACCCCAAGGACATCCCGCTCGAAGAGCTGATCTTCGTGCCCAAGAACGCCGAGCTCTACGCGGCCTTCGGCGCGGCCACCTACGGCATGGCCGAGGGTGGCGACGCGGGCAAGCTGCTCGACCCCGAGAACCTGAGGCACTTCATCACCCACGGCCGGCGCGCGCGCCTGGGTGAGCAAGCGGGGCCTCCGCTCTCCGCTCACGAGACCGAGACCCACGAGTTCAAGGACACCTACAAGATCCCCAAGTTCACCCCGGCGACGTTCACTCCGGGTCAGGTGGTACGTGGAGTGATCGGCCTTGATGGTGGCTCCACCTCCTCGAAGGCCGTCTTGATCGACGAGCAAGGCGAAATCTTGGTGAAGGCGTACCAGCTCTCGAAGGGCAACCCGATCCAAGACACCAAGGATCTGCTGGCGTCGATTCAGGCCCACCTCGCCGCTCAAGGCGCGACGCTGGATTGCCTCGGCTTCGGCGCGACCGGCTACGCCGCCGACGTGCTCGAAGAGACGGTGATGGCGGACTGCAACATCGTCGAGACCGTTGCCCACATGATGAGCGCAGTGCATTTCTTCGGCGACATCGACGTCATCTGCGACATCGGCGGGCAGGACATCAAAGTGCTGTTCATGAAGAACGGCGACATCCAGAACTTCAAGCTCTCGAACTCGTGCAGCGCCGGCAACGGCATGCTGCTGCAAGCCATGGCCGACCAGTTCGGCATCCCCGTCACCGAATACGCCGAGAACGCCTTCAAAGCGGAGCTGGCGCCCAAGTTCTCCTACGGCTGTGCCGTATTCCTCGACACCGATCGCGTCAACTTCCAGAAAGAAGGCTACCAGAAGGAAGAGCTGCTCGCAGGCCTGGCGCAGGTGCTGCCGAAGAACGTGTGGCAGTACGTGGTGCAGATCCCCCGGCTGGCTTCCTTGGGGCGCAAGTTCGTGCTCCAGGGCGGCACGCAGTACAACCTGGCGGCGGTCAAAGCGCAGGTCGATTACATCAAGCAGCGCGTGCCGGGCGCCGAGGTCTACGTGCACCCGCACACGGGCGAAGCCGGCGCCATCGGTGCCGCCATCGAAACGCTGCGCCGCTACAAGCGCTCGGGCAAGACGCGCTTCATCGGCATCCAGGCCACGCTGGATCTGAACTACAGGACCAAGAACGACGAAGAGACCGTGTGTCACTTCTGTCCGAACGAGTGCAAGCGCACGTTCATCGACACCGAACGTCCCGACGGCTCGACCTCGCGCTACATTTCCGGGTTCTCTTGCGAAAAGGGCACGGTCGAAAGCAAAGACGCGATGCTGGCCCTGGTGAAAGAGCGCAAGGCAACGGCGGCGCAGTTCCCGAACATCGTGGACTACGAAGCCAACCGCGCCTTCGAGCGTTTCTACGCGCCCGAGCCGCTGCCCGCGCCCGGTACCATGATCGAGGATGTGCGGGTGACGAAGGGCATCTTCCGCATCAAGCGTGAAACCTACAAGCGTCCGTTCGAACGCTCGAGCGACGAAGCGGCGAAGCGGCGCAAATCGATCCGCATCGGCATGCCGCGCGTGCTCAACATGTACACGACGGCGCCGTTCTTCCGCACCTACTTCGAGGCCTTGGGCATCGGGCGCTCGAACGTCGTGTTCAGCGATCAGACCACCGAAGACCTGTTCGTCGAAGGCGGCAAATACGGCTCGGTCGACCCCTGCTACCCCAGCAAGGTCGTGCAGGCCCACATCCACAACCTGCTGTTCCACAAACACGAGCCTGCTCGGAAACGCCAGCTCGACTACATCTTCTTCCCGATCTTGACGCACGTGCCGAGCTTCGTGCTCGACACCCAAGACAACACCTCGTGCCCGATCGTGGCCGGCACACCCGACGTCATCAAGTCGGCGTTCACCAAGGAGGTCGACTTCTTCGGTGAGCGCGGCATCGAGTACCTCGACCCGGCGCTTTCCTTCGCCGAACCCATGTTGATGGCCAAGCGCATGTTCGAAACCTTCGGCAAGCGCCTGGGCGTCACCGAAGACGAAAGCGACCATGCCTGTCGCGAAGGCCAGAAGGCACTCGCGCTCTTCGATCGCGACCTGCAGGACAAGGGCCGCGCCATCCTCGAGACGGTCGAAGACGAGGATCGCATCGCGATCTTGGTGCTGAACCGGCCCTACCACGCCGACCCCGGCATGAATCACGGCATCCCCGAAGAGTTCCAGGTGCTCGGCTATCCGATCCTCAGCATTCGCTCGATCCCACGCGATCGCGAGTACCTCGATCGCTACTTCAAGGAAGAGCTCGAGGCCGGCACCATCAAGAGCCCGCTCGAGCTGAACCACATCTGGCCCGAGAACTACTCTGCCAACAGCGCCCAGAAGGTGTGGGCTGCGAACTTTGCCGCCCACCACCCCAACGTCGCGGTGCTCGATCTGTCGAGCTTCAAGTGCGGCCACGACGCCCCGACCTACGGCATGATCGACCAGATCTTGCAGACGTCGAAGACGCCGGCCGCCGCGCTGCACGACCTCGACGCCAACAAGCCGGGCGGCTCGATCAAGATCCGCGTCAAGACCTACGCCCACTCCCTGCGCCTGCAACAAGAGCGCCTCGAAGACGTGGCCGGCCGGAAGCGCGATCTGTCACACGCCATCGACAAGAAGCGGCTCGAGCTCTTGAAGCTCAAACAAGCACAGCTCGCGGCGGCGCAGCGCCAGGACCCCGACATCGCGCGTTCCATCGAGGAGCTGGCCGAAAAGGTCACTCGCTACGAAACCAAGGTACCCGTCCAGGTCGAGCTGCCGAAGGGCGTCGTTCGACTCGGTCGCAAAGCATCCGACGGGAAGATCGTTCCCCTCACGTCCTCTCAATCAGCACAGCAGGTGGCTCCTCCACCCGCCGAGTAAGTCGTACAGCCACCCTACGGAGACAAGAACCATGACGCAGCAAGTAGCCTTTGATGCCCCCAAGAAACGCAACCTGCCCATCGCGGGTCAGGCCAGCGCGCCTTCAGTCGACGCGATGGATATCGACGCAGAGCTAGCCAAGTTCGAGGCGGAGGAACGCGCGCGGCTAGGGCTCGAGAAAGAGGAGCATTGGGTCGAAGACATGGCGAACCTGATGTTCACCAAGTCCGAGAAGTCGAAGATCACGCTGCTCATCGGCGGGTTGACGATGGCGCAGGACTACCTGATCGGCGCGTCCTTCACCCGCCTGGGCTACAGTACCGTGAACCTCGACGTGCCCAACGAAGACGCCCTGCGCGTAGGCAAAGAGTTCGGCAATCGCGGCCAGTGCAACCCGACGTATTTCACCGTGGACAACCTGGTCAAGGCGCTCATCACCTTGCGCGACGAGAAGGGGATGTCGACCAAGGACATCATCGACAAGTACGTGTTCCTCACGGCGGGCGCCTGCGGTCCCTGTCGCTTCGGCATGTACGTGACCGAGTACCGCAAGGCCCTCCGTGACGCGGGCTTCGACGGTTTCCGCGTGATGCTGTTCCAGCAGCAGGGCGGCCTGAGCCAGGCGAGCGGCGAAGAGAGCGGGCTCGAGCTCAACCCCAAGTTCTTCATCGGCCTCTTGAAGGGCCTGATCGCCGGCGACGTGCTGAACGGCATCGGTTATCGCCTGCGGCCGTTCGAGGTCGAAGCGGGCGCCACCGACAAGGCCATGGAGCAGGCCAAAAAGAACTGCCACGACGCGCTGCTGGAGGGCAGGAGCATCCTGAAGGCGCTCTACGACAGCAAGAAACTGTTCGCCGCGGTCAAGGTCGATCGCACCATGGTCAAGCCCAAGACCGCCATCATCGGGGAGTTCTGGGCCATGACCACGGAAGGCGCGGGCAACTACGCGCTGCAGCGCTTCCTCGAGCAGGAAGGTTCCGAGGCTGACATTCAGTTCGTCTCGGCCTGGCTCCTGTATAACGTGTGGGAGCTCCGCCACGACACCAAGAACCGCGCCACCTTGCGCGGCGAAGACGCAGGCAAGCAGAGCCTGGCCGGCGCCGGCGAGTACGGCGTGTTCACACGCCAGATCGGGCTGTGGGCCGCAGACAAGGCGATTCGCGCTGGTTTTCAGGTATTCGCCAACGCGGCCGGTTTTCATGGCTACCACCTGCCCGACATGGACGCGATCGCCGACCTGGCGGCTCCCTACTACAACAACGACCTGCGCGGCGGCGAAGGCCACATGGAAGTGGGCAAGCTGATCGTGAACGTCGCCAAGAACAAGGCCAACATGACCTTGAGCGTCAAGCCCTTTGGCTGCATGCCGAGTTCCGGCGTCAGCGACGGTGTGCAATCGCTCATCACCGAGAAGTTCCCGGGGACGATCTTCTGCGCAGTAGAAACCAGCGGCGACGGCGCGGTGAACTTCTACAGCCGCGTGCAGATGTACCTGTTCAAGGCCAAGCAGGCCGCCCAGGCCGAGTTCGACAAAGCGCTCGAAGAAACCGGCGTCACCCTCGAGCAGGTAAGAAAATACCTCGCCGAGCACCCGAAGTACGCGAACGCGCTGCACCACCCGGAGCACCGCGCGGGCAGCACCTCGGCCGACACTGTCTACGAAGTGGCTGAGCTCATCACCAGCACCAAGAGCCAGCGCGCGGTGCGCCGTGCCAAGCGCTTCTTCCAGGGCGCCAAGGCTGCCTTCGGCAAGGCCATCAGCGATGCCCCCGAGACCGCTCGCACCACGGCTGCCTTCACGCAGCAGGGCGCGAAGGAACTGCTCGAGATCGCGAAAGAGCAAGGCCCCGGTCTGGCTCAAAAGGGCATCGAAGCGGCCAAGAGCAAGGCAGCCCAGGTGCTCCCCTTCAAGCGAGAAACCAGCGCCGAAGTCCGCAAAGCCAGCTAGTCTCGTCTAAGCCAAGCAATCAGCAAAGCGCCCGCCTCACCCCCAAGGTGACGGCGGGCGCGCTCGTCTTTGCCCGCCGAACTGCTCGCGCCTTCCGACCAGCAACTCTTGGCGCCCTTAGGACAGTGATCGAAGTAACTTTGCCAACTTGCTGAAGTGGGCTGACTCACCGCAGAGTTCGCAGAGCACGCCGAAGGGTTTACTCGGGAAGCTCGTTGACAAGATCCAAGACGCTCTCGCCGAACCGGAGCGCCATCGTGGTTTCACGAGCAGAATTGACAGCGTCTTCGAGGCGGGAGGTACGCTTTCCTGCTCTGGCAAACAGGCCTTCGCTACCATTGAGCGCCGTGGACGAACTGGACCGCTTCATCTGCTGAGCCAAGTCACGGTCGTGGCGAGCGACCTTGCGTGCGAGACCATGAACCATCTGCACCATGTCGACCAGGGAATCGAGAATCTTCATGCGTGACTCCTTCTGCAATCGCTTCGACTGCGAGGGCGTCCCTCCTCCGCACGGAGCGCCTGTCCAGGGCGAAGCCGGCGCGTAGCGCCGTGCGCTCGCGAAGCGGGCGACCCTGGACTGGCGAGAGTACGGAGGGACACTCCCGATTGAAGACGAGGAGATTGAATTGCCGCCCGTCAGGTCCGAGCCGGTACCCGACTCCTGGTGCTGTCCCTGTCCCCGTCCCTGCTTCAGGCTCCAGGACCTGATCCTGATCCTGCCATCCAGAACGTCACATCAGGGCCAAGACTCTCGCCATGCGGTCCGCGCCTTCCGCAGCTCCCCCGCGAGGAGGCGCGGGTTAGTCGGATTCTAGGACTTGGCGGACGCGCGCGACGAGATCGCTGGGGCGGAAGGGCTTCTCGAGCGTGGTGACGCCGCCGAGCTCGCGCAGCTGGTCGATGAGAGGACCGCCGGAGTAGCCCGACATGAACACGATTTTCAAGTCGGGGCGGAGCGCCCGTGCCCGGCGAGCCAACTCGAGGCCGCTGATTTTGGGCATCACGACGTCGCTGAGCAGCACATCGACTCGCTCACCGGCGTCGAGCAACGTCAGCGCTTCCTCGGAGGAGCCGGTGGCGAACACCGTAAAGCCCGATCGCGTGAGCGCTCGCTCGGTGACACGCAGCACCTGCTCTTGATCCTCGACCACGAGCACGGTGGCAGCGTGGGGCTGCTGAGAAGAATCGGACGGATCACCGTGGCCCGCCGGGCGAGACCCGTCGCTGGGGGGACCCGCCAACGGGCCGGCGAGTAAGGCTCCGCTGCCTCGCCTGCAGAATTCAACCGACGCGCTCGACTGCTGAACGATTCCGGCACTCACGGATTTCACCTCGCGCTTCAGGATCGCGGCAACGACGGTGCACAGCAAGCGGTTTTGTCGAGCCGCGCGGCCGCGGCGACCGATGGCTTCGAAATCAGCGAGTTTCGCGGCGTGAGCTCAGTGGTAGGTGGCGGTGAAGTTCAGGGCAGGCAGCAGCAGCCACTGCTTGGTGTCCGTCTGCGAGTGCTGCACCGCGCCAAAACCGAAGCGCCCGAACAGTCCCAAGCTCCAGCTGTCGGAAACCCACCAATCGTAGCCCAGCCCCGCGGCGACGAGCAGGCCTTGGGTGGTCAGCGAATCGATGTCGGAGCCGGTGGTTTCGATCTGGACGTAGCCGAGCTCACCCAAGAGGTGAAACCCGCTCGCCGGGGCCGTGTAGTAGTCGATGAACGCGCCGATGTGGAACGGGTTCAGATCGACGCCCTCGAGATCGCCCCCTTCGATTTTGGGATTCGGGTGCGTGCCGCCGCCCAGTATCACGCCCAGGGTCAGGCCCTCCGTGAGCGCGCCCCCCAGCAGCACGTCCAAACCGAAGCCGAACCCCTGGACCTTCGCGGCCGAGTCGCGGTCATCGAGGATGAGGTAACTGCCGCCGGGGTGGAACGCCAAGAAGAACCCGTCGCGCGTCTCTGGAGCTTGAACTACCTTTTCTTCGCCCGCAGCAGTCTCCTCGACGGAATCGACGAACTCGCTGGGCTCTTGGGCGGTCACCTCGTCGAACTCGGGCTCCTCATCCGCGGGCGCGGCAGGTGCGAGGGCGACCCGCTCCGTCGCACCACCCGCGGCAGCGGCGGGCAGCTCGAGCTTGCAGCGCTGCTTGGTGTCGCCAATGGCACCGCCGAACGGGCTCCCCGGCTCCGCAGCAACGACGTAGACCTGGCCCCCGGCGATCGGGCGCGGGATGACCGCGCCGCTGGTGACCGGCCGTCCTTCGTGGGCACGTTCGACCATCACCACCACGTCGTTGCCCGGCGTCTGGTAGCCTTTGTACGAAGCTCCGAGCCCGACGTTTTCGCTGCACGACACGCCCTCGGAGCTGAGGCCGATGACGAGCTGCCGGCTCCCATCGACGATCGGCGGCCCGTGCTCCCAAGAAAAAGCGCTGTTGCTCGGCGCGCCGACCGCAACGGCCAGGCAAGAACAGGTCGCCTGCTTCGCCCCCTGGTACTTGAGATCGCGACGGGCACCCAAAAGCGCGGGTCCCGTGGCTGCGGCGATCGTGGCCTCCGCATCCGGCCCCGCGGCTACCGCCTTGGGCTTAGCGAAGTCGTCAGCCCGAGCGGCCCCCTCCCCCTCCGCGGACGCTTCGAAGCTAGCGTCCGCGTCGGCAGAGCTGCCGCTGGCACCCGCTTTTGCCTCCGCATTTACCGAGGCTTTGCAGCCAACCGCGCCCGCCAACAGCAGGAAAGAGAGACCGACTCGCTTCACGATAACCGAGCGTGCCACTGGTCCGCGAAGTTGGGCAAATCTTGTTGAACGCGCCGGCCCCTATTGAAGTGGGAGACGACTCGCCGGCTCGTCATGATCGGGGCTCGGCTCCGCACGAAGTGGGGGGTGTCCCAAGCGCTCGCGCATCGAGTTGATGACCTTGAACAGACTCGGCCGGCTGAGCACGCGCTTGATCCATTCACGCTTCTTCGGGAAGTCGAGCAGCGTCAGGCCCACGAAGATGGTCAAGAGGCCCTGCCCCGGCAGCACCAACATCAAAACTCCGAGCAGCACGAGCACGCCGCCCAGCGTGTTGCGAAACACGCGTTTCGCGAGGCCGTGCCGCTCGGCGGGCTCGTCGACGAGATAACCTTCTGGCAAGCGACACAAAAGCCAGGGGATCGCCACCAAGCTCACCAAAAGCAGCGCCAGCGAGGTGCCGCCGATGATGGCTGCTAGCTCGGGCGAGAGGAAGGGATCGAGGGCGGTCCGTAAGCCGCTGGGCAGCGCCACGGGTTACAGCGTGACCCCTAGTGGACCCCCGAGGCAAACACGTGGCCGAGCAAAAAGTTGATGGTGAACCCGGCCGAGTTGGGGCGTTCTTCTACGCGCCCCGAGTCGGTCTGGTAGCTACCACCGAATCCGTACAGCATCGCGAAGTCGAAACCGATGCGAAAGCCGCTTCTGCCCAGCCACTCGAAGGGAACGTGGATGCCGAGCGTGTGGCCGTAGTCACCACCCACCATGCCCAGATACTGCAGGCTGGGTGACAATAGGAAGCCGGTCTGGCGCTCGGCGGCGACCCCGAGCGACATCCCCCAGAGCCAGACCGATGCGTCGTCGTCCGTGGCCTGGTCGCGCGCCTCGGACACCGGCACCAGCGCGCGCACGGAAGCGCGCAGTCGGTCGTAGGCAAAGCCGCCGACCTCGCCGCCGAACGCAATCCCGCTGCTCACCCGCTCGCGCAGATGGAACGCGCCCGAGAGCATCTGCACGAAGGCGCTCCGGTGGTAGCCGTCGCTCCACAGGTCTTCGCAATCGACCCCGCTGTGGCAGTCATACGTCGGTCGCTCGCGACCGGCGCTGGCGGGTCCCGCCGCAGGGCCACGATACGGGTTCGCTCCCACCACGCCGGGTGCACCCTGGTGCGGCTGCGGGATGGGCTTGGCCTCGGAGATGGCGTAGGGGTCCGCCATGGGCGGCGCGGAGGCTCGAGGCGCGGCGGGGGCCACGGCGGGCGGCGCCTCAGCCGGGGCCGGCATCACACCGCCCGGCGGGCTGTCACCGGGAGCCGCTCCCGCCGGCGAAGAGGGGAGCGCGGGGGCCTCCGGAGGCGGCAGCGGCGGAGGCACGGGTGGGGGCGGTGCTGGGGCCGGCGGTGCTGGGGCCGGCGGTGCTGGGACTGGCGGGGCTGGGGCCGGCGGGGCTGGGGCCGGCGGTGCTGGCGGTGCTGGGACCGGCGGTGGGGGAGCCGGCGGATTCGCCGGGGGGGCGGGCGCAGGTGGCGTCGCCGGTGGCGCGGACGGCGGGAGCTGGGCTCGAGCGACGCCCAGCGCGCCCAGGCACCCCACCACCCCGCTGCGAACCACTAACGAAAGACGCCCCAACACGACCCCGCCTCACTGTACTCTCGAAGCACAGGCAGCGCTAGCTTCCAGACCACCAGGCCGACTCGAGTTCATCGACCAAGGCGCGAATCACGGCTCGGGGTGAGTCGTGCTGCTTCACCGCCCGACGGACCGTCGCCTCCCAGTTCGCCAGATCGACCGCGCCCCGCACGCTCTTGTGCGTCGCCCGTACCAGATCTGCCAGCTCGGCGCGCTGCTTCGCGCTGAATGCGGGAACCTCGACCGGTTCGAGGCGCAGCAGCCGGCGGCGGAACATGGTGGCGTCCTCCGCCTCGAGGGTACCGCTCTGGTCGTCGA
Organism: Polyangiaceae bacterium; assembly: GCA_025937785.1. GTDB lineage: Bacteria > Myxococcota_A > Polyangia > Polyangiales > Polyangiaceae > JAICQQ01. The sequence goes on from JAICQQ010000008.1 coordinate 15,429, forward strand.
CCTCGTCGAGGAGCTCGCGCGCCTCTTTGCGAAGCTGCTTCAAAGCCGGCGGCGTGATCGCCATCACGACGCATGCGTTGGGCAACGCTCCGCCGCAGTAGAACGCCAGCGAGCGCAACGCCGAACGCCGCGCGGCGCGGCTGGTCGTGTACAGGTTCTCGGCCTCGTCGATCAGCACCACGGGCCCCGCGCAGTCTTCCATGCGGGCGAGCAGCTCCAACCACAACAGCAAACGGCGATAGGCGTCGTGTCGATACGACTTCGCGGCGCTGCGCGCGTACAGATCGCGACCATGCAGGAAGCTCTCCAGCGCAGCCCCGGGGTTCTTCGCACTCTCGGCGATCTGAGTCGCCTTGCGCGCCGCAACGGCTGCCTCGCCACCTTCTGCGGCGATCGCTCGCAAGCTATCGTTGAGGGCGCGCATGCGCACCGGGGAACGCGTCCACTGCGTGGCGCGTTCGAGCGCGCTCGGGCGACGGCGCGCGGGCAGCACGGAGTGCTCCAGCAAGCGTTGTAGGTGGCGAGCGGGGTTGCCTAGATCCAGATTCAGCCGCTCGAGATTCAGCCAGAACACCGGGTGAGCATCGTCGAGCGCCCGTTCGGCGAGGTGCATGAGCAGATGCGTCTTGCCGCTGCCGTAGTCACCGACGATCGTGGTGAACACGCTGCCCGATGCGTCGGCGTGCTCGAACAAGGTGTCGATGCTGCGATCGATGCGCTCGTGCCCCACGCTCATCGAGGTGACCGCCTCCAGCGGGGGCAGCCCCTGCGAGATCCGGATAAGCGTCCGCAACGCGGCCCGCTTCGTGTCGGGCGCGCGGGACACGCGCCGGTGCACGTACTCGTACGGGTCGCGCACGAGCGACGTCCAGGAGCGGTGGGGCGGCGGCGGTTCCGCAGGTGACGCGATCTCGAGCCGCGCGAGCAGCGGGGCCAGGGTGCCGAGGGAACGCGGGCCCTCGAACAGGCGTTCGGTGCCCGTGATCAGGATCCGGGTGGCCATGGCACCGTTGCCAGTGTCGAAGTTGTCGACGAGCTCCCGCAACACCGTGTAGGCCTTCTCGCGCTGGCGACTGGTGCGCTTCGTCAGCGCAGCTCCGTCGTGCAGGTAAACGGCGAGCCCGGTGCCCCCGAGCGCCTGGGCGATGCGGCTCAACTCGCCGAGGGCGCGGTGTGCCGTGTGCGCGTTGAGCGCGGCTCGCACATTGGGGTTTTTGCTGCTTCGCCCCGGCTCGGTCCCGTCCAACCACGCCTGATACGCGCGGATCTCGGCGCGGGCTTCCTCATCCGACTCCAGATACGCCAAGCACAGCGCCGTGAGATCGCCGTGCGCGCCCGCTTCGGCGGCTGCCTCGCTGAAACGCTGCGCCGCGCGCGTGCCCCGGCGTTCGAAGTAGCGATCCAAGAGCTGCAGGAGCCCGCCCGCGCGGGAAGCCCCGGGCGCAAACAGGTTCTCGACGATGACTCGCACGAGCTCTTCGAAGGTGTCGAGAGGAGCTTCGAGGAGCGAGACCTGGGCTGTCGCGAAACCCTGGCTGCGGGCCCGCTGAGCGAGCTTTCTCACCAGCGCTGCCTCGTGGTTCTCGGTCGGGCAATGCACTAGTGAAACCGCGACGGCGCCCGAGTGCGACAGATCGACGAGCGCCTGATCCTGTCGGCTGAGCTCGTCCTCGAGCGTCGTTACCGAGCGCGCGCCGGGGGCGCTTTCCTGGGAACTGGCCGATGCCATGACCCCGTGGTTACCTTTGTTCGGCCCTGGATCGGTAGAAAATCTAGCGTGAGCGGCCCCCACGCGCGATCCCCGGCCAAAGGCCCGAACCCAGCGTGGCCGCAGACGTCAGCGACTCGATTCCGGCGCCCGTCGCGGCAGTCCGGGGACCTGGGGCTGGTTCAGGTTGCCGTAGCGATGGTAGCTGACGCTCACGGACTGCTCGTTGAGGTAGCACTTGAGCTCGACGTAGCCATCGTCGTGGGCGGGGCCGGCGGCGATCGACAGCGCGAGCTCTGCCGGCAGCGTCCACAGCGCCTTGGGCGGAGCTCCCGGACAACGGAGCCGCTGGCTCCTGCGGCGGCGTGCGACCTCGCTCACGACACCGGCCGACTCGCAGATCTGCGCACGCTCGGCGAGTTCGCGAAACACCGGGCGCGTGCTGAGCTCAGCGCTCATCAGTACGACGGGTTCGGCGTTGGCGATGCGAGCCGCCGCGAGACAGCTCAAGGCGTCGAGCGCCGCGCATTTGGAGGGCAGGTACAGGATCACACGGCCCGCTTGGTAGCGGAGCAGGTTGTGCACGCCCAAGACTTCGTCCTGCGGATGGATCCGGGCGAACTCGAGTTCGAACACCTCGCGGTAGTTGCGCAGCCGCTTCTCGAAGACCTCGAACTCGGTGGGTGCCAACGCGCCTGCCAGTTCGCGGAGCTCGTCGACCGGAGCTCTCGCGACGTCGACGTGCCGCAGCGATGCGGCTCCCATTTGCCGCGGACCGCGGCTCAGCGCTGGCGCCTGAACGTGCTGCCGGCGCGCGCCGATGTGGCAGAACTGCGCGACGTAATTGGGGCCGCCTGCCTTGCCGCCGGGTCCGAATCCGGAGGCGTTCCGGCCACCGAAAGGTTGCCGGCCCACCACGGCACCGGTCACGCCTTGGTTGATGTAAACGTTCCCCGCGTCGACGCCGTCTGCGAACGCAGCGCATTCGCTCGGGTCCAGCGATTGCACGCCGCTCGTGAGCCCGTAAGGGGTTTGGTGGATCAGCTCCAGCGCCTGCGCCACGTTGTTGGCGACCATGACCGAGAGCACGGGGCCGAACAGCTCCGTGCGGTGTGCAAAGCTCCCCGGAGCGACGTTCCAGCGAATGCCAGGGCTCACGAGCCGCGGGTTGTCTGCATCGACCTGCGGTTCTAGCGCCCACTCTTCCCGCCGCTCCAGCTCGCTGATCCCGGCCGCGAGCGCTCCCGACGCCGGACGGATCAGCGGCGTCACGAAGTTCTCGAGCACCCACGCCGAACCGACGAGCAAGCTGCGACTGGCGTCGACCAGCTGTGCTCGGAAGCCCGCGTCGTGAAACAGCTCGCGTTCCAGGATCAAGAGACTGCAGGCGCTGCACTTCTGCCCCGCGTGGCTGAATGCGGAATGCACCACCTGGCGACACGCCTGATCGTGGTCACTCATTGCGGAAACGTAGATCGCATTCTTGCCGCCCGTTTCCGCGATCAAGTCCAGCCCCGGGCGCAGCCGGTAGAAGAGCTGCGCGGTTGCGGTGGCGCCCGTCAGCACCACGCTGGCGACGCGGCGATCGATGATCAGGGCGCTGGCGACTTCGTCTTCGGCACACGCGAACTGAAGCACCGCTTCGGGCACGCCGGCGCGGTGACAGAGCCGCACCAGCGTGGCCGCGACCAGAACCGTTTCCGGTGCCGGCTTCAAGATCACGCTGTTGCCGGCCACCAGCGCGGCCGCGACTCCCCCCAGCGGGATCGCCAAGGGAAAGTTCCAGGGTGGCGTCACCACCACCACCCCCTTGGGGCGTGTCTCGAAACATTCGTCGAGGCGTTCGAACTGGCGCGCGTAGTACTCGGCAAAGTCGATCGCCTCCGAGACCTCCGCGTCGGCCTCTTCGACGCGCTTGCCCGCGTCGAGCAGCATGTGGGCCACGAGCTCCGCGCGTGCGCCACGTAAGGCGTCGGCTATCGCGAGCACGATCTGGCACCGCTCTCGAACACCGGCCTTCGCCCACTGAGCCGCGCCTTCGACCGCGCGCTCGATCACCCGTTCCAGCCGCGCCCGATCGAGCAAGGGGTAAGTGTACGGGACGTGGCCCGGGCGCGAAGGGTCGAAGCCGCTCACTCGGGCGAGGCTGCCCAGAGCTTCGGCGCTGCCAGGAAGCTCGAGCTCCAGCTGCAGGGCGTGGACGCGCGCGAGCTCCGCTTCGATCCAGCCGCGATTGCCGGAGCTCGTGAAGTCGGTGTCGGGTTCGTTGACGAACGTCGGCCGGGGCGCGGAAAGCTCGAGCTCGCGACGACCGTTACCCCTTGCCGGCGCTGTCGACGTGCGTTCGATGACCTCGAAGGCGCGCGCGAACGCGTCGGCTTGCTCCGTAAAGCGCTGATCGCCTGCTTGCATTCCGAAGCTGTGACGCAGGAAGTTGTCCTCACCCGTGTTCTCGTCCAGGCGACGCACCAAATAGGCAACGGCCGCGGGGAAATTCTTCTCGTCGACGCTGGGCGCGTAGACCAGCACGCTACCAGCCACCAGCTGCAATGCACGCCGGAGGGACTGCGCCATGCCTTCGAGCATCTCGAGCTCGACCCAATCGGTCACGCCCCGGCACTGGCGCAGCACCAGCGCGAATGCCAGATCGAAGAGGTTGTGACTCGCCACACCGAGGCGCACTGCTGCGGCGTGCTCGGGGTCGCAGGCGTACGTCAACAGGCGCTTGTAGTTGGCGTCCACCTCGAGCTTGCTCGAGTAGGTACACAGCGGCCAGCCGCGGTGCGACGCCTCGAGCCGCTCCATCGCGAGGTTCGCGCCTTTCACGATGCGGACTCGAATCGGCGCGTGGCCGCGGGCAACCCGCGCGCGCGCCCATTCGGTCAGCTGCCGCTGGTACCAAAAGGAGTCGGGAACGTAGGCCTGCAGCACGATGCCGGCGGTGAGGCGCTCGAACTCGCCGTCTTCGAGCACGCGCGTGAACAAGTGGACGGTCATCGCCAGGTCTCGGTACGATTCCATGTCCAGATACACGAGCTTGGGCTCGTCAGCTGCGACGGCCTTCCGGTAGATCAGCCGGAGGCGGGCCTCGAGCACGCGCAAACAATGCTCCCAAGCGAGCGGGCGCAGCTGACTGTACAGCGACGATATCTTCACGCTGATCGTGCTGACCTCCGGCCGCTCCAAGAGGTCGAGGTATGCCGCCAGGTGGCGCTCGGCTTCGCGCTCACCGAGCACCTCTTCCCCCAAATGGTTCACGTTGACACGCACGTTCTGCCCCGCCATGCGCTGCAGGTACTGCCCGAGCACCTCTGCGTCCGCAGGCACGATGTAGGGGCTCGCGTCGTGATAGATGCGCTGGCGCACCGCCGCCGCGGTGAGCTCTGGCAACGATGAACCGAAACTCATCAGCGCCCGGAGTTCGAGGCGATCGAGCTGCTCCAGGGAGCGGGGGATGCCGAACTCCGATACCAGCGACCTGACTTGCCGCACGAGCTGAGCGCCGCTCTTGCTTCGGTGCACTCTGTCGGTGATCGCCGTCGCGAACATCTGCCCCCGCTCATCGTCCATCAGCGCCTGCAAACGAGCTGCCTTGGCTTGCTCGGCGCGCGTCGCGAGCAGTTGGCTCGCCTGCAGCAGCGCATGCGCCAACTCTATGGCGAGCTCGACTTGCGCGCGCTCGCTGAGACCGGGCACCGCGCGCCGAAGCAAAGCGCGAGCCTGGGACACTTCTTTGGCTTCACTCACCCCTCGATTCTGTCACGAATCCCCCGCCGCGGCCCGCCGCCGCACGCCGCTCTACTGCATTCCGAGCAGCTCACCGGTCCGTGGTACGACAGAAGAGCCGGTCGCCTTCTGACCCATTTCGAGGTAGAGAGTGTTCTATGAAGGCGAACCCGACGAAGCGCAGTTCGTTTCGCTCCTTGCTCGTACCCGTGGACCTGACACCGAACTCGGATCGCGTGCTAGGCCGTGTCCCATTGCTGCCGCTGGCCGAGGACGCGCGGGTGACGATTTTGCACGTGGTTCCCGAGGGCCTACCAGCACCCGCCAGGAAGGATGCCGAACGCGACGCTTACAAAGCAATAGCCAGCGAGGTGCGACACTTGCGCAAATCGCTCCCCAAGAACGTCAGCATCCAACCGCTAGTAGAGGTCGGCACACCGGTGAAGGGAATCAGTGCTCGTGCCCAGAAGGTGAAGGCAGAGTTGATCGTCATGGGTCGAGGCGGCGGACGCATCCTGCGGGAGGCGTTCCTGGGTGCCACTGCCGAGCGCGTCGTTCGGCAAGCGCGACTGCCCGTGCTCGTGGTGCGGCAACCGCCGCGGCTGGCCTATAGCCGACCGGCGCTCGCGCTCGACTTCGATCGGGCAGCCCAAGAGGTCATACGACTGATGCTGCTCACGATTCCGCCGCCGCGCCCGCGGGTCGCTGTGGTCCACGCCTACGACCTTCCGTATGGGGGGCTAGTGTATCCGAGCCTCGCCGAAGACGAAGCGGCGGGGGAAAAGAGCGAACTTCAGGTCGAGACTGCCGAGAGGTTGGCGAAGCTCCTCGCCACGAGCTTGAGCAAGTTGGGGGTCCCGCAGAAAGACGCACCTGCCTGGAAAATGCACGTCCGCTATGGCTCGCCTCACGTCGTCGTCGAGCGGGTCATGAAGAAGTCCGAGACCGATCTGCTGCTCTTGGGCACCCGTGCCTTTTCCCGCGCCGCCCACGTCTTTCTAGGGACCATCGCCGGCGACCTGCTGCGCGATGCGAAGTGCGACGTGCTCGTCGTGCCGCCGGCCGTTGCCCGCGGCGCCGATGCATCCTTCAGGAGGCCCGGGGCCGAGTGAGGGGTGACGGCGTGTCGGCGACCCGCGCGGAACGACGGCGAAACAGCGCCACGCGCGCCAGCAGCACCGTGGTCACGGGCACCGTCACACCGAGCAGTGCGGTGATCAGCAAGGGGTAGAGGGCCAGCTTGCCTTCCAGCATCGAGAAGTACAAGACGACCGCTAGGGTCACACACCAGCTCCCCACCGTGTAAGCAAGCGCCGGCGGGTGCATCCTCAGGAAAAAGTCCTGTAGCCGCGCGAATCCGACGGCGGAGATCAGGACGAACACCCCGCTGAGCACGAGCAACACGGCGACCGTGGCCTCGACCCAGCCCGCAACCTCTGCAGTCATTCGATCACCTCACCTCGCAGCACGAACTTCGCCATCGCGGACGAGCTCACGAAGCTGAACAGCGCGATCAACAGCGCGACGTCGAAGTACACGTCACTTCGATGTCGTATGCCCAACACCAGCATCACCAAGAGCGCGTGGAGATAGAGAAGATCGAGAGCAAACACGCGATCTTGCGCGCGCGGGCCTCGGATCAACCTCGCTAGAACCAACACCGACGCCACGGAGTAGCACCCGAGGGCAAAATCGATGGCACCAGAGAGCAGTGCGCTCATTCGAAGATCTCCTTGAGAGGTTTCTCGTAGCGAGCCTTGAAGCGCGCGACGAACGCTTGCTCTTCACCAACGTTCCACACATGGAGCAGCAAGGCGCCGCGATCGAGCGCAAGCTCGGACCACACGGTGCCCGGAACGATCGTGGTCACCATGGCCAGCGCTGCCAGCCCCACCGGATCGCGCAGCTCGAGCGGCACGACCACGAACTTCGATCGAGGGCGCCGCCAGCGCCACGTTACGACGCCCGACGCGACCACGACGTTCGAGACCAGCACGTCGTACGCCACGGTAATCACGAACCGCGCGATGGTGAGCGGCTTTTGCGCGTGCACACTCGTGGCGCGCAGCTTCGAGGTGAGCCATGGAACCACGAGCGCCAAGCCGAGGCCCAAGAGCACGTGGGCCACGCTGACGGAACGCGCGAGCGCCAGCCACGACGCCAGCAGAACCACAGAGGCGAGCGGCGCGGGCACGAGCCTTCGCAAGCGGCTCACGGTGAGCCTCCCGCGTCGACCAAGGCGCGCGTCGGCCCTACGCGAGCCTTCTTGGACAGCACGCTGGTGATGTACCCGGTCGGCGCGTGCAAGCCGGCCGCGGTAGCGCTGGTATAGCGCAGGACGGGCTCTGCAAAGACCGTGAGCAGCACGCATGAAAAGACCAGCATCAAGACCGAAGCAGCCTCGACGTCTTTCATGTGGGGTGCTTGGCGCCTGCCCGTCGCCCAAAAGTGGCGAATGCCCGTTCTCGAGAGTGCAATGACGGCGCTGAGTCCCGAGAGCAGCAAGAGCCCGATGATCCACCAGGGAGCGGACGCGAACGCGCCTGCTGCGCCGCCGGCCCCCAGAACGGCAGTCAGCAACGATACCTTGGCGACGAATCCCGACAACGGCGGCAAACCTGCGACGAGCAAGGCGCACACCATGAAGGTTAGGCCGAGCAGCGCAGTCGAGACCGGCAACGCCCTGCCGACGAGTGGCCCCTCCTCGTCGTCCAGGTTCGTGTCCGGGTCCAGCTCGATGTCACGTTCCGGCAACTCTGATGGCCCGTCGTTCCCGATCCGCTCCACCAGCTCGACCAGCAGAAACAGTGCACTCACCGCCAGCGTAGCGCTCAGCATATAGAAGAGCGCGGCCGACGTCACCGAGGCAACGCCCATGCCGAGCGCCGCCAGCAGGGTGCCGGAAGAAACCAGCACGGAGAAGCCGGCGACGCGGCCCAGCCGGAGCGAGGACAAGAGACCCAAAGCTCCGACTGCGATCGTCGCGAGGCCCATGTAGAGGAACACGGGGGCGCCGAAGTGCGCGGACGGGCTGCCCTCCGCGAAGAACAACGTCCACAGTCGGATGAGCACGTAGATGCCCACCTTGGTCATCAGCGCAAAAAGAGCCGCGACCGGCGCGCTCGCAGCAGCATAGGCCGGCACCAGCCACGCATTCAGCGGCCAGATCGCCGCCTTGATCAGAAAGGCAACCGCGAGGATGGCCGTACCGACGTGCAGCAGCCCGCGGTCACCCGCCGGCACCAGCGCAAACTTCGCGGCGACGTCCGCCATCGAGAGCGTGCCCACGACACCGTAGAGCACCGCCAGGCCGATCAAGAACAGCGACGAGGCCAGCAGGTTCACGGCGATGTAGTGCAGGCCGGCGCTCACCCGCGGCCTACCGGACCCGTGCAGCTGCAGACCGTAGGACGCCGCGAGCATCACCTCGAAGAACACGAACAGGTTGAAGAGGTCTCCGGTAAGAAAGGCGCCGTTCAGACCCATGAGCTGGATTTGAAATAGCGGGTGAAAGTACACCCCGACGCGTGCCCACGCTGCCTCGCCGTACAGCGCCGCGCAGAAGCTCACGACGCCTACCAGCACCAGCATCAGCGCAGACAGTCGATCCGCGACGAGCACGATGCCGAAGGGAGCATCCCAGTTCGACCCGAGGTAGACGCCCGCCGTGTCCGGCGCAGCGTTGGCATTTCGCAGTATGGCGATGGCCGCTACTAGGCAGAGCAAGGTGGCGCACAAGTTGACCAGTGACTTGGCGCGTGGACGCTTGTCCCCCAGCACCAAGAGCAGGGCCGCGCTCACGAGCGGCAACACGATCGGAACGATGATCAGGTGAGCGAGGAGCTGACTCACGGATCCTCCCGACTGCCGTCGACGTGGTCGTTGCCGCTGAGGCCGCGCGAGGCGAGCAACACGACGAGGAAAAGCGCCGTGGTGGCGAACCCGATGACGATGGCGGTGAGGACGAGAGATTGTGGCATCGGATCGGTATAGTGCTCGAGGTCCGCCGGAACGCCCGGGCGCACGATCGGCGGCTTGTCGAGAAACAGGCTGCCGACACTGAAGATGAAAAGATTCACCGCGTAGGAGAGCAACGTGAGCCCCATGACCACCTGGAAAGTGCGCGGGCGCAGCACGAGCCAAACTGCGGCGCCCGCGAGCACTCCGATGACGAGCGCGAGGACGGCCTCCACTCAGTCCGCCCTCGCGCTGCCCGCCGCAGGGGAACTCTGCGGTGGTCGCCGGTGAGCTCGGATCGACTGATGCGCGAGCGCCGTCAGGATCAGGAGGGTCGCCCCCACCACCACCGCGAACACGCCGAGGTCGAAGAAGGTAGCGCTCGGTAGATGCGCCTCTCCTACGAGCGGCAGGGTGACGTGCGCCGTGTGGGTGGTGAGGAACGGGTAGCCGAGCGCGACCGCGCCCAGGCCCGTCACAGAAGCCAGCAGCAGCCCGACGGCGATCCAGAGCGGCGGGCGCAGCCGCGCGCGCCCCTCGACCCAGCGCGTCCCGGAGAAGATGTACTGGCTGAGGAAACCGATCGCGACGACCAGCCCGGCAACGAAACCACCACCCGGCTGGTTGTGCCCGCGAAAGAAGAAGTGCGCGGCCACGACGAACGAAAAGGGTAGCAGCAGTCGCGCGATCATCGACGGCACCATCATGTACCCGCCTGCCGCGGCGGCGGTCGCGCGCGGCTTCACGAGATCGGTGCTGACGTCGGGCGGCAACGAGGCCTGTTGCTGGGGCGGCGCGATACTCTCGGTCGGCGGCCGAAACCGGCGCAAGAGCGCGTACACGGTGAGGGCGACGGCGCCCAGCACGGTGATTTCGCCGATGGTGTCGAGGGCACGAAAGTCGACGAGCATGACGTTGACGACATTGGAGCCGCCCCCCTCCGGCAGCGCGCGGCTGAGGAAAAACGGCGAAATGCTGTGGGGTGCGGGTCGGGTCAGCATCGCGTACGACAGCGTCGCCAGCCCGCCGCCGGCGGCCACGGCGAGGAGCAGGTCGCGTGCGCGCCTGGCCCTGTCGCCCAGCGTGACTCGTCTCGGAGCTTCTTCGTAGCGCATGGGGAGCCAACGCAGCCCCAACAGGAAGAGGATGGTGGTCACCACTTCCACCACGATCTGCGTCAACGCCAGATCCGGTGCCGAGAACCACACGAAGGTGAGGCTGGTGACCAGGCCCGCGCCTCCCATCAACGTGATCGCCACCATCCGGTGAAACTTCGCCATCACCGCCGCGCCGACGGCGCAGGCCATTCCAATGCACCAGAAGCTCAGGAACGCGTACGAGGCCGGTAGCCGCTGTCGATCGCCCCACTCGAGAGGGACACCCCGCGCCGCGAAGAGACCGAGCACGAACGCGACCGCGACGATGGAGCTCATCTGTAGCTGTAAGGACCGCGCGCTGATGCGCCGGAGGATGCTTCGAGAGAAGCGCGTGAGCCCGATGAGCCCGCTCTCGAACCTGCGTCTGGTGTCGAACCGATCGATGAAAGGAGCCGTCTGGAGGCGCCCCAGGGCCTGCTGCCGTCGCAGCCAGAGGTAGCCTGCGATACCCCCTACGATGGCGACCAGGCTCATCACGAGCGGTGCGTTCACGCCGTGCCACACGGCAAGGTCGTAGTCCGGGAGCACTCCACCGACGACGGGACGGGCCGCCGCCGCGAGCGCAGGCCCTATCGCAAGCCCTGGAGCGACGCCGACGACCAAGCAAGCGAGCACCAAAAGCTCGACGGGCGTCCGCATCCAGCGCGGGGGCTCTTCCGGTTGCCGAGGCAGGTCGGTCGAAGGCGGGCCGAAGAAGATGTCGTAGCCGAAACGCAGCGAGTAGACGACAGCGAAGATCGCAGCGACGGTCGCCAGCAGCGGCAGCCCCCGCTCCACCCAACGGTGCGAAGACAGAAATACCGTCTCGGCGAAGAACATCTCCTTCGACAGGAAGCCGTTGAGCAAGGGCACCCCGGCCATGGCGCCGCTCGCTACCAGCGCCAGCATGCCCGTGCGGGGCATGCTGCGCATCAGACCGTTCAGGCGGCGGATGTCACGCGTGCCGGTCTCATGATCGACGATACCCGCGGCCATGAACAACGACGCCTTGAAGGTCGCGTGATTCATGATGTGGAACACCCCGGCGACCGCTGCGAGCGCGCTGTTTAGACCGAACAGCAGCGTGATGAGACCGAGGTGACTCAGCGTCGAATAGGCAAGCACGCGCTTGAGATCGTTCTGGAACATCGCGGTGTAAGCGCTGAACAACAGCGTCGTCACCCCGGCGCCGCTGACCAGCCAGAACCACGCCTCCGTCCCGGAAAGAACCGGCCAGAGCCGCGCGAGCAAGAAGACGCCTGCCTTCACCATGGTCGCCGAATGCAGGTACGCGGACACTGGAGTCGGTGCTGCCATTGCCTGGGGCAACCAGAAGTGAAACGGGAACTGCGCGCTCTTGGTGAACACTCCGAGCACGATGAGCACGAGCGCGAGCGGGTAGAGCGGATGACTTCGGACCAGGTCACCGGAGGCCAGCACCACGTCGAGGTCATGGCTGCCGACGATGTGTCCCAAAACGACGACCCCCCCGAGCAGCGACAGGCCGCCCGCCCCGGTCACGGCCAGCGCCATCCGCGCGGCCCGTTGCGCGTCGCTCCTGTGATGCCAGTAACCAATGAGCAAAAACGAAACCAGGCTCGTCAGCTCCCAGAAGATCACGAGCTGAATCAGATTCCCCGCGACGACGACGCCGAGCATCGCCCCCATGAACGCGAGAAAGTACGCATAGAAGCGGGCGACCGGATCCTCGGGCGACATGTAGTAGCGGGCGTAGAGGCAAACCAGCGCGCCGATGCTGGTCACGAGTAGGGCGAACATCCACGCGAGGCCGTCGATGCGTATGACGAGCTCGAGCTGAAGGGACGGAACCCAAGACACTGTCTCGCGGATCGCGCCGCCCGCGCTCACACGCGGGAACAGGCTGACGACCCAGATCGCCAACACTGTCGCCACCGACCCCGCACAGCCCGCCAGCACGGTTCGTGCTCGCGTCGACAGCACTGCAGTGACCAGGCTGCCCACGAACGGCAACAGCAGCAGAACGACGAGCGACATGCAGCGGCCACTCTAGACAGCCTCGGGGCACAGCTCAAGCGTGCGCTCCGCGACGGGGAACGGTCGAAGGACGCTCAGCCTGTCAGTCCGTCAGTGGTGGAAAGCGCGAATATGCGTGTGGGCCATCGAAATGTCGTATTCGCGGCAGGCCTCGAGGATGTCCGCGTCACGAGTCGAACCGCCTGGTTGCGCAATGTACTTCACGCCATGGCGCTGGGCGTGATCGATGTTGTCGCGGAACGGGATGAACCCGTCCGACACCATGCACACCTCACTCACGCTCGCGAGGAACTCGCTCTTCTCTCGCTCCGTGAGCGCTTCGGCTGGCGTCTCCAGCGCATCCTGGAATGCGCTGGCTTCGTAGCGTGTGAGGTCCCCCTCGATGTAACGGATGCGCCAGTTGATGCGGTCCTGCTTCTTTAGACCGGCCTTGAAGCGCAGCCCCAGCACCTTGGGGTGACGTCCGAGCTGCCAGGTATCCGCTTTTTGACCAGCGAGCTTGGTGCAGTCGACGCGCGACTGCTGCCCGGCACCGATGCCGATCATCTGGCCACCCACGGCGTAGCCCACCGAGTTCGACTGAGTGTACTTCAGGGTCGTGTAGCCGAGTACCAAGTCACGCCGCGCCGCTTCGCTCAGCGACCCGACGACGACGTCATTCAGATCGTCGAGCGTGAACACCCGATTGTTGCGCGACTGGGTCAGCCGTACGCCGAAGATCTCGCGGGTCTCGCGCGCAGGCGGCATGAAACCGGGGTCCGCCTGCATCACGATGAACGCGCCCTGCTTTTTTGCAGCCAGCGTGGCGCGCGCGCTCGCGGAGTAGTCCGGCGCGATGATACCGTCTGAAACCACGCCTTTCAGGAACTCCGCCGTAGCGTCGTCCACGGGCTCTGAAAGCGCAACGAAGTCACCGAACGAGCTCTTCGGGTCAGCGCCACGGGCGCGCACGTAGGCGAGAGCCGCTGGGCTGAGCTTCGCGGGATCCACCTCGTACGCGCTGACGAGCTCCGCATCGAGCGGCACCGCAACCGCGGCACCCGCCGGCGACACGTGCTTGAAGCTGGCCGCCGCAGGCGTGTTCAACGCTTGACGCACCTCGCTCACGAGCTGCCAAGCATTGAGCGCGTCGAGCAGGTTGATGATCGAGGGCGTGCCGTTCAAGAGCGCGACCGGCGCTTCGCCGATGGGCTCGAGGCTGGCGAATGTTTGATGCGGGTTACAACCGTATTTGAGCTGCATGACCGGAGCCTCATACACGCTCTCACCCGCGAGCGAAATGCGGAGCGAAAGCCAGCCGAATTTCGCCTCCGGGCCCGGGCTAGCGCTGCCCGTCCGGAGGTGTGGTCGCGCGCGTCTTCCAGATCTCGCTCGAATATCCCAAGATCGTGCGATCACTCGAGAATGGGCCCATTTTGGCCACATTCAAGATGGATTTTCGCGTCCAGGAATCGACGTCCCCGTAGGCCGTCAACACCGCGTCGTGGCAGCTCTTGTAGCTGAGAAAATCCGCCAAAATCAGGTAGTGATCCCCGTTCAATAGGCTGTTCACGATCGGCTGGAAGCGATCGGTCAGCTCAGGCAGGAAGAAACCTGCGCGGATGGCGTCCACGGCTTCGCGCACGGGTCGCTCGGAGTGATAGATGTACTGCGGGTCGTAGCCCGCCGCGCGCGTGGCGAGCACTTGTTCCGTGGTGAGCCCGAACAGGAAGAAGTTCTCGGCGCCGACCGCTTCGCGAATTTCGACGTTGGCACCGTCGAGGGTACCGATGGTCAGGGCCCCGTTCAGCGCAAACTTCATGTTCCCGGTCCCGGAGGCCTCCATGCCCGCGGTCGAGATCTGTTCGGAGACTTCGGTCGCCGGCATGATGAGCTCGGCCCACGTCACATTGTAGTTGGGCACGAACACCACCTGCAGCTTGTCACGCACCGCAGGATCCGAATTCACGACCCGCGCGACCGTGTTGATCAGGTGAATGACACGCTTGGCGGCTTCGTACCCGGGCGCCGCCTTGCCTGCGAACAAGAACGTGCGCGGCGTCACCTTCCGGCCGGGGTCTTGGCGGTAGGTAAGGTAGAGCGAGACGACGTGCAGGATGTTCAGAAGCTGCCGCTTGTACTCGTGGAGCCGCTTCACCTGCGAATCCAGGATGAACTCCGGGTTCAGCTCGATGCCGTGCTGGCGAGCCAACTCGGCGGCCAAGCGCTGCTTGTTACGCTGCTTGATGGCGCGAAAATCGCGCTGAAACTGTGGATCAGTAGCGTAGGGGATGAGCCCCTCGAGGTCGTCCAGGCGGCGCACCCAGCCCGAGCCAATCTTGTCGCTGATGAGCGCCGCGAGCTCGGGATTGCATTTCAAGAGCCAGCGGCGCGGCGTGACCCCGTTCGTCTGGTTGGTGAACTTGCCGGGCTCGAAATCGTTGAAGTCCTTGAACAGCATATCGCGCAGCAAGCGGGAATGCAGCGCCGAGACGCCGTTGACTTTGCCGCTGCCCATCACCGCGAGGTTACCCATGCGAACGGCCTTCTCGTCTTCTTCGCCGATCACGCTCATCCGACGGATACGCGCTTCGTCGCCTGGGAAGCTGGCGCGCACCTGCTCGAGGTATAGGTGATTGATCTGATAGATGATCTGCAAGTGACGAGGCAGCACTCGCTCGAGCAACCAGACCGGCCACTTCTCGAGAGCTTCGGGCATCAGCGTGTGGTTGGTGTAGTTGATCGAACCGCGCACGATCTCCCAGGCCTTGCCCCAGCCGTAACCGTACTGATCGCACAAAAGCCGCATCAACTCGGCCACGGCCAACGCCGGGTGCGTATCGTTCAGCTGGAACGCGATTTTGTCTGGAATCGAGTCGAGGCTCTCGAACAACTCCAAGTGGCGTCGTAGCGCATCCTGAAGCGTCGCCGACACCAGGAAGTACTGCTGCTTCAGCCGCAGCTCTTTGCCCTGCACCAAGTGGTCGTTCGGGTACAGCACGCGCGTGATGTTCTCGACCGAGCTCTGCCGCTCGACGGCTTTCTGGTAGTCGCCGGCGTTGAAGTAGTGGATGTCGAAGTCGCGCGTAGCCTTGGCTCCCCACAAACGCAGCGTGTTCACCTGATCGTTGCCGTAGCCCGGGAGCGGGTAGTCGTAGGCCATCGCCCGCACGGGCACGGTGTCCACCCACTCGTGCACGGGGCGACCGCTCGAGTCGGTGTACTGAATGACGCGGCCGCCGAAGTGGATGTCGTAAATGCGCTCGGGGCGGCCCACTTCCCACGGCGTACCGAACTGCAACCAGAGATCGGGGTTCTCGTGTTGCTCGCCGCCGATGATATCCTGGCGGAAGATGCCGTAGTCGTAGCGCATGCCGTAGCCCATCGCCGGAATCCCCAGCGTCGCCATCGAGTCCATGAAGCACGCGGCGAGCCGGCCCAAACCGCCGTTGCCGAGTCCGGGGTCACGCTCTTCGGCGAGCACCTCTTCGATGTCGATGCCGAGCTCGCTGAGCGCTTGCGCGGCTTCCCGGTAGACGCCCAGGCTGTGCAAGCTGTCCGACATCAAGCGACCGAGCAGATACTCGAGGGACAGGTAGTAGACGTGCTTGGGCTTGGTCTGGATACGTTCTTGCCACGTGCGCGTCCAGCGATCGAACAGGCGGTCGCGCGTCGTGCGAGCCAGGCTGTAGAACTTGTCGAGTTTGGTAGCGACCTTCGGGTGTTTGCCCTGGGTATGTTGAACGTGGTGAACGAAGCTGTCTCGAAAGGCGTCCTTGTCGAGGCTGAGTTCTGAGACCGGGATGCTTAGCTGCTGGAGTGGAGGCACGCGGCGAGTCTAATACCAATGGCGCCGGCTTCGGCAGCGGTCGCGCGGGATTTTTCGGATCGATGGAAGCTTTTCGACGGCCCCTCCGGCCCCCCTGCCAAGTCCTCGTAGAATTTAATCATTTGGAAACCTTGCCGGCATGATTTCGGCACGAGCAGTTGCAGTGCGCTGCACCCATCGTCTACGCTGCGGGCCTTCAACAACACAGGAGGAGGTTCCGTCATGACGGAGACGCGTTCTATTGGTTTCGTGGTTCGCGAGCGGTTGCTCGCCGCTACGCTTGGTATCTGCTGGGTGGTCGGGTGTGCGCCCGCCGAGCCCCCGGCACCGCCACCTTCGGCACCACCTCCACCCGCTCCAATCGCTGCGCCCACCCCCGCGGAGGAGCAAGCCCCAGCACCCGTCGCCGAAGCGCCGCAGCTGCCGCCGCCGGTGATCGTCAAGGACGTGGGCCTGAAGACCCCTGAATCCGTGTTGTACGTGGCTGACGAGGATGTGTACTTGGTGAGCAACGTCAACGGACCGCCAGGAGCCGCGGACGGCAACGGCTTCATCTCGAAGGTCTCTCCCGAGGGCACCGTGCTCGAGCTGAAATGGATTGACGGCACCAAACAGGGCACGAAGCTGGACGCGCCCAAGGGCATGGCGATCGCCGGGAACGTGCTCTACGTCGCCGACATCAAATGGGTGCGGCTCTTCGATCGTAAGACCGGCAAATCACTGGGCAACGTCGGCGTCGGGGGGGCCACGTTCCTGAACGACGTGAGTCCCAACGCCAACGGCAAAGGCGTGTGGATCTCCGACAGCGGCCTGAAGTTCGGCGATAATGGCGCCGAGCCCACCAATAGCGACGGCGTGTTCGTCGTCACCAACATGCAAGCCAAGGCCGTCAAGAAGGACAAGGGCATGGGTTGGCCCAACGGGCTGTTGGCTGACGAAAACGGCACCTGGGTCATCAACTACGGGAACAACGAGCTCTACTACCTCACGAAGGACGGCAAGAAAGAGCAGGCGCAGAACCTGCCCAAAGGCTCGCTCGACGGCATCGTCAAAGCTCAGGACGGCTCCGTCTTGGTGTCCAGCTGGGAGGCGAAGGCGATCTATCAGGGCAAGCCCGGCGCCGAGTTCAAAGAAGTGGTGAGCGGCGTCGAATCGCCGGCAGACATCGGCTACGACTCGAAGCGCAACCGTGTGCTCGTGCCGCTTTTCATGAAGGACGAGCTGCAGTTCCACAGCCTGCCGGGAGGCGTGGCTGCCGCGCCGACGCCCGCCCCCGTCACGACGCCGCCTGCCGCGCCCGGCGCCGCTCCGCACGCCCCCACCCCGGTGATGCAAGACAAACCAGCATCACCCGCCGCCATGCCGGCGCCGCAAAGCAAAGGGCCGACACCGGCACCCGCGACGCCGGGCGCCAAACCAGCGCCGCAGAGCAAAGGGGTGATGCCACCGGTGCCGCCAGCGACACCGGCACCCGCCCCCGCGCCGGCGAAGCCGTAGGGCACGTCCACGCCGGGGTCGGTACCGCCGGCCCCGGTCCGTGTTGCTGCTCTCGGATCCGGTGGCAGCCCTCAGAACTGGGCTTGCCAGAGCGCCCACAGCACTAGCACGACGGCGCTCACGGCGATCGGCCGTAGCGCCCCCCCCCAGCGCGCGGGGCGAACGGGGCCGAGCTCGTGCCCCAGCAAGGCCGTCACGAGCCCGAATTCGTGCTCCGTGAACGCGACCCGCGGCAAGATCAAGAGCTCCGACTCTGTCACGATCACGACCAGGGCTTCTGGGGTCGGGTAGTAGGCACGGAGCTCCTGCCAGCGGTGCCGCGACGTGCTGGGCTCGCGATATCCTCCGCAAAATCCGCGATCGACCACCAGCTCTTCGGGCGAAACGCTGACGCGCACGAGTCCGCCGGGCCCTTCCAGATCGGCGCGCTGCTCGCGCAACGACAGCCAAGGCAGCAAGCGCTCCACGACGTGGTAGAGGCCGAGCAGGTGCAGCAGCCCCGTCGGCCACCCGAAGAAGCCCGACACGAACCCACCCAGCACACACGCTGCGGCGCACGGAACAGCGAGTCGCGTGCCCAGCCGGCGTTCGGGGGCGAAGCTTCGCGCGTCGGCCCAGTCTCGCAGAGACGGGTGGACCCAGCGTACGACGGGCCACGCGGGCAAGCTGAGGGGCAGCGAGAGCCCCGGCCCGGGCGCGTCCACCACGCTCGAGACGGCGTCGGCGTTGCTCGGGGACAGCGCCACGCTGCGCGAGCCCTCTGGACCCGAGTCCGGGTTGTGTGGCCCAACGCCATCTGAAACACTGTCGTCATGCACTGGGTGTTTGCTTACGGTTCCAACATGGACCTCGAGGATCTCGGTCTCTGGCTGACGAAGCGCAATTTACCACCTGCCAGAATTGTGCAAGCCCAGGCGGCGAAACTCGTCGGGTATCGGCTGGTTTGGAACCATTTTTCCAAAACGCGCGGCGGCGGAGTGGCCAACATCGAACCAGCGGACAGCGACCTGCCGGGCGTTGCGTTATGCGTCGATCACCCCACGTTGTCGGCGCTGGACCGCAAGGAGGGCTATCCGAGCCGTTATGGCCGCGCGCTCTCCGAGGCCGTGCTCGGCACGGGCACGCGTATCCAAGCGTGGGCCTATCGGGTCCAGGCAGAACATTGGCTCGACGGAATCGTGCACCCTTCGCGGCACTACAAGGGCATCTTGGTCCGCGGGGCAACGCGCTTCGGGCTTCCGCCTGAGTACATCAGCCACCTGAACGCGCTGGAGACGTGCGATTGACTCGCGCGAGCCTCATTCACCAGTACCGGGACCGAAGCCCTTGGCCTTGAGCGCCTCGTCCAGCTTGGACAGGAGCGTCTTGGCATCGAAGGGCTTCTGCACGAAGCCCGCGAGCCCCTTGCCCACGAAGCGGTTCGTAGCGTCTTGTTCGTTGTAGCCACTGGAAAGAATGACCTGCACGCTGGGGTGGATCTGCCGCAGCTCGCGAAACGCTTCCTCGCCGCCCATGACTGGCATCGTCATGTCGAGCAAGACCAACGCGATCTCGTGCTGGCGGCGCGTGAAGATGTCGACGGCGTCGCGCCCGTCGCTGGCCATCACCACGCGGTAACCAGCTCGCTCGAGGATCGCGCCCGTGACGATCCGCACGGTTTCATCGTCGTCCACCACCAGCACCAGCGTGTCGCGCCGCGCCGGCTGCTGATTCTCCACCGTGGCCTCGCGTTGCGCTTGGTCAGCGCGCTCGGCCGGCAGCAGCACCTTGATGCTCGTGCCACGCCCGGGCTCGCTGTAGACGCGCACCGCGCCGCGGTGCCCGCGCACGATGCCGATCACCGCAGCCAAGCCCAGGCCGCGGCCAGTGAACTTGGTGGTGAAAAATGGCTCGAAGATCCGGCTCTTCGCCGCCGCTTCTATGCCGCAACCATTGTCGGAGATCTCCAGGTACACGTAACGACCCGCGCTGAGCTCCCAGTCGCCGTAGCATTCCTTCAGGTAGGCTTCGCTGCACTCGACCGCGCCGGTCACGATGGTGATGACACCGGGCTCGTCTCCGATCGCTTCGGAGGCGTTGGTCACCAAATTCATGGTGAGCTGGCGGATTTGAGTCACGTCCACTTCGACCAGCGGCAAATTCTTCTCGAGATCGTACTTCAACGCGGCGCGTTTGCTGACGGACACTTCGAGCAAGTGAACGGTGTCGCGGAGCACGTCCGACAGACTGACCTTCTTGAGCAGGAACTGCCCCTTTCCCGAGTACGCGAGCATCTGCTTGCTGAGCTCGGACGCTCGCACCGCCGACTCACGGATGATTTCCAGGTGTTCACACGCGGGCGAGGTGGGCGGCAAGCTGAGCAGCGCTAGATCGGCGCCCCCCAGAATCCCCACGAGAAGGTTGTTGAAGTCGTGCGCGATACCGCCAGCGAGCACGGCCAGGCTCTCCATTTTCTGGGCGTCTTGAATCTTTCGATCGAGCCTGGCTTGTTCCGGATCGGCTTCGGTCCGCGTCACCAAGCAAGGATCCGCGGAGACGGCCACGGCGCAGATGGGTTCACCTTCGGCATCGAGCACGCGGCTCAACGTCCACTGGATGATTCTTTCCTCGCCCGCCTGGCGCAACCAAGTTTCGAGCGGCTTGCTTTCGCCGCTCGACAGCATACGCGTGAGCTCGGCACGCACGAGCTCGCGATCGGAAACGGGCACGAATTCGAGAAATGACTTACCCAACACCGCGTCGCGGCGGTGACCGTAAAGGCGCTCCGCTGCCGAGTTGAACTCGAGCACGGTCAGCTCCACGGAGAGCACGATGACGGCGCTTTCCTTCTCCTGTGGCGCAAGCCGCCACTTTTCGCTGCGCTCTGGGTGAGGACCCTTCTGGCCTGATTGATTCATGAACCCCCGAACGAACTGCTGTCGCTATTTCGCCTGGCTGAGGGCGAGACACCAAGGCTCCGTGACCCTGGCTAACATATTTCCGCTAGAACGCGCAGCGCTCGCTGGTGCCTCTCAGTCGTTCTCACCGGATAGGCATTCGCAACCTGCTCTGCGCACGCGTTCGCCTGCCGCAACTACCCGCTCGGTCGCAGCCTGGCAGCGCGGGCCAGGGCCCGCGATGTCGCAAATCCGAGCTCGAGCGCGCTGCATGGACGCGAGCGCCCGACACCCGAGATCGCAGGGGCTGCCTCGCTCCCCCGCCTCAGGGCTCGCCGGTGAAGGGCGAGACTCCGGCGTGGGGCCGCGCGGGCGGCGCTCGGGCGCGCCGGCGGAGCCGCTGTTCGCCGTGCCCGCCCGCGCCCCGGCACCGACGGAATCCGCCGACTTCTTCGGCTCGGAACCCGGGGTTGCCGCCGGATCCTCGGGCGGTGGTGCTTGGGATGCCAGCCGCTGCTTGCGCGCAAGTTCTGCGTCCAAGCGCTGTTCGCTCTGCTCGAGATCGTGCTCGAGGGATTCCAGCTCGGTCAGATTCAGCCCCGGAGGGAGCGCTGGCGCGGCGCTGATGGCGGGCGTGGGAGAGGCCGCGGGTGGCTCTGCGGGGCGCTTGGCACGAGCGCACCCAGCGAGCGACTCTCCAGCGAGCAGCAAACCGACGAGCCCGGGTAGCAGCAGGCGGTGAGCAGGGCGACGTCGGTGCCTGACGGGGGAGGTCTTGATCGGGAGAGGTAAGCCCTTCAGCACCAAAATCCACGATAGCCCAGCGTCCGCGGAAAAACATCCCTTGCCCGGCATTTCGTGCGCGTGTGACCCCACCGCTCTTGCCTCGAGAGCGGGGACAGCTCCCTTTTGCCGGACCAAGCTTTCTGGAACAATCCGCTGCCGATTCAGACTCCGCTGGCCGATTCACACGGGGGGACCATGACTGGGCTGTTGAAAGCTACCGACGGGCCGTTGAAGGGCTCCAGATTCGTGCTCGGAGAGCGCACGATCTTGGGCCGTGCGGTGGACTGTGACATTCAGGTTCTGGCGCAGGGCGTGTCGCGCCAGCACGCTGCCATCATCGTCAACGACGAGGGGGAGCCCTACCTGATGGACCTGGCCAGCAAGAACGGCACGTTCGTCGACGGCCTCCCCATCTTGCGCGTGCGGCTGGAGCCGGGGATGTCGTTTCGGATCTCCACCAGCGAGTTCACCTTCGAAACGACCTCGCGGCTCGCAGCGACCGAGACGGATGACCCGGCCGCCCCCAACGAAAGCGCCGTCCCCCCCAGCTACGGCGGAGACGACCTCGAAGAGAAATCGTAGAAAGGAAGCTCGTATGCTCGTCGTTCAGGTCCACGTCCACGTCAAACCCGAGTCCGTCGCCGAGTTTCTGCGTGCCACGCTCGAAAACGCCCGGGCCAGCCTGACAGAACCGGGCGTCGCACGCTTCGACGTCCTGCAAGCTCAGAGCGACCCCACGCAGTTCGTGCTGCTCGAAGCCTACAAAACCAGCGAAGCGCCGCTCGCGCACAAAGAGACCGCACACTATCGCAGCTGGCGCGACACGGTGGCCGACATGATGGCCGAGCCGCGTCGGAGTGAACGGTACGAGACCCTGTACCCCGAAGAACCCCGCTGGCAGACCCCGCCGAGTGCACTGTGAACTTCGAGTTTTCGAGCGCCAACCGCATCGTGTTCGGTCCAGGCAGCCTGCGAGCCGCGCTCGGCGATGCTCGCCGCTTCGGCACGCGCACGCTGGTCGTCACGGGCCGGCGCACCGAACGCGCGGCGCCCCTCGTCGATCGCCTGACAGAGCTGGGCATGGCGAGCAGTGTAGCGAGCGTGGCTGGCGAGCCCAGCGTGGCGACGGCGATCGACTTGGTCGCTCGCGGGCGTGAGTTCGCTGCGGATTTGATCGTCGGCTTCGGCGGCGGCAGCGCCCTCGACGCCGCCAAAGCGGTGGCGCTGCTGCTGGCGAATCCCGGTAACCCGCTCGACTACCTCGAGGTCGTGGGGCGCGGGCTGCCCGTAGCCGCACCCGCGTTGCCGAGCGTCGCCATCCCGACGACGGCGGGTACGGGCTCGGAGGTGACCCGAAACGCGGTGCTCGCGTCCACGGAGCACCGCGTCAAGGTCAGCCTGCGCGACGCTTCCATGCTGCCGCGGCTCGCCGTCATCGACAGCGAGCTCACGCTGAGCGTTCCGCCGGCCACGACGGCAGCCACTGGGCTCGACGCCCTCACTCAGTGCATCGAACCGTATCTATCGTGCGCGGCGAATCCGTTGACCGACGGTATCGCGCTCGAAGGCATGCGGCACGGCGCTCGCTGCCTCCGGCGCGCCCACGCCGACGGCAGCGATCTCGACGCCAGAACCGGCATGGCGCTGACCAGCCTGTTCGGCGGCCTCAGCCTGGCGAACGCGAAGCTGGGCGCGGTGCATGGGTTCGCCGGCCCCATCGGCGGCATGTGCGACGCGCCTCACGGCGCCGTATGCGCACGGCTGTTGCCCCTGGTGTTTGCCGCGAACCTTGCGGCGCTCCGAAAGCGCGACGCCGCGAACCCCAGCCTGGCGCGCATGGGGCGGGTGGCTCAGGTCTTGCTCGACGACCCCACTGCCACGGCGGAGGCCGCCATCGACTGGCTCGGAGCACTGGTGCGCGACCTCGGCATCCCGGGGCTCACGCACTACGGCCTCGCCGAATCCGAATTGCCCGATCTGGTCGACAAAGCCCAACGCGCGAGCAGCATGAAGGGCAACCCCCTGCCCCTCACACCCGACGAGCTCTACGCCATCGCGGAACGAGCGCTGCAGGCGCCTTGAAGGCTCACGCTCTTCCGCAAGCTTCGGGCTTACGAACTTGGCGAGCAACGCTGCGCGTGATTGTCGGGCGGCGCGGGCTCACGCTGGAGCA
This sequence comes from Polyangiaceae bacterium, assembly GCA_025937785.1. GTDB lineage: Bacteria > Myxococcota_A > Polyangia > Polyangiales > Polyangiaceae > JAICQQ01. The sequence continues at coordinate 39,112 of JAICQQ010000008.1, forward strand.
GTGCCGCTGCGGCTCAGGGCGCGCAAAATGCTGGCCCCCCCGCCAGCGGACAATCGCACGCCTCCGCGCCTCCACCGGCGCAGATGCCGACCGGGGACGCTGGGCAGTCGGGGAAACCGTCCATCGTGAGCTCGTAGATTGCATTGGAGCAATAGCCGAAAGCGCAATCCCGCGGCGCGTCGCACGGACAGCCAGGGGCGCGCGAGAGGGGGTTGCAGTCCGCGTACTGTGAGGCGCAAGTCGCTTCACAGGCGGCCGCGGTCGCGAAGTTGTTGTCGTTCCCTCCGCAACCTCCGTACACGAACTGTTCGCATTCGAGCGTGCCGGGATTGAAGGCCCAGCGTTCGACGTACGCCTGACAAGATCCAGTCTCCGCGGGCATGAGGCATGTCGGCAAGGCCGCTTGCGCCTTGCCGGTGCTGCCGCCGGTCGTCCCCCCTGCCGCCGTGCCGCCGCTGCCGCCGCTGCCGCCGCTGCCGCCGGTCGTGATCTCGCTGTCGCTCCCAGGAGACGTCGTTTCCGAGCGGCCCGCGCAACCGACCCCACAAACGAGGGCAACCACCAACCACGAGCGCTGCATGAGTCACCCAAGTATGCCCGAAACGGGGCAGAAGCGCTGCAGTTGAGTGAACGTGACCAACGGCTTTCATTTCAAAACTGCCGTGCTACGCGATGCCCATGGTTTCTAGCCGCGAAAATGCGTTCCTCGACCTCATCGTCACGCGTCGCAGCGCGTCCATGCTCGGCGAGCCCGGTCCGAGCGACGCAGAGCTCGCGCAGCTGCTTGCGGCCGCGGTAACCGTCCCCGATCACGGTCAGCTGCGCCCATTTCGCTTCGCGGTCGTCTCCGGCGAGGGCCGCTCTCGCTTCGGGGCAGCGCTGGCCGCCGCCGCGCTGGAGCGCAAGCCCGAGCTGAACGAACACGCACTCGAGAACATTCGGGGGAAAGCGCTGCGCTCGCCGACGCTGATCGTCCTCATCGCGTCGCCCAAGACGGCCAAGATCGAGCTCTGGGAGCAGAACGCTACCGCGGCGTGTACTGGTTACGCGATCGTGCTGGCGGCGCACGCGCTGGGAATCGGCGCCGTGTGGAAGAGCGTTCCCTTCACCCGCGGCGCGAGCCTGGCCGAATTGTTCTCGCTCGGCTCCACCGAAGAGCTGATCGGCTGGATCCACCTCGGCACCGCAATCCACACGGCGCCGCCGCGAGAACCCTTCGACGTATCCTCGATCACGACCGTCATCGACGGCGGCAGGCCCCGCCCGTTTCGAGCGTAGCTGCACGGGCGGAGCCTCGAGGCTAGAAGTAGCGCGTGATGAGGTTCGGGCGCTTCAGCTTCTTCCTGGCGTACCAGGCGCACGGCCAGGCCATGACGAGCAACAGACATGCCCAGACGAAGTAGGTACCGGGTAGCAAGAACTTCGTGCGCAGCAGCGCTGCAGCGATGCCGAGCACGTAGAAGTGAACCACGTAGAAGAAGAATGGGACTTTACCGAAGATCGCGAAGCAGCGGAGCGCGCCGGGAATGCCCGCTCGCGTGACAACGCGGAGCAGCGCAAGCCCCGCGAAGGTGAGAGCGAAGGACCAGCTGAGGAACGCGAGATCGGGGGGATACTTCGCGAACTGCCAGAAATCGAGGGCTGCCAGGCCGTCGTGTGGAAAAGCGTTGCCGTAGCCGCCCCCGACACGCACCGCGAAGAACGCGAGGAGTGAGGCAGCGGACCACAGGAGCCAGGCGCGTTCCGGTGTCTCTCGCGTGAGACTGTCGCGACCGACCACGAAGCCGAGCACGGCGATCGCTGACCAGGGGATCAACGGATACAGCGAGCGAAAAGCGCCGGTACGGACGGGCTCGTGCAGGACCGCCTGAAGTGGAACGGGCAAGGCGGAGACGTCGAGCAGCGGGTGCAGCAGCAGCACGCCGAGCGCGCCCGGGAACAGCCATCGGTTCGAGACGCGTCGCAGCCAGGCGAGCAGCATCAGGCTGACACCGATGCAGCTCAGCACCATGAACGAGTAGAACCCGTTCGCGGCGCGGGGCAACCCGAGGATCAGCGCGTCCACGAGCACCAGCACCAGGCCGCGCGTGACGAGCCTTCGAGTGACGTCGGACGCTGGCACACCGCGTTCTTCGCGAGCGCTGCTGGTGAGCGCGACCATGAAGCCCGCGATGAAGCAAAAGCCCGGTGCGACCGAGACTCCGGTGAAGCGTGTCAGGAACTGCAAGATGTCGCTCGGGAGCTCGGGGCGGGCGGCGGCGATCTCTTCGGCGGGACGCTGCGCGTTGAACATCAGCGAAGCGTGGTCGAGCGCCATGTGCGTGATCAGGACGCCGCGAAAAACGTCGATGTAGGCGGCGCGGCTCGTCGAAGCCGTCGCCGGTAGCGCTGGGATCGCAGCAGGAGCGCTCCAACGAGACCACCCGAGCGTGCTCATCCTGCGAACCCGCCTTCGTCGAGGAAGCGCTGTTCATCGGGGCGCATCCGGCGACCCAGGATCGGGTTTCGATGCGGGAAGCGGCCGAAGCGTGCCACGATCGCGCGGTGACCCAAGGCGTGGGCGAGGGAGTCGTCACCGAGGCGACGGGCAAGCTCGACGGAGCGATCTTGGTCGGCGATCCGCTCTGAATGCCCGAACGGCAGATAGGCGAAAAGCACGAGCGCCGGATCGAGCGCGCGATCGTACCCTGCGCTAACGACTGCGTCTGCCAGCTCGAGCGCGAGCCTGTCCGTCGCGTACATGTGGGCGGTTCCGCGAAATGCGTTGCGCGGAAACTGGTCGAGCAGCAGGCAGAGCGCGAGCGCACCCTCCGGAAACTCGAGCCAGCGGCTGAGTTTGCCCCGCGCAGCCTCGAGGTGCAGCTCCAAGAACTGCTCGCGGAAGCGGCGATCGAAGTCGGGATCCTTCGCGAACCACTGCTTCTCCCCGGCCTCTTTCCAGAACGTCACCACGGCGGCGCTTTGCTGCGCTGCATTGCTTTCGAACATGCGTACCTCCTTGCCGGGCTCACACAGCGCGTGCCCGGGTCACGCACTAGAATTGCCAGCCGCAATGTACTGAATCAAATGATACAATTTCACCGACATGCTGAACGATATTGATTTGAGCCGAGTCGACCTGAACTTGCTCGTGGTCTTCGAAGCGGTATTTCGCGAGCGACACGTCGCGAACGCCGCCAAGCGCCTGCACGTCTCGCCGTCGGCTGTCAGTCACGCTCTAGGACGCTTGCGCGATCTGTTCGACGACCCGCTCTTCCTGCGCAACCCCAAGGGCGTGCTGCCCACGGCGCGCGCGGCTGCCATTTCCGAGTCCGTGTCCGAAATCCTTTCGCGCGTTCGCGGCGTCGTTGGGTCGGTCGCACCGTTCGACCCTCGCTCTCTTCACGACGGTTCGTGGTCGGGGCCCCGGACGCGATCGCGGCGGTCGTGTGGCCGCTCCTGATCCCGCTCTTGCGACACGAGGCCCCGCGCATCGATCTCGGCTTCCGGCACATCTTCCCGCAATCGGTGATTGCCGAGCTCGACGCGGGCGCGATCGACGTGGCGCTGAGTCCATTCGACGCGAGTATTCCCGCGCGCTTCGTCAGCCGGGCCATGTTCGACGAAGAGTTCGTCGTGGCCGCTCGTAGGGGTCACCCTTTCTTCGCCGCCCCCTCCTTGCGTCGCTATTGCCAGGAGCTCCACCTGTTGGTGTCCATCAGCGCGGACACCAGCGGCTACGTCGACGGCGTGCTCGCCGAGAAGGGACTCTCCCGACGCGTGGCGTTCAGCGTGCCGAGCTTCATGCTGGCGCTCGCTGTCTTGGCGGAGACCGATCTGCTCGGCGCCTTACCGTCGACGCTGGTGGCCTCCCAAGGAGCACGTTTCGGCATCAGCAGCGTGAGGGCGCCGTTCGCAGGCCGGCGCTGGGAGGTGGGCGCGGTGATCCCGAAGGTGGCGCTGGCGGATCCGGCGATCGCATGGCTCGCTGATACTCTTGCGCGGGCGACTTCGCAGGGGTTGGACCACCACGCCCTAGGCCCGAGGTCCCGCTCGCCCGCGCGCGCTCTGCCGAAGCGCGCACCAGCGAAGCATCGACGACGAGCGGCTCGGCGCGGTCGCGGCTGACCGAGCGCCTCGCTCGACTCAGCGTTCGACGAACGCCCGCTCGATGGTGTAGTCGCCAGGTGCGTGGGTCGCGCCTTCGACGAAGCCGCGCTCCTCGAGCTCGTGCCCGAGCTCGTCCAACATGCTGGGGTTGCCGCAGATCATCACGCGATCGTGTTCGGGGTGTAGATCGGGCAAGCCCAGATCGCGACACATCTTGCCCGTGCGAAGCAGATCGGTCAGGCGCCCTCGGTTCGTGAAGGCTTCGCGGGTGACGCTGGGGTAGTAACGCAGCTTCTCTCGCACCTGCTCGCCGAGGTACTCGTGCTGCGGCAGCACGTGCTGGATGTATTCGGAGTAGCCGAGCTCATCCACCGTGCGCACGCCATGCGCGAGCACCACCTGCTCGTAAGCCTCGTACGTCTCCGGATCGCGGATGATACTCAGGAAGGGCGCGAGGCCAGTGCCCGTGCTGAGCAGGTAGAGGCGCTTGCCGGGGCGCAGGGTGCTGGTGACCAGCGTACCCGTGGCCTTGGTACCCACCAGGACCTCGTCGCCGGGCTTGAGGTGTTGCAGGCGCGAGGTGAGCGGCCCGTTGGGCACCTTGATGCTGTAGAACTCCAGGTGCTCCTCGTAGTTCGCGCTCGCCAGGCTGTACGCCCGCAGCAGCGGTTTGCCCTCGATCTCCAGGCCGATCATGATGAAGTGCCCGTTCTTGAAGCGCAGTCCGCGGTTACGCGTGGTGGTGAAACTGAAGAGCGACTCGTTCCAGTGCTGAACCTGGAGGACCGTTTCCCGGTTGGTGCTGCCCATGCCGGTCGATTTAGCGCCGGGACATTATCCGGTAAAACTGGTAATTCAGGAGAGAATAATCGGATCTACCGATATGCGCTTCACCCTCCGACAGCTCCAGGTATTCACCGCCATCGCCCGTGTAGAGAACGTCAGCCGCGCCGCCCGAACGCTGGCCATGTCCCAATCGGCGGTCAGTGGGGCGCTCCTCGATCTCGAGCGACAGTTCGACGTGCGCCTGTTCGAGCGCGTCGGTAGACGCTTGACATTGAGCGAGCTGGGACGCGCGCTCTGGCCCCAGGCCGAAGCGCTTTGCGAACAGGCGCGCGAGCTGGAGCGCAACCTGGCACGGCAACACTCCGGCGAGCTGCGCGTCGGCGCTACGCTCACGATCGGTAGTCACGTGTGCCCGCCGCTCATGGCCAGGTTCATGCGCGAGAACGCGGACGCGCGCCTCACGTTGCACATCGCCAACACGGCCGAGGTGGCGCGCGCGGTGAAGGCATTCGCGATCGACGTAGGCTTGATCGAGGGCGAGTTGTCCGACCCGGAGCTGGTGGTCACGCCATGGCGCGGCGACCAGCTCTGCGTGTTCTGCGCGCCTTCGCATCCCTTGGCCAAGAAGCGCCAACTGTCCGACGCTGACCTGAAGAGCAGCCGCTGGATCGTACGCGAGCCAGGCTCCGGGACGCGACAAGCTTTCGAACGGGCGCTGCATGGCCTGCTCCCCGAGCTGCGCATGGCGCTGGAACTGACTCAAACCGAGGCGATACTGGGCGCGGTCGAAGCTGGGCTAGGCCTCGGCTGCGTTTCCAAGCTCGCCCTCGAGGACGCTTTCCGTCGACGGACGCTGGTGCGGTGCCGGGTACCACACCGTGACTTCCGCCGCTCGTTTTTCTTCGTGACGCATGGGCGCAAGTTCAGGAGCCCAGCGCTCGAGCGTTGGCTCGAGCTGTGCCGGCAAGCCGGCGCGTGACGTACGGGCGGCTCGGCTAGCAGGAAGAGTCATCCCCCGATTGCTTCGGCTTCGTCAGGTACTCTTTCGGGGTGACGCCGAGCTCTTGGCGGAAGACGCGATGAAACTGCGCGTAGCTGCCGAAACCGGCGTCGAGCGCGGCCTCGAGCAGGTTTCGTCCCTCTTGCGCGAACACCAAGAAGCGCTCGATGCGCAGGCGGTTGCGGTAGTCCACCAGAGACACGCCCACCTCGTCGCGAAAATGCCTGGCCAAGGCGCGCGGCGTGACGCAGGTGGCTTTGGCGAGCGCGCTCGTGGAGACCGACGGCTCTTCGCGCATGCGCTGGATGGCGCTGCGCACATCCGGCGAGAGCACGGCCGCACGCAGCGAATGCGCGGAGCGCCCCACGGAGGGCAGCATCGGCGTCCACGGAAGCTGGCCTGTGTCGAGCCCCTTCAGCTCGAACAAGTTCCCCAGAATCGTCGCCAGCACCGCGAGCTCGGCTTGCTTGGCTTCGTCGATCGCGGAACGCGAGAGCGCCGCGTCGTTGGCGAACAGACCGACCATTTGCTCCCGCGATCGGATCGGCGTGAGCGCGTTCCAACCCGTGCCGATGACTTCGGTGCGCCCCTCGCGCTGGGTGACGAGCGGCACTCCGTCGAGCACGAGCCAGCGCCCCGTCCCCGACAACAGCCGTGAGATCGCGTCGCGGTGGGCGTCACCCGGTGAAAACACGATGTCCCGCTCGTCGGTGGTCTCGCCCATCATGCCGGTCCCGAACGAGCCGTACAGTTGCTCGTCGTCCCCCAGGATGAAGAGCGCGACTCGCTCGAGCCCCAGGCGGTCACGCGCCACCTCGACACTGCGGCGCGTGATGGTTTCGAGGTCACGATAGCTGAGCAGCTCGTCGGCGGCGGACAAGACCGAGACGGTGCCTTGCGCGGGGCGACGCTGGAAATTGGCGGCCGCCCGCTGCCCGATGACGTCGGGCCAATCGACTCGTCGCATTCCCCTGGGTGCACTCGGCGGCGTCACGATGTTTACTGTACCACGCATCTCGAGCACGGAGTGTACCGCGCGTTTCCGGGTTTCCCCGGGCGGGACCGCGCACGGTCCAAAGTGAGCACCGATTGGACCACAACGAGAAGGGTGACTCGCGTCTCGCGCCGGGAGCGCGGCCAAGCGTACCCTTCACGGCGAAAGTGACAGCACGAAAGCCCTCGGCGAGATGCATCGCGACCAGCGAAGCGACGATAGTGATCCCACAAGGAGATCATCATGCCTCACAGCTCTCGAATACTCATTTGCTCGCTGCTTTCGACTCTGGCTGGCTGTTCCACCTCGCTCGATCCGAGCCTGGAAGGGAACAGCCCCACGCCGGAGCACCAGCCGTCGGCAGCAGCGGCCAAGGCCCTGGCTGTCAAACCCGCGACGGGGCCCGCGGCCCCCTCGCAGAACCCGTTCGCGGGCGCGTCGTTCTTCGTGAACCCGAGTTACGCCGAGCGGGTGCTCACCAGCATCGACGACGCTCCCGACAAGGAAGCGGCCCTGCGTGAAGTCGCCAAACAGCCCACCGCCATCTGGCTGGATCGCATCGCCGCCGTCGACCGAGTTCCCCCCGCGCTCGCCGCAGCCGCGCAGCAAGCAGCCGCGCAGGGCCAGCCGCGGGTTCCCGTATTCGTCGTATACGATCTGCCGAACCGGGACTGCGCGGCCCACGCTTCTGCGGGCGAACTGCGTGCCGAAGCCGAGGGCGAACAACGTTATCGGAGTGAGTTCATCGACGTCATCGCGGGCGAGTTCGCGCGCCACCCGGAGCAACGCATCGTCGCGATTCTCGAACCGGACTCGCTGGCGAACCTGGCCACCAACATGAACGTGCCGAAGTGCGCGGAATCTGCCGACCTCTACAAACGCTCCATCGCCTATGCGATCGCGACGCTGTCACTGCCGAACGTCTACCTGTACATCGACGCGGCGCACACCGGCTGGCTCGGGTGGGACGGCAACCGCAGCGCCATGGCCGCAATCTACCACGAGGTGCTGGAGCTCGCGGGTGGCACCGACCGCATTCGCGGCTTCGCCACCAACGTCTCGAACTACAACGCGCTCGACGGCAACTGGGGCTGGAAGCTCGAGTCGAGCAACCCGTGCCCGAGCGAATACTGCTACGTCGAGAAGCTGAACGAAACCCTGGAGGCGGCCGGCATTCGCGGGAAGGGCTTTCTGGTGGATACCAGCCGCAACGGCGTCGCCGAGGCGCGCACCCAGTGGGGACACTGGTGCAACATCAAGGGCGCCGGGCTGGGCGAGCGCCCCGCGATAGCTCCGCGGCCGCTGGTCGACGCCTACTATTGGGTGAAGCCCCCCGGTGAATCCGATGGCGTCTCGGATCCAAAGGCGCCCAGATTCGACGAGTACTGCGTCTCGCAGGACAGCGCCCCCGACGCGCCGCAAGCCGGCGAGTGGTTCTCGAGCTACTTCTTGGAGTTGGTCGACAACGCCAACCCCCCGCTGTGAGCTCGGGTCAGATTTGCTCGAAGTGATAGACGTGGATGGTCTCGAGCATAGGCTTCAGGAAGACGTCCGCATAGGCGCGGTGTACCGGGTCCTTCCGGTACACCTGGGTATCTTGCATCGAGTGGAAGCGCACGATCAAGCAGATGTCCCAGGCATCTTCGGTGCGGGCGTCGCAGGCGAGCTGGATGTCGACGCTGACCACGCGGGCGGCGTGGGGCAGTACTTCGCGGGTCTTCTTGGCAATCAGCCGCCGCTCCTTGTCGCTTTGAAACTGCGACTTTAGCCGAATCAGCACGACACGCACGATCATGAGGCCTCCGAAATCGAGAAGCGTGGGATCTTCCAGACGCGGAGCGGGCTGCCCGCGAAACGAAAACGTGCCGGACGCGGCGCGTGGCGCACGACGCCGTTCGGCGTGCGCAGCGTCACCTGCCTGAAGGCGGCGTACAGCACGAGCCTCACGCGGAATGGGCCCACACCCAGTGGGCCCACCGCGAAGTCGACGCCGAGCTCGCTGCCGCGAACCCGCGCCTGAGCGTACAAACGACTGGTCACGCCTGCACGATAGGCGAACGAAGCGCCGTCGTCACTTTCGTACTCGAGGCTCGCCTGGCCGTGGCCCCGCGCGCGCAAAAAGACGTGGAGCTCGAGCTCGTTCATGGGGCTTTCGGTGTGCCGCCCGACGCGGGCCAGCATCGGAACGATCTGGCCCTCGCGCACGTAGAGCGGGGTGCCGTGCACCGAATCGCGCGCGGTCACGCTGCCACCGCCCTCGCGCCAGCGACCGGTGTGCGCTTCGTACCAGGCGCCCCGAGGCAGGCGCACCTTGCGAGACTTCGCCTTCCGCGACAACAGCGGAGCTTGCATCAGCGCAGGCCCCACCAAAAACTGGTCATCGACCGTGAACAGCGCTGGATCGTCCTGAAAGTCGTAGAACAGAGGCCGCAAGATGGCAGCCCCGGTCCGTTCCTGACGCTGGAACAGCGAGTAGAGGTAGGGCAGCAGCCGATAGCGCAGCGCGATGAAGTGACGCGCCACGCGGCGCGCGCGCGCTGAGAACGCCCAGGGCTCCTGCCTTTGGGTGCCCGCGCAGGAATGGTTCCTGAGGAATGGGAACAAGAAGCCCGCCTTGTACCAGCGCGCGAGCAGGTCGGAGTCGGCGTCGTCTCCGAACCCGGGCACGTCGGGGCCGTTGAAGGGCACCCCGGATAGCGCCAGGTTCAGCGTGGTGGGGATCGATTGCTTCAGATGGAGCTCGTTCGAGTAGTTGTCGCCCGTCCACACCGCCGCGAAGCGGCTGATGGAAGCTGCACAAGCGCGGGTCACGAGCAGCGGCCGCGAGTCGGGCGCGAACTCGAGCATACCGGCGTGGCTGGCCTGTGCCATGCCGAGCGCATAGTGATTGTGGTAACTCGCGTGACTCTGGCGCCCGCCGTCGAACAACATGGCGCTCGTGTCGACACCACCGGTGGCAGGCTCGTTCATGTCGAGCCAGAACCCACTGAAGCCGTATGCAGCGAACCGCGCCACGTGCCCAGCCCACCAAGCACGCGCCGTTGCCTTGGCGAAATCGGGGAACACGGTCTCGCCAGGCCACACCAAGCCCACGAACGGTCGTCCCTCGGGCGTCACGCAGAAGTGCCCGCCGGAAATGCCCTCGTCGTGGACGGAGAAGCCCGCCTCGCGCTTGACGCCCGGATCGAGGATCGCGACGACGCGACGGCCCCGGCGCTTCAGCGCGGAGAAGCACTCGGCCGGGCGCGGCAGATGCGCCGGATCGAGCGTGAAGACGCGGTAACCCCGCATGTAGTCGATGTCGAGCCACAGCCCATCGCAGGGAATACGATGCCGATTGAAGGCTCGATCCAGCGCTCGGAGATCGGCGGCGCCACGATAGCCCCATCGGCATTGGTGATGGCCGAGTGCCCAAAGCGGCGGCCGAGGCGTGGTGCCCACCAAGCGCTGGAGCCTTTCGGTCAACTCGGCGAGGCTCGCGCCCGCCAGCACGTACACGCTCGGGGCACCGTCGAACGCTCCGACGTCGAGCCACCCCGGGCCGCTGCGCGCGCTCGAAGTGCCCGCTTTCGAGCCGGGGATCTGCATGAACACGGGGCAAGCGCTATCCACGAGAATGCCGACGAAGTACCCACGCCTCTCGATGATCAGGTACGGGATGCTGCCGTAGAGCGGGTCACAGTCGCCACGGCGAACTTGTGCGCGATCGAACGCGCCCCAGACGTCGGTGTTGTAAAATACAGTCTTCGTCCCGGACTTTTCCAGCGGGCCCCATTTCTCGCCGAGGCCGAAATAGTGCTCATCGCCGTGCATGCGAAAGCGGAGCACCCACGCGGACCCGGAAACACCGAAGCACTGCCCTCGGACGCTTTCGAGCAGGCGCGCGCCACGCGGCCCCGCCACCAGCTCCAAACTGGCGCCAGGGGCCCATCGCAGGCGGGCGCTGCCTGACGGCTTCGAGCCTGGCGTCAACTTCGCCGAGGCTTGCGTCTCTTTCCACCCATCACAGAGGATTGCAAGGTGGAAGGTATCGTCGCTGAAGCGCCGCACCGCGGTACGGTAGTGTCGCCCGTGCACGCGAGCCACGTTCCGGCGCCACGCGCTCACGTAGGCGAAGTTCGCCGCGTGCGGAATGTTCAGCTTGGCCATGCCTGCGAGCTTAGACGCGTCGCGGCGCGAACTGTGCGGCAACTCGCCTCGTGGGGCAGTTGCAAATGCCGCGTGGCACGCACCAGACGTCGAACTCCACTGTCAGCCGACTTCGGCATTGCTCGAAATCGCCCGTGCATTGTCCGGAAGTGCCCGCGCGATTGAGCTTCCCTCGGGTTTGGTTCGGCCTGTATGCTGGAGCTCCCTCGTCCTTTTGGAGGATACCTATGCTTACCAGGAACTCTGCTCGACCGTTCTCGTCGTTTGGCCCGCTGTTGCACGTCGGTATGGCGTTCGGCTTGGCCGTCGCCTGTAGTGACGATGGCGGCGGTGGCGACGACGATGACGACAGCCCTGGAACGAACACCACGATGACGGCGATCACCGCCACTCCAACCGTGACCAGCGCGACCATCGGCTCCGTCACTGCAGCCACGAACCAAGCGGCCACCTCGTCTACGGGCAGCGGCGGCTCGACGACGGGGTCCGCAGGTGCCGGCGGTGGCGGTGGCGCAGCCGGCGCGTGCGAGCCAGATCCCGCGTCCGGGCTTCCCTTGGGGAGCGCGGGCGCAGCCGGCGGTGCGGGTGCCCCCGGCGTGAGCTACGACGACGGCTTCCATTTCACCGATCCGGACTCGGTGGCTGCGTGGCGCATCAAGCCGGTGGCAGACTGCCCCGAGTGCATCCCCGACGCGACGCTCGAGGCAGGCTGCGGCACGTTGCTCATGACCGCGAACTGGCCAGAAGCGGCCAACGCCGGCACACTCAAGTCGACGGCCGAGCTCAACGCGACGGGCGACGAGCGCTGGGATCTGACGGGGCGCACCGTGACGGTTCGGCTGCGCTGGACCGAGGGGGCCGACGTCGACAACAACGGCTTCGACATCTACTTGGAGCTACTCGACGACGACTACAGCTTCTTCGGCCCAACACTGGGTGAGACATTCGTCAGCGGGCCAGACTACCTGGAGTTCACCGCGACGGTACCCAGCGCGCCCGAAGGCGACTTCGACCCGGCAACCGTGCGACAAATCAACGTCCGCTTCGACACCAAGTTCTGGACCGACGCAGAGGACCCGCCCAGCTTCAGCTACGACACTACGATCTTCGAGATCGATGCCGTCGTCTGGTGAACGGGTAGCCCACAAGATTTTCGGCCGATTTTCAACCGGTTGTCCACAGCTCGGACATTGAGCGTCCGAGCTCGGGCGTTACGGCGCTTGCTCGCCGAGGGAGAGCGGCCTACACCCAAGCCAAACGATGCAGGTCCACCGCAGCCATCGGATGGAGCGGCTGGTCGACGTGCTGGCAGAGGTCGTGCGCGCACCAGTGGGTGACGCGCTCGAGCCAGAGACCATCCTGATTCAAAGCAAAGGCATGGAGCGCTGGTTGTCCAATCAACTGGCGCTGCGGCATGGCGTGTTCGCCAACGCGCGCTTCCCGTTCCCACGCGGCTTCATCGACGAGGTCTTCGATGCCGTAGTCCCGGATCTCGAGCCCGCGGCGGGCTCGGCCACCTACAGCCGCGAGGTGCTGACGTTCGCCATCCTCACGCTGTTGCCCGGGCTGTTGGCAGACCCGGCATTCGCACCGCTCCACGGCTATCTCGAGGACGACGCCGAGGCCGTCAAGCGAGTCGAACTCGCCGAACGCATTGCCCACGTCTTCGACCAGTACCTGGTGTACCGCCCGCGCTTGCTGCTCAAGTGGGAGAAAGGTCAGGGCGCGGACTGGCAAGCCAAGTTGTGGCGAGCACTTCGCAAACACCTGGGCGGCCAGCACTTCGCCAGCCGCGCGCAACGCTTCTTCCAAGAATGGTCACCGCTGCTCGTGGCGCCGGGTGTGCTCCCCCGGCGCGTGAGCATCGTGGGCGTGAGCGCGCTGCCACCGATTTACCTCAAGATCCTCGATCGCATTTCCGAGCGCTGCGACATCCAGCTGTTCCTGCTCAGTCCCTCGCCCGAGTACTTCGCGCAACTGCGCAGTCTGCGCGAGGTGGGGCGCGGACGCAAAGGCCCCGCCGAACTCGCCTTCGACGATCCTGCCTTCGACGATTTTCAGGGTAATCCGCTGCTCGCATCGTTCGGGCGCACGGGTCGCGAGTTCCAGTTCACCCTGGAACGCGACACACTCTACCGCGAAACCGAGCGAGACCTGTTCGCCAGCGAGCCCGGCGCGACCCTGCTCGAGGTGTTGCAGCAAGACATCGTGGCGCTCCACGACCGCAGCGGGCCCGATGCCGTCAAACACGAGCTCGCCGCCGGCGACCGCTCGTTGCAGGTGGTGAGCTGCCACAGCCCCATGCGCGAAGTAGAGGTCTTGCGCGATCAGCTGCTCGGCATGCTCGACGACGACCCCACGCTGGAGCCCGGCGACATCCTGGTGATGAGCCCCAATATCGAGGCTTACGCGCCGTTGATCGATGCCGTCTTCGGAGTCGACCCGCGCGATCCGTTGCAAATCCCGTATCGCATCACCGACAAGAGCGAACGCGCCAGCAATCTCTACGCCAAAGCCCTGCTCCAGCTGCTGGCGGTGGTGTCCGGACGGGTCACCGCCAGCGAGGTGCTCGACCTGTTGCAGCAGGGTCCCGTGCAGCGGCAGCTCGGCATCGATGCTTCCGAGGTCCCTGATCTCGGGCTCTTGATTCATCAGGCGGGGATCCGCTGGGGCATCGACGCCACGCATCGCGAGCGCTTCGCTCAGCCAGCGCGAGCCAAGAACACCTGGCGCTTCGGACTCGAACGACTGCTGCTCGGCGTTGCGCTGCCGGCCGACGGTGACACGCTGTTCGCAGGCGCGGCCCCCGCCGAAGACGTCGAGGGCGACAGCGCGGCGCTGGTCGGCAAGTTGGCCGCGCTGCTCGAGACACTGACCTGGGCGTGTGCAGAGGTCGTGCGCCAGCGGAGCGTAGCGGATTGGGTCGGCTTCGTGCGCGAGCTTTGCCGCCGCGCGCTCGCCATCGAGGACCGCGAGGCTTGGCAAGAGCGCGCAGTGTTCGAGCTGACGCAAGCGCTGGCCGAGAGCGCTGCGCGAGCGGGCTTCCACGAAGCCATCTCGCTCGCTCCCATCGTCGATCGGCTCACCGCACACTTCGAAACCGAACGCGTGAGCCACCAGTTCTTGGCGGGAGGCATCACCTTCTGCGCCCTGCTCCCGATGCGATCGATTCCCTTTCGCGTCATCGCACTTCTGGGCATGAACGACGGCGAGTTCCCGCGCACGCAAACGGCGCTCAGCTTCGATCTCATGGCCGAAGACCCGGAACCTGGAGATCGCTCGCTCAAGGACGAAGATCGCTATCTCTTTCTCGAAGCGATTCTGTCGGCGCGGCAGTGCTTGCTCGTCAGCTACGTCGGGCGGGGCGTGCAAGACAACGCCGAGCTGCCGCCGTCACCCGTCGTTTCCGAACTGGTCGACTACGCCACCGCCGCATTTCTACGGAACGGCACGCGTGTGAACCTGGTGACGGAGCACCCGCTGCAGCCGTTCAATCCGCACTACTTCAGGCCTGATTCCGCGCCGTTGTTCAGCTTCTCGAGCGCCGACGCCCGAGGGGCGGAAGCTCTGAGCCGCTACCGGAGCGCCCCAGAACCGTTCCTGCAGGCGCCCCTGAACCCCATCGAGCAGCGCGCGAGCGTCGATCTCGAAGAACTGATCCGCTTCTACCAGAACCCCGCCCGGGGCTTTCTACAGAACCGACTGGGCGTATTCTTGGAGGGTGATCCGCGCCTGGTCGAAGATCGGGAACCGATCGAGCTCGACCCCCTCGAACAGCACGAGCTCGGGATGCTGCTGCTCGACCGCGCCTTGAAGGAGCCTGACGACACGTCGCTGCAGGCGTTCGTGGAGGCGACCGGGGTACTGCCGGACGGCACGGTCGGGTCGCTTCTGTACCAAGACACCTGGCGCGCGGTACGCCACATCGCCGACCGGGCTCGCCCCTGGCTCGTCGGACCTAGAAAAAAGCCGCACCCAGTGTCGGTCGATTGCAACGGCACGCGCGTCACCGGGCACCTCAGGCAGCTGTACGCGAGCGCTCAGCTTTACTGGCAATACGCGCGCGTGAAGCCGAAGAACGAGCTCGCCCTGTGGCTGCGTCACCTGGCGTGGATGGCCGGCATCCGCAGTTCCGGTGTCCCCAGCGCAGGTCACCCCGGCGTCTGCAGCGTGCTCGTGGGCAGACGCCTGGAAGAGGCGTTGCCCGGCAGCGCCACCTGCGTCTTCGATCCGCTGCCGAGCGCCGAGGCACGAGCCGAGCTCGCCGAGCTAGTGGCCCTCTACCACGTCGGACACGAAACGCCGCTCCCGCTGTTTCCCGCTGCTTCGAAGGTGTACGTCGAGCAGCTCCTGAGCGCCAACGGGAACGCCGATGCCACGAAGGCCTTGACCAAGGCCCGGGACGAGTTCCTGCCCAGCTACGGGGCCGCCTTCTCCGAGGGCAGCGACCCATACGTGGTGCGCGCCTTCCAGGGCACCGATCCGCTAGCGAGCGCTGCGGGTATGCTCCAAACCCGCGTAGACTTCAGCTCGGCGAGCCTCCGAGTCTTCGAACCGATGTTGAAGAGCCGCCGCAGCGAGGTGAACGCATGAAGCCGCTCGACCCACTCGCGCTGCCGCTGAGCGGCGTTCACCTGATCGAGGCCAGCGCGGGCACGGGCAAGACCTACACGATCACGTCCCTGTTCCTGCGGCTGCTCCTGGAACGCCAGCTGACGCTGGACCAGATCGTGGTGGTGACCTTCACGAAAGCGGCGACCGCAGAGCTATCACACCGGATCCGCGCGCGCTTGCGCGAGGCTCTCTCTGTGCTCGACGAACAGCACGTGCTCGACGAACAGCACGTGCTCGACGAACAGCACGCGCTCGACGAACAGCAGCTCGACGAACAGCGGCTGCTCGACGAACAGCAGGCACCCGACGCTGGCGCCTCCGGCCGGACCCTGGACCCCGCGCTGGTGGAGATCTTGGCGCGCTGCTCGAACAAGACCGCTGCACGGCGCCAGCTCGTGAGCTCCCTGCAGCAGATGGACCAGGCCAGTATCTTCACGATTCACGGGTTCTGCCAGCGCATGCTGCTCGAGTACGCCTTCGAAAGCAGGATTTGCTTCGACGTCGACCTGGTGATCGACCAGCGCCCGCTGATTCAACAGATCGTGCAAGATTTCTGGGCGAAAGAGGTCACGGTCCTCGACGAGGCCCGCGTCCGCTTCTTACAGCGCACGGGTACCGGGCTCAGCGATTTCGTCTCACTCGCCTTCGCCGCGATCCAATGGCCTGACATGCCGTTGGTGGACGCACCCGCGGAACTCGACACCGGGGCAGCGCTCGAGCGCTACCTGATGACTCGCAGTCAGGCTCAGGCGATCTGGCACAAGTCGGGGGAAGAAGTGCGCCAGATGCTCTTGGGAACCACGGCGTTGAACCGGCGTTCGTACAAGCCGGAGACGCTCGAACGCTGGTTCGACGATCTCGATGAGTTGTTCCGTACCGACGGGCGCAGCATGCACAACTTCACCGACGCGGTGCAGCGCCTCAGCCGCTCGACCCTCGCGGAGTTCACGAATTCGGGCAGGCCCACGCCGGAGCACAGATTCTTCGAAGCCTGCGAATGGCTGTGTGCGGCGCATGCCCAAGCCTCCGCAGCCTTCGACCACTGGCTCACGCATTTCAAGGGGCGCCTGGTCGCCTATGCCCGCAGCGAGGCCCGGCGTCGCAAGCTCGAGGGGCGCCTGGTGTCGTTCGACGACCTCCTGCAAAAAATGTCCGAGGCGCTCGCCGGCCCTCAGGGCGAAGTGCTCGCCAAACGCATCCGCAAGAAGTATCCGGCAGCGCTGATCGACGAGTTCCAGGACACCGACCCGATTCAGTATGCGGTGTTTTCCAGGATCTACGGCAAGCAGCAGAGCTCGCTATTTCTGATCGGCGATCCGAAGCAGGCGATCTATGCCTTTCGCGGCGCTGACATTTTCGCCTATCTGAGGGCCGCCGCCGACGCGGGCGCGAACACCTGGACCCTGGCCACCAACTACCGGTCTGACGTGTCGTTGGTCCGGGCACTCAATGCGCTATTTCGGCGACCCTGGCGCCCCTTTCTGCTCGACGGCATCTCGTACGTCGAGGTCGCGCCGCGACCGGGGGCCAGCGACGCCTTGCACCAGCCGGGCGTACCGGACTCACAGCGGCGGCTCGAGGTTCTCTTCCTCGAGCGGTCGACGCTGGGTATCGGGCAGCGCGCCATCAGCCGGCGCTTCAGCGAGCAGTCCCTCCCCGACTGGGTCGCAGCGGACATCGCTCGGTTGCTCGCGAGCGGTGCCACCATCGGCGATGAACCGATTCGACCCAACGACATAGCCATCCTGACGCGGACGAACCAGCAGGCCCACGAAATGGGGCACGCCCTCCGGCGCTTGAGGATTCCCAGCGCGCTGATCGGCGACACCAGCGTCTTCGACAGCAAAGAGTCGACCGAAATGCGGCTCTTGCTGCGAGCCATGGCGGACCCCCAGAGCGGCGGCGCGCTGCGAAGCGCGCTCTGCACACCCTCGATGGGCGTCAGCGCCGCCGAGCTCGCCGAACTCGCGAGCAACGAGGCGGGCTGGGAGCATTGGGTGGACGCGTTCCGCCGCCTGCACGAGCTCTGGGAGACCCGCGGCTTCGTCCACGCGATGCAGACGCTGATGCGCGAACGCGAGGTGAGCGCACGTGCGCTCGCCCTGCTCGACGGCGAGCGTCGCATGACCAACCTGCGCCATCTTACCGAGCTCTTGCACCAGGCCGAATCGGACCAACACCTCGGGGTGAGCGGGCTTTCGTCGTGGTTCGACGAGGTCGTCTTCAACCCTGCCGCACGTGAAGGTTTGGCGCCCGACACGCTGCAGATCCGGCTCGAAAGCGACGACCACGCCGTGCGCTTGACGACGATGCACAAGAGCAAGGGCCTCGAGTACCCCATCGTCTACTGCCCTTACCTCTGGCGCGACGCCAGCCTCTTCAAGCAAGAAACCAAGCACCTCAAGGTGCACGACGACGATGGCTCGCACCAACTCAGGCTCGATCTGCGCCCGGTCGAGGCCAAGACGGCAGCGCTGGCCGCAGCCCAGCGTGAGGCGCTCGCCGAACATCTCCGGCTGGCGTACGTGGCGCTCACCCGCGCGAAGCACCGGACCGTCGTGGTCTGGGGCGCCTTCGGTCACGCCGAGAACTCTCCGCTCGGTTACCTGTTGTATCAAGCCGCGGGTGAGCTGGGGGCGCTGTCGGAAACTCCCGCGGGCCGCGTCGCCAAGATGACGGACAGCGAGCTCTTGCGTGGCCTCGCAGAGCTGGAGAAGAGCTCCGAGGGCGCCATCTCGGTGCGACCGCTCGAGCCGGAACCCGCTCCGCCATACCTGAAAGAAGCCGCTGAGGTAGAGCGGTTCGCCGCGCGACCGCTGACCCGAGTCATCGATCGCAGCCAACGAACCACGAGCTTTTCGCAGCTCACGCAGCACCACGCGCGCGAAACCCTGGTGGCGAGCCTTGGCAAAGACGTCGACGACGTGCTGCCGCAGATCCCCCCGAACTCGGCCGAACCGCTCGGTGAGCCGGTCGCGCTCGCAGAGTTTCCGAAGGGAGCCCGCACTGGTGAGCTGCTTCACGCCATCCTCGAGCACGCGGATTTCACGAGCCCGGCCTCGCTCGAGGCACAGGTGACCGTCGAACTGCAGCGCTACGGCTTGGCGGCGGACGAGTGGTCGAACATGGTGTTAAGTGCGCTCTCGAACGTGCTCGCGACCCGCCTTTCGAGCACGTCCGAGCTCGAGCTTTCGAAGCTGACACCGAGGCAGCGCGTGAGCGAAATGGAGTTCACGCTGCCGCTCGGGGCGCAGCGAGGCTCGCGCGCTCGGGGGGCGCTCTTGAGCGCCGCCCGCTTGGCGTCCGTATTCGAACACCACGCGCCGGAGCTCGGCTCCGCTTACCTCGAACGCGTCAAAAGCCTGGGGTTCAGCCCGCTTTCCGGCTTCATGCGCGGCTTCATCGACCTCGTCTTCGAGTACGACGGCCGATTCTTCGTGGTGGACTACAAGTCGAATCATCTCGGCGCGCATGCCTCGGACTACGCGCCCGCGTTGCTCCGGGCGCCCATGGCAGAGCACCACTACTACTTGCAGTATCACCTCTACGTGACGGCGCTGCACCGTCACCTCGGCGCGCGGCGCCCGGGCTACGACTACGATCGCGACTTTGGCGGGGTGTACTACTTGTTCCTGCGCGGCATGGCGCCCCAGCATCCCAGCGGGAGTGGCGTGTTCTTCGATCGCCCGGCGCGCGGGCTGATCGAAGCGCTGTCGGCGCTGTTCGAAGCCGAGCCAGAGGCCGAGACACGCGCGGCCGCCGCCTCGAACACCGCAGCCTCGTCCGAAACCATGAGCTTCACGCCGGGGGGCCTCGCATGACTGCCGCGCTCGCCTCGCTGTGGAAAGCCGGCATTCTGAGTGAGCTCGACTACCAGTTTTCCTCCGGCGTGGCGCGTCTCGCCGGCGAGACGAACCTGGACGTGCTGATGGGGCTCGCGCTGGCTAGTCGCCAGACCGCAGCGGGGCACGTGTGCGTCGATCTCGCCGTCTTCGCCGGCGCGCCCGGCACTACCGAGACGGGCGACCCCGCCGAGCTCGCTTTCCACTGGCCCGACCTCGAGCGCTGGGCCGAGAGCCTGCAACAGAGCCCGCTAGTGTCGCGCGGCGACGCACGCGCGCCGCTCGTGCTCGATCAGCATCGGCGTCTGTACCTATACCGCTACTGGGAGCACGAGCGGCGCATCGCCGAGCTCTTGCGCCAACGTCTAGGCCTCGCCTCCGAGCCGATCGATCGCGCCCTCTTGCGCGACGGCCTGCGGCGGTTGTTCGAGCCGATGGGCTCGGCGGACACACAACGGGACGCTGCGTTGCTCGCGCTGACCGAGCGCACCTGCACGATCGTCGGCGGTCCAGGCACCGGCAAGACCTCGACCGTGGCGAGGATCCTGGCCCTGCTCACCGAGCAGTCGCTGGCGCAGCGTGGTGCCGGCCTCGAATGCCTCTTGTTGGCGCCCACGGGCAAAGCGGCGGCCCGCTTGGCCGACGCGATCAAGGCCGCCAAGGGCCGGCTGGCGTGCGCACCGGAGGTGCTGCAGGCGATCCCCGAAGAAGCGTCCACGATTCATCGGGCGCTAGGCAGCCGGCGCGGCTCCGTCACACGCTTCTATCACGACCAGGAGACGCCGCTGATCGCCGACCTAGTGCTGGTCGACGAGGCGTCGATGGTGGACGTCGCCCTCATGCGGCGCCTGCTCGAAGCAGTGCCGCCGGCCGCGCGCTTGGTCTTGCTCGGCGACCGTCACCAACTCGCGTCCGTCGAGGCAGGCTCGGTGCTCGCGGACATCTGCGGCGGCGAGCGACAGCCCGGCTACGCCACCCCGCTCGTAGCGCGCGTGGCCGAGCTTTCGGGGTTCGAGCTGCCTAGCCGCGGCGCCATGGATTTCCGCATCACCGACAGCGTCATCGAACTCACCAAAAGTTATCGGTTCAGCACCGATAGCCCGATCGCCACGTTCGCCAGCGCGGTGAACGGGGGCGAGGCCGCGCTTGCGGTGAGCGTGCTCGTCGCCGGTGCAGAAGGCAGCGCGCTGCGGCTCGAGAGCGTCGCCGACACCGATGATCTGTTGCGGCGGTTGGAGCGTCACGTGGTGGCACGGCTCAGGTCGCACGCCGACTCACGCGACCCCGCCGTCGCGCTCCGCCGGCTCGATGAGTTTCGCGTGCTCTGCGCCCACAAGAAGGGCCCGCTCGGCGTCGAGAACGTGAACCAACGACTCGAAGCTGCTCTCGAGCACGCCGGCATCATCCAGGGCGGAGCTCGCTGGTACCCCGGACGACCGGTGCTCGTCACCGCCAACGACCACCAACTCAAGCTTTACAACGGTGACGTGGGGCTGGTCGCGCGGACGCGCGAGGGGGCCTTACGCGTGTTCTTTCCCGGCGGCGGCGGCGAGCTGCGCTCGCTGTCACCATCACAGTTGCCACCGCACGAAACCGTGTATGCCATGAGCATTCACAAAAGCCAGGGCTCCGAGTTCAAGGAGGTGGCGATCGTGCTGCCCCGGCCCGAATCGCCCTTGCTCACCCGCGAGCTCCTGTACACCGCCGTGACCCGGGCGCGCGAACGCGCGGTGTTGTACGGCGATCCCGAGAGCGTGCGAGCGGCGGCGAAGAATCCCGTCGCCCGCGCTTCGGGGCTGGCTGCGTTGCTTCACGGCTGAACTGGGCCTCGGGCGACGAAAAAGCCGCCTACCCCGGCCCCGCCTGATACCGTAGCTTGTGTGTCGATGGATCGGCGTAGCCTGCGAGCGCTCGAACGATGAACTTGGAAATCTTGATCGGTTCCATCGTCCGCCAAACGACGGTGTTGATCGCCCAGCTGGCCACTTCCGGCGGCGCACGTGCGCCCCTGGCTCATATTGCGAACCAGGTGTTCAGTGACCTGGCGCGAGAGCTCGAGCGGCAGGGCTTGAGCCGCGTCGTCACGGCGGATCTGTTCGGGATCTCGCTGCGCTCCTACCAGCGCAAAATGATCCGCCTGCGTGAGAGCTCCAGCGACCGGGGTCGGTCGATGTGGGACGCCGTGCTGCAGTACCTCGTGTCGCGCGGCGTGACGACGCGTGCGGAGGTGCTGGAGCGGTTCAATCGCGACCCTGAGCCCATCGTGCGCGGCCTCTTGAGCGATCTGGTCCAGAGCGGGTTCGTCTTTTCGTCCGGATCGGGGGCCCACACGCTCTACCGAGCCACCAGCGAAGACGAGCTGACGGCCGTGCGCCAGAGCCAGGCCGCGCGCGGTCTCGACGAGTTCGTGTGGGCAGTCGTGTACCGGCACGGCCCGCTCGCTGGTGAGCGGCTGAGCGAGCTAGTCGCTGTCGACGACGAACAACTGGCCACCGTGCTCGAACGGCTGTGCCAGAACGGCCGAGTCACGGCGAACAGCGAGGGCGGTGTCACGCGCTATTCGAGCCAGGGGTTGTTCCTGCAACAGGGTGCCGGCGTCGGCTGGGAAGCGAGCATCTACGACCACTTCCTGGCCCTGGTGCGGACCATCTGCAGCCGGCTGGAGGATGCGCCCGATGCGCGCGAGTACGCGCCGTACACGGGCGGCTCCACCTATAGCTTCGACGTAGGACCGGGACACCCGATGCGGGAGGAAGTGCTGAGCACGCTGGCTCGGTTTCGCGAGCGTGCTAGCGACCTTCGGCAACGTGTCATGGCTCACAACGACGCGCACGGACCACCCGAAACGGTCGAGCGCGTCGTGGCCTACGCTGGACAATCGGTGATTCGCCAATTCGACGAGGCCCTCGAGCGGGAGAGGGCGGACAAGGAAAATGGAGAACCAGATGAAAGCTCTTAAAACTTGGGTTCTGTGGGCGGGACTCATCGTGGCGGCTTGTGGCGGCGCCTCCTCGAGCGGCTCGTCCAACAGCGAAACGCACTTCCTCGGACTCTGCAGCGGCGATGACTGCGGAGACGGGCTCAGCTGCATCTGCGGGGTGTGCACGGTGACGTGCGACCCTGCCGCCAGCTGCGGCGCGCTGAACGCGAACGCCATCTGCGCCTCGTCGAGCTCGAGTTCATGCGGCGACGACACGGCTCCGTCGGTCTGCGACGTCGACTGCGACCGCGACGGCGACTGCGCCTCCCTCGGGGCGGGCTTCGAGTGTCAGGCCGGTGTTTGCCGGCAGCCGGGTTGTGTGGCCGAAGGGCGCGTCTACGAAGAGGGCGCGACGTTCGAGGTGGACTGCAACACCTGCACCTGCGGCTCCGACGGTGAGGTGGCATGCACTCGAGCGGCTTGTGTCGACACCTGCGAGTACGACGGCAACACCTACGACATCGGCGAAGAGTTCTCGGCCACCGATGGCTGCAACACTTGCACGTGTTCCGTTGACGGCGTGCTGTGCACCGAGATCGGATGCGGCGGCAACACCTGCGAGTACGACGGCAACACCTACGACATCGGCGAAGAGTTCCCCTCCTACGACGGCTGCAACACTTGCGGCTGCACCGCGGACGGCGTGGTCTGTACCGACGCCGCCTGCGTGGACGGCTGCACCATCGACGGGATACACTACGATCTCGGCGAGAATTTTCTTGCCGACGACGGTTGCAACACCTGCAGCTGCGGCGAAGACGGCGTGACCTGCACCGCCGTCGGCTGCCACGGCGTGAGGTGCGTGTACGACAACACGATCTATGACATCGGCGAGGAATTTCCTGCGGCGGACGGGTGCAATACCTGCGCTTGTACGGCGGACGGTGTGGCTTGCACCGACGCAGCTTGCGCCGGGTGCCAAGTGGGTGACCGCTTCTACGAGTACGGTGACAGGTTTCTTGCCGACGACGGTTGCAACACCTGCTCTTGCGAAGAGGACGGTGCCGGTTGCAGCCAGGGTGACTGCTCGAAACCCGAATGCATGATGCCCTTCGAAGCGGGCGAGTGCCTGGCGTTCGTGCCCGTCTTCTACTACGACGCCCAGGCGGCCCGGTGTCTCGAGCAGACGTACGGCGGCTGTGGGGGCAACGACAACCGCTTCGAAACGCTCGAGGCGTGCCAGCAGCGGTGCCAGGAGTTCGACAACGGCGATTGAGTCCGGACAGCGCCGGCTCAGTCCCCCGTGCTCGGCGCCTCGAACTTCGGGAGCGAACGCGGGTCACAGCCGGCGCGAAATCCCTCCGCCGAAAACTCCACGCTCGCGCTGCCCGAACGCTCGTCGTCGGGAGCGCCCGCGCGCACTTCGAGCCGCAATAAGCGGGTGCCGCCACGCGCGGGTGAGCAGTACGAGAGCAGGTAGCCCTGACGCGAGTGACGAACCACGGCGTGCCCCGCTTCTTCGAACGCCAGGGACACCGTGTCGGCTCCCACCGCGTCGAAGTAGCCGTCCTTGGCGAAGGCTTCGACGGCGTGGCTTTGCTCGCCGTAGCCGATGGCGAGCACGCGGTGGCGGGTGCTGCCGAGCCAGTCGTGCACACTGCCCTCGTCCGTGCGTCCCGCGAGGTCGGCCCCGGCCGCAAATACGACCAGCGTACCGATCCCCAAGGGCTTGCCGCTCTGTTGCAGCAGGCGGTCGAGCTCCGCGCCAGCCAGCAGCACCGCGCCGTTCAGGTTGCGCGAAACATCGCGCGGCTTCAAACGGGTCTGCGGGAGCACCGTGGCGCTGGGTTCGTTCACACGCGGGAACACGCTGACCGGTGTCAACCGAGTGCCGCCGTCGTAGGCATACACGGCCACGGCCTGTGTCTCGGTGACTTCTTCGGCGAACGCAGCGATCGCGTTCGCCAGTTCCGCGCGCACCCCGGCATCGGTCGCGAGGCTGTTGTCGACCAACAGCAGTGTGTGCCGGTGCACCACCTTGTCTGGGTCGAGCAGCGTTTGCCGCGTGATAGAGGAGTGGAGCTCGTGCCCGTCTTCGGACAGCGTGAAGTTCTCGGCGCTGAGCCGCGACTCGTCGTCGGACGCCACGTTCACGAACACGGCCACGTTCGCGGGAGGCCGCGTGGCGACCGCGTGCACGTCTGCTTCGAGCCCACCGAGGCCGGCGCAGCCCGCGAACGTACTCGCGAGCAGACAGCAAAGGCTCCATCTCGAGATCGCCGACCAGGGCACGCGCGAGTCATAGGCCGCCTCGACGGGACTGCAAAGCCTTTCGTCGCTCGCGGCCGGCCGATCAGCGCGGGCGCCCTTGCGCGATCCAGGTCTCCAGCAGCTGGACCTGCTCCGAACTCAACGAGGGAAGCCCGAGCGGCATGCCGCGCACTTCGGGGTTCACCTCGCCTCGCTCTTCGGCCTGCCGCGCCAGCACCGCCGCGAGCAGGCGCGGAGTACCATCCGCGATCGGCGCGAACACGCTCTGCCGTTCGCCACCTGCTCCATTGAGACCGGAGTTGATCGCCGCGTAGCTCGAGAGGTTCAGGCCCTTGGCTTTGAAGCCAAAGCCCCCTGTGTTGCCGGGCCCTCCTTCCCCGAGCTGAATGTCGGGGTTCGAGTGACAGTGGCGGCAGGTGACCCGGAAGACCTTCTCGTCCACCTCGGCATAGGTCACGGGACGCTCGAGTTTGGGGAGCCTGGGCTTCGGCGGTTCGAGCTTTCGCGGAGCGCGCGGCGCATACAAGAGATACGCTGCCACGTGTCCCGCCTCGGCTTCACTCAAGCCCGTCGCCGGCATCAGCGTGCTCGGCTTTACCCGCAGCGGATCGACCAGCCACGCCAGCAACTTGTCCGGGCGGAAGCGCTCGCGCACGAAGGCCAGATCCGGCGCCAGCATGATCCCGCGATTCGCCGCCGCACCGGGTTCGAGACGCGGCTGAAGCGCCAACGGCGGAACGGTGCTGAAAACATGACAGCTGCCGCAGGCGCGCGCCTCGAGCAACTGCCGGCCTTGTTTCCAGTCGGCGCGGGCAAGCGCGGGCGGCACGACCGCGGTCTCGCCCCGCGTCAAGTACGCGACGAGGTCGCGCGCTTCGGCGGGGCCGAGGGCGAGCCGCGGCATGCTAGGCTGCAGGTTGGGCCTGAGGTCGTGCGGCTTCTGCAAAAATTCGAAGAGCCAATCACCCCGCAGACGCTCCGCTGTTGCTTCGAGCGAGGGCGCCACCTGGAAGGGGTCGACGGTCTTCTTCCAACGCGCCAGCGCAGCAGCGGACGCGGGAAACTTGTCGGCCAAGATGTCCTGATGGCAATGCACGCAGTGCAGGTCGCGGGCCATCGGCTCGTGCCCCGTGTCATCGTGGCAGCGGTTGCACTGGTACTCCAGCGCCAGCTCTTTGCCGCGCTGCGCATCCCCACCGGTCACCGCGGCAATCGCGAGCGGGCCGCCCCCCGCTTCATGCGCGGCGCTGCTGGCGAGGGCGGCGCTGCTGGCAGCGGGCGCGCTCGGCGCAGGCACGGAGCTCGGGTGCGCCGACCCGTGTTTCGGTTTCGACTCGTCGCAGCCCGCGAGCAGCATCCCGAGCACGAATCCCCACACGCCCCACGAGCGGGTGAGGCCCTGCTCCGAGCCCCTCGAGCCCGAGCCGTTGAGTCTGCGGCCCGGGCGCTCGACCTCAGCTCTTGAAAGAAACTTCCCCACGCTGACTACACACATTCTGACTGCCGCTCATGGCCTGGCACCGCTTCAGCGCCGCGAGATGACCTTGCGTGTCGCCGCTGCCCTTTCGGAGCTGGGCCAGGGTCGCGTACCCTTCGGGGGTCGCGATCAGATCCTTTTGCGCCAACTTTTCGAGCATCACCTTCGCGTCATCCTTGCGGTCGTCGAGCTGGGCCATCGCTTCGGCGAGCTCGGTCTGGACCGCGGGGTCGGCTTGCTTCAGCTCACCGATGTGTTGCAGCGTGGACACCGCAAACTCGAGGTTAGCCCGGCGATCTTCCGCCGTCTTGCCGAGCCAAGTGTCTTGCACGTAACCGGGCACCTCGAGACCGACGTCGAGGCTTCCCCCGCTGCGAGCCGCTGCGACTGCCAGCACGCGCTGAGCACGCGCTACGACGGACGCACTGTCTTTCGCCTTCAGGCTCTTCACGTGCGGCATCATACGAATGATCGCGCCGGCTGCTGCTACGTACTTGCCTTTCTCGAGATCTTTTTCTGCCCGAGCCACACCCTGCGGCCGGTAGTCGACTTCTACTTCGGGGATCCATTCTCCGCCGCAAGCCGCAGCGTCCGTAGCACCAGCCAGTGTTCCGCCCAGAATGGTCATCACGACAGCCCAACGTACGCCCAACCAATGCTTCTTCATCGCTCTCTCCTTCGACTCTCGTCTCGATCAACGCTTCGGGTTACCGACTGCTTACGCCGCCAGTTCCTTGGGACAACGCCCACGGAGTTTGGTTTCAGCAAGGAGCGCGCCAGGCATCGAGCGCGCCGATCCGCGGGGTTTTTGCACGGGACGTGTGGGCAGCGACCCGCTCCGACGTGGGCGGGTAACCACGTGCTATTTCAGGCGGCTGCGAGCTGCGGCCACGCCCGCGGCGGCAGCGTCGGACGGGCTGTTGGGCGCACCTACATTGACCCCGGAACACACTCCCGGGACGCGTCACAGCGTTGCGTAACACGCGTCACGTTCGAGGGCGGGCGGCACCCATTCGTCCTACCTCGGACGTACGCCGGCGCGACACCGAACCTTCCCCGCACCGGTCAGCCAAACCACTGGCGTTTCGGGGACTCAAGCCGGCCCGCGCTGAACGGTCGCCGTGGCCCGCAGTTCACGGCAGTGCTCGTCGGGCACACCGGCGGCACACCGCGTGAACGTTCACGCGATGTGTTAACGTACAAAATAGTGAAAGGAGCAGCCAGGCTGCTCCTTTCGTCCCCACCCTTCCCATCCCCCTATCCCCTACGCGGCACCAACCGCTCCTTTCGCCCCATCCCCCACGTTTTTCAGCGCCCCACGCGCACCGCACGCCCCACGCGTACCCACCGAAAAATCACACCACACGGTCGAGGCGCCGTGACCCGCGCGTGCGGACGCCTGCGAAGACGTTTCGAAGGCCCGAACTCGAAGAGGTGTGGAGAACTCATGGGTGAACCGATAGCGGTGCCTGAGCAATCGCTATGCCAGAGCGCGGTCACCCACTTTCTTTCGCGTTTCTTTCAAGCCGGCAGGCTCAGCCGGCTGGGCATGGGCTGAACCTGGCTCGGTGTGGCACACAGTGGCAACCGTAGAACCTTGCGATTTTACTGTAGGTTATTCAGCATGGCGGGAGTGATGTGGCGGTCGGATTCGGCTCTGGTGTTCGTCGTGGTTGGGGTGTTCTCGCTGGGAGTGATGCACTGTGAACAGCCGCGGCGCTCGCCTCCACCCGTACCCAGTGCTTCGACAGCGATGACGCGCGTGCCTGCGCAGACCGCGAACACCGCGACCCCAACGCCAGCGCCACCCGCGGCGTCGTCTTCCACGCCCCCACCCTTCGTGCACCCGCCCGCTAACACCGAGGGCTGCCTCGACGGGATGGTGCGCGTGACCGGCGCCTATTGCCCGGGCGTGATCCAGACGTGCGAGGAGTATCACGAGGAATACCTCCACAGCGAACGCAACGGCACCGTCAGTGAGCGCTGCCTCAAGTTCAAAGAACCTTCACGCTGCGTCGTCGACCAGCGCAAGAGCCTCGACTTTTGCATGGACCGCTACGAATACCCCAACCAGGTGGGAGAAAAACCCTGGGTACTCACGTCTTGGCGGCAAGCTCAGTCGATGTGCCGCGAGCAAGGCAAGCGCTTGTGCAGCGAGGACGAATACAACTTCGCCTGTGAGGGGCCCGAAATGCTGCCCTACGTCACCGGCTACGTGCGCGACGCGGCGAAGTGCAACATCGACCGCGAGTACCACCGTCCCAATCACGACTTACGCCTCTTGACCTACCAGCGTTGCCTCGAAGACGAGACTTGCAAGGCAGAGTTCGAGCGCCTGGATCAGCGACATGCCATCGGCTCGAACCTGAGTTGCGTATCCTGGGCGGGTGTCGTCGATCTGAACGGGAACGTGAACGAATGGGTCAGGCGCCCGCACAAGGAGCCGCCGAATCGCAGTGGACTCAAAGGCGGCTGGTGGGGACCCGTACGAAACCGCTGTCGCCCGACGGTGGGCTTCCACAAGGAATTCGACTACGGCTACGAAGCAGGGTTCCGCTGCTGCAAAGGGCTCGGGCCGGAGTCCCCCGATCCCCGCTACGAGGCCGAGCGCTTCAACATTTCGCCCGAACAGCTGGAAGCACGGAAGGCGAAGCTAGACGCGCTCGAAGCCTCGAAGCCTTCCAAGAAACCGGCGAGCACCACGGACACGCCGGTGACCGCTGCACCTCCGGGAGCCGAAGCCAGCGCAGCAAGCCGCGACAGCCTCGCAGGCGACGCCCGCAAACCCGGTCCCGCCCCCACCCCCGCCACCGGCGAGGCGCTCGAGCCGGTGGTCACCCCCGTCCCGGGACCGGAGCAGAGCAGCAGCGCCCCTCGATCCGCCCCCAAGCCTTCGGCCCCTGCCGCGCCCACTGCAGCCCCTCCCGCCTCGCGTCCCGCGCCGGAAACCCGCCCCCCCGCGTCCCCTGCACCACCCGTGCAGCCTGCTCCTCCACGCGAGTCCCCCGCCCCGCCTCCAGCCCCTGCCCCGGCTCCAGGCAGCGCGCCGAGCTCCGCTTCGGCGCGTTAGAGCCACCTCGGTTACTGCTCAAGCCACGCGGCCCACTGGCACAGGCCCTTAGCCCACTGTTACACGCACGCTGGCGGTGACGTCGTCGCGATATGTTTTCGCAACCGCTGGCGGCAACAGCTCGCGGAACTGGATGCTCATGCGCGGGTGGGCATGTCTGACCTTCGGCACTCCGTGCAGAAACGTCTCTTGGCAGTTACCGCCCATGACCAGGAGATCTCCCCACCCGAGCGAGAACAGCCGGCGAATGCCGCCATCGATCGACCGCAGCGTGAAGCGCCGCGGCTCACCCACCGACAGAATCGCGATCACGGTGTTCGCGCGGAGCAGCCCCATCTTATCTCCGTGCGGCGCCACGCTGTCTTGCCCATTGCGATAGTAGGCTAGCGAGATGCTTTCGAGCGCGACGCGGTAGCGCGTCGAAAGCGTGCGCGCGATCGAGCGCAGCAGCGCGCCGGATTCGCCGCTTTCAGGTGCTCGGGCTACGAGGCGCGGCACGTCCACTTCGCGGTCGTACATCTGACGCCGCTGATGGTGCCAATCGACCGCGCCGAGCAGCTGCTCGAACAGGCGCTGGTGCCCGCCGAGCCAATTCGGAACGTGCTCGATCCACGCGTCGCGGGTGAGTTTTTCGCGCCGAGCCCCTCGGAACTCGGCGTCGAAGAAGGGTTGCTCGCCCCCGAACAGAGAAGCCTGCATGAGGGAAAGTATACTGAACACAATATCAGCTGTCGTGTTTCAACGGCGCGCTCCACGTGCCGCAACTAACCCTATGCAATGATTCGCTTTTGTTCGGGAGGTGTTCCCGCGTCAGGGGATCTCGCGGATTTCTACGTAGCGATGGCCGACTTCGAGTTCGCCGTGGTTCAGGAACACCGGGTTGTCGAAGACGACGCCCCCCTTTTCCTGGAGTGTGCAGGTCGCCACGTGCTGCTTCTTCGGGGTCCGATGGTCGTAATGGCAGTACGGCGCCGTGCGCCAGGTGACGCGAATCGGCTTCGGCGTCTCCAGGTTGACGACGAGCTCGTAGTTGCCCGGCGGGAGCGAGAAATCGATGCGCTTGTTGTTGTCCATGGGCAGCGCCTCGGGCTGGAGCCGCCTCACGACCTCGACCTTGAAGGTGGTCTTGGCAGGGCCCGCGCTGGCAACGACCTCGGTCTGGCCCACGCCCGCCGGCACCAGCTCGAGTCCCTTGGCCTTCACGGCGCTCGTGATCTGTGGAGAGAAGGTGAGCTTCACGTCGGACAGTTCTTTGCCGGCCTTGTCGCGAACGATCGCTTTGGGTTGAAACGGGCCATCACCGATGTCCACGCGCCCGACATCGGGGATCTCGATGTCGCTGACCATCCGGCATGAGAGCGGAGCCGTGCCCGTCACGTCCTGGATGGTAACGCTGACCTTGCCGTCGCCCGACTTCTCGCAGGTGACGAACCCTTTCTTGGTCACGGTCGCCAGATCGGGCGGATCGACCACGAAATCATGATCGGCGCTGCTAGTTGCCCGTTTGCCGTTCGTGTCGGTGATGCCGACGATGGCGCGGGCTGCCTCGCCGCCGAACACCTGTTCCGGAAGCTCGACCGCGACGGCGCGGGGTGGCGGCCCTTTTTGACAAGCGGCAACCGCGGCAGCGACGAGCAAGAGACACGGACGAGCGTAAGATTTTCGAACCATTGCCCCGGTTTTGCCATCGCCGGATCGAGAAACAAATACTGCTCAAACGGTAGGCAAAAAAGCGCGGGTTTAACGCTTCTCGTAGACCTGGGCTGCCGCCACACCCTGTCCGGCAGGCACCGTCAGGGTCAACGTCATGGAACCCACAGCGGGCAATGCCCACTTGAAGCAGGTGGGCTTCTTGCCGATGGTTGCGACGAGTCCCGCTTCTGGGTCCTTGGCCGCGGTTGGGTTGAAGCCGGGCACGCTGACCGCGGGCGTGAGCGCGAGGTCGACTTCCGTGACTGGCGCCGCCGCGATCGCGACCACTGTATAACAGGAGCCCGGGGTCAACGTCAGCGGTTCGCGTAGCGATTGCCCCTGTGCAAACTGCCCAGCGAGCAACGGTCCCACCGGAACCGCGCCCTCGGGCACGTAGGCAGCGACGAGCGGCGTGAGCATCTGTATCGCACCGGCGGCGGCGTTGGCGTCGATCCGTACCGCGTCAGGCCCCGGCGTCGTCTCGTGTACGACACCAGTAGTACCGTCGGGCAGCGTACCCGTGGTCGCTCCCGGCATAGACCCGCTGCCGCCCATGCCACCGCTACCGGAAGCTGTCTGTTGTGGGCGGCACTCGCGACCGTCGAAGACGTAACCTTGGGGACACGTTCCAGGCGGCGCGGTGGCGGGCGGCGGAGGATCGCTCGCGCAGCCACTGAACAGAGCCAGCACACCCAAGCCTACCGCGGGGATTTTGTTGACTGCGAGTCGCATGAAATTCGACCTTTCTCCGCGTTGGACGCAACGGCCGCGCCTGTGATTCACCGGATCACGAGCGACCCGACCGACTACACGAGCACGCCCGGCAACGCGCCGGCGTCGGGCCGCTCGCCGAACCCCGCGGCGTCCACGCCGAACGCGTGTAGCACGGCTGTGTGCATGCGTTGCGCATCCTCGGAGCGCGCGTTGCGCAAGAACCGGCCGGAATTGATGCCGAAGCCGCGTCCACCGATGAGCAGATAGGGAAAGTCGCGCACGTCGTGATTGTGATCGGTCCCCACCTCGAAGCCCCACATGATGAGGGTATTGTCGAGCATGCTGCCGTCGCCTTCGGGGATCGAGTCGAGCTGCTGCGCCAGGTACGCCACCCATTCCGCATGGTAGGTGAGGAACTGATTGAAGAGCTCGCGCGAGGCGGCGTTGGTAGCCGAGAGGTGCGCGACCTCGTCGTGCCAGCTGTCGCCGACGCGGCTCAGGTCACCTTTGAAGAAGTTGGGCAGATGCGCTCCGGAAAAGTGCAGCTGCAGCGACGCCACCCGCGCGCGATCGCAGGCCAGCGCTGCCACCATCAGATCGGTCTGCACACGAATCCAACCCGAGATGTTGGCTTCGCTGCGAAGATCGAAGTTGCCCGATCGCTCGGTCTCGCGGCAGTCGACCGGCACGTACTCGGGGATCGGCCCGCCAACGCTGCCGCCGCTCGTGCCAGTGCTGGCCATGCCCGTGGTGCTGGTCGTCCCCACGGTGTTGCCCGCGGTCGGGGCGGAGGCGCTGCTCGACGGCATGCCGGCGCTGATCTGACGCTCGAGCTCCGCTAACGACTCCACGTGCCGCTCGAGCTTCTCGCGCTCTTCGGCGCCCAGAAACCCCTGGATCTCGTGCAGCTGCTCGCTGGAGATCTGCAGCACCTGGCGCTCGACGTCGGCCTTCACGCGGGCGTCGTCGCCACCAGGGGTGGTGGGCTGCCCGGTGGTCGACGTCGAGGTGGAAGTAGCCGCGGTTACCGCAGTGGCGCCGCTGCCGCCACCGGTCCCCGGGACGGGGCCACCCGCACCGAAGGTCGCACCGTCGAAGATGTCGTTGAAAGCGCGCTGCGGATCGATCTGTCCGATGATCGGCTGGCTCGCGCCCTCGTAGCAGATGCAATGCCGCGAATCGGTGCGGCCGTCGTCCACCTGCAGGTGAATGCTGCGGTGGGGCGTGCCACCGCGAATCACGGGCGCCACGACCTGATCGATCGAGGGGCCCGCGGCGAAGCCACTCGACGTGTCGACGAGGCGCTGACCGGTGAACACCTGACCGATGCCCGAGACATGATGGTTGTCGTACTTGTAAGTGTGGTTCAGCTCGCGGATGAAGAGCATGTGCGGCTCGAGGCCCGCGAACGCCTGCATCGGAGCCTTCAGCTGGAACTGCTCGTTCCCGGTTTCTTCCGGCCAGAAGTCGGGTGGCACCGAGTCGGGTGTGAAGTACAACACCAAGCGCTTCGGTGCGACGTACTGGGCCATGAGCTCGCGCTGACGCAACAACGGCGCCAGAAACAAGGCGCCCATCCCCGTTCTCAGCAGGTCGCGGCGGCGGATCTCGAAGCGTCTAGGCATATCGCATCATCCCTGGCCTTCAGCGCTGACGCTGGAGCACACTGACATCGGCGCTGAGCAGGCCTTCCAAAAGGTCGCCCAAGAGCCCGCCGGTCGCGAGCGCCTCGCGCCCCTGGGTCACGGCCTGAGGCAGGACCTCCGCTTCGGGTTCCATTTGGCCGAACAGGTAGCGGTAACCCTGCAGCGCAACGCAGTCGCGATAGTTCGCACTCTCCGAGAGCGCCAGCACCAGTTCTTCGTAATTCGCCACGGGTCGGTCCACGTCCGTGCCGACCAGCTCGCCCGTGGTGTCGATGGCCACGCCGTTCTCCATGGTTCGGAAGCGCCCGGCGCCGTCGAAGCTTTCGAAGGGGAATCCAAGCGTATCGATGTACTGATGACACTGCTGGCACACAGCGTTCGAAGTGTGCGCTTCGAAGGATTGTCGGGTGGTCTGCACGGGCCCGCCCGCCATGGGCGCCTCGATCGTCGTGTCCACGTCGTCAGGCGGGGATTCGATGACCTGACACAACACGCGATTGCGTACGAATAGACCGCGCAGCACCGGTGAGCTGAGGTTGAAGCGCCCGTGCTCGGCCAACACCGATCCGAGTGCGAGCCCTCCCAAGCGCGGCCCGCCCGCGGCGCCCGACGGGTCGCCCCGGTAGAAGGCGTCGAGCTCGGCAGACACCGAGGGTACAGCCACGGAGACCATCGCGGGGGCGGTGCCGGTGAGTGTTCCCACCTGCTCGATGAAGGCCCGCGCTTCTTCCTGCATCAAGTTCTGAATGTTCTCGCCGTAGCCGGTGAAGAGCTGGCTGTCCTTGTCGATCAGACGCATGTCGGGGATCAACAACCAGTTCTCGATGAACGTCCTGAGGCCTGTCGCGGCTGCGGGTGTCGCCAAGACAGCGCTCACCGCCGCCGCCAGGCCCGCCTTCGTGACGAGCTCGCCCCGCGAGGCTGCGTCGAGCAGCGCTTGGTTCGGCGGTGTTCCCAGGAGCGAATACGAGAGGAACGAGGCGGTCTCGTGGTCGGTGAGCTGAAACAGCTGCTCGCCCTGCCGTTCGGGGCTGCCCACCTCGCTTCGATACAAGAAGTGCGGCGAGTTGAGCACCCCCTGAATCACCGCCCGGTACGGATACGAAGCGTCCGAGGCTGCGGCCGCGACATCGAAGAGAGCGCGGTAAGTCTCGAGCTCGTCACTGGTCGGTGGACGCCGGAAGGCGCGCTCCACGAAAGCGCTGATGAACTGGTCCGTGCAACCACTGAGCGCAGCGCAAGGCATGAGGCGGTTCAAATCGGCGGTGGTCAGCTGAGCAGCGATGCTTTCAGCTGCATCGAAGTAGTACTTGGCCGTCGCTAGCGGTACTTGGAGCAAAGCAGACTGATTCTTGTAGTAGCCCTGTGCGTCCGGGGGGGGCGCATCCAACGCGGCTTCGATGCCGAGCAAATCACGCACGGTAGCTCGATACTCGGCATGCGTGAGGCGCCAGGTACGAGCCCGGATCAACGGCACTCCATCTGCCCCCACCTGCTCTCCGAGCCCGCCGTCCGTTTGCCAATCGCCGGACCCGGTACCGCCGCCGGTGGAGCTCGCCGTCGTAGCCCCGGACGTCGTGGTGGGCGCTGGGCCACCCGCGGAGGTAGCGCCGTTGGACTTGCTGAATCCCTGAGCGTCCTCGCCAACGGCACCGGTGCAACCGGCGGCAGCGACCAGGGCCACCCATGCAGCGACCGTTCTCAGCGGGGCGTCGCCGACCGGCTGGCACCGGGAGGGTGACGAGCGCTCGCGGTTTCGGGAAATCTCGGGGCACATCGGGCGATGACTCGGGGAGCGGCCAGTGGGGTTCCGCTTGGAAAACCCATGCCTACAAGGGGAGACGATGCGCGTAATACTGCCGAACGATCGGATTATTCTCGATGGGTGTCGGCCGCGCCCAGTGCGGCTGAAAAATGGTGACGGGTACGCGATCGACTCGCGAGCCGAGTTCTCGCTGTTTCTGGACGCGAGCGACGAGAATGACCAGTCGTTAGAAAGCGATGCTGAGACCGATGCCGGGCTCGACGAGGGCATGCAGCCCGAGTTTCGAGGCGAAGGCCGCATAGCCGCGCAGCTGTGCATCCACGAGCATCCATTCGGAGCGCCAGAGCTCCAGTCCCAGAGTCGTCCCCAGGGCGGCCTCGTGGAGGTCTTGGTGATGCAGATAGGCGCCACGAAAGCCGAGGTACGGGTTCAGCCAGCGTCGCCGCCCCCCACCGAGGTAGTCTGAGTACATCTCGCCGCCGAAGCTCGCGAAGAACAGGCTCACTGCTTCATCACCCGAGGCGCGGAGCACGGCGACATCGAAGCCGAAGGCGCGCTTGAATGCGAATCCGAGCCCTCCACCGGCAAAACGCTCGGGCGCAGCCGCGGACGCCAAGTCGAACAGCACCACGCCGCGTGCTCCCGGCCACAGCTTGGCCTCGGGCGCGGTAGCATCCTGTTCAGAGTGCGCGCTCGAGAGCTTCAAGTAGATCGTGGAGCGCGCCCCGAGATCGGCCAGCCAGCGCAGGTCGCCTTCCACCCGCTCGATCTGCGTGCGGAGCCGCGCGAGTGATGCCTCGATACCGGCGACCTCCGAAATGGTCTCCGCACGTTCGAGCAACTGCTGGTAGCGCGCCAGGGTGGCTCGCAGGTTCTTGAGCAGCAGCTCGGCGTCCAAGTACTTGCGGCTGATGTCCTGGCTCTGCACCTTGCGCGAACGCACGCGTCCCGCGAGCGAGACCTGATGCAGGAACTCGCTGGTCCTGGCCGTGGGCAAGCGCAGCGACAGGGCAGCGCCGTACTGGCTGTTGGTATCCTCGAACACTTCGTGGATCACCTGGCCACCGAAACTCGCTGCGAGCGCCTGCACGCGGGCCACACCTTGGGCGACGTCGTCCACTTCCAGCGACAGGTGCGCCTCCATCTCGCGCAGTTCGAGCGCGTTCCGTTGAGTCTTGGTCGAGACGGGTTCGGGGGCAGCGCGAGCTTGCTGCGACACTACCTTGCTCTCGGCCCGCGACACGCTGCGTGAGATCCGGGCGCTCAACGTCTGACTCCGTAGACCCGCCGCCGGAGCCCCCGCGAGCGCTCCGGTGAGCAGGATCTGCGGGCCAGCGGTGGCCGGTGTCGTGCTCGTCAAGTCGAGCCGCGGGCACGCGCTGGGGTCCAGCGCGCACACGGCAGCAGGGTCCTCGGTGCTGGGCCCCGTGTCCGGCACGTACGCTTGTACCGGTGTAATGTCGAGCGGTGGTGGTGGCGGGCGCGCGGTGCCCTCGAGCTCGCCGCGTGGAGCACAAGCTCCCACGAACAACAAAGAACTGGCCATGAGTGGGGACCCCCAGGCGCAATGCTGTCTGAACATGAGCGGCTTATTCGACCGCCGGCGCGCTGTTTCCCTGGGATTTCGAAATGAGGTCAGGGATCTGGTCGCAGCTCAAAGCGTGGCAACCGTGCTGCCGCTGGGGCATTTGTGCGCGCGGCACACGCGAAAAAGCGGCATTCTACTGCTCCGCGGCATTGGCATTCCGTTTGCTGATGGCGAAGCTGCATGTCGATCCTGACCATCCTCCTAGTCATCATCGTTGTCGGCGTTCTGCTTTGGGCCGTCAACAGCTTCCTGCCGATGGATCCGAAGGTGAAGAGCATCTTGAACATCGTAGTCGTGATCCTACTGGTGCTCTGGCTGCTTCAGGCTTTCGGTCTGATCAGCGTGCTGCGCGGGGTCCGGGTTGATTGACTCTTCCTAACTTTAGGGCTTCGCATCCTCGGGGGTTGGCTCGACGGCGGGAAGCGCTGGCGCCCCCGTCTGATCCCACGCGTCCTTCTTGCCCAGAATCGTGAACTGCACGCGCCGGTTTTTCTGGCGACCTTCTTCGGTAGCGTTGTCCCCGATGGGCTCCGTGGGACCGAAGCCCTGCGCCTTGAGCCGGGCGGGCTCGATCCCGCGCTGCACCAGTGCCTTCATCACGCTCTCGGCGCGGTTCTGAGAGAGGCGCATGTTGAACGCCTTGGCCCCGCGGCTATCGGTGTGGCCTTCGACCCTGAGCTCCACGATTTCGGGGTGGTCCTTCAGCGCGCCTACGACCTCGTCGATCAGCGGAAAGCTCTCGGGCTTGATGGTGGCTCGCCCGGTGTCGAAGAGCACCTGCTGCAGAATCACGATCTCTTTGTCCGTGACCCGAACCATCGTGGGGCACCCGCGCTTCGTCGGATCGGCGTCGTCGGGCCCCTTCTCGAAGGGACAGGCATCCTGGTCGTCGCGGAAGCTGTCACCGTCCGTGTCAGGCGGACACCCGTGCTGCTCGGGGATGTCGCTTGGAACGCCTTTGCGATCGGGGCAGGCGTCCTCGACGTCACTGATGTCGTCGCCGTCGCGGTCGGGAGGGCAACCGTTTTTGCCGGCAGCTTCGCTCGGCACACCTTTGGTGTCGGGGCAGGCATCCTCCCCGTCGATAACGCCGTCCCCGTCGCGGTCCGATAGTCGCGGGCAACCATTTTTCGCCGGATCATCACTGGCAACACCACGTTCATCCGGACACGCGTCGACCTTGTCGAGCACCCCGTCGCCGTCGCTATCCAGCACGAGACAGCCGTTCTTGCTCGGATCCGTGCTGTGCCTTCCCGGCTCGTCCGGGCAAGCATCCACGGGATCGAGGACGCCGTCGACGTCGCGATCCGGCGGCATCGCAGGGGGCCGCTTCTGCATGGGCGTATAGGCCAACACGAACACCGTGCGAAAATCGGGTGTTCCGATGCCCGAACTGAGACCGGGGCCGGCACCAGCGCCGAGTTCGACGTCCGGGACGATGCGGTAGCGCGCACCGACCAAGAGCTCACCGTTCAGGGTGTGTTCGTCAATTTGCTCGTAGACGAAGCCACCGCTGTATTCACCGCTGATCAGCAAACGTTTCGCATCGCCCAGCAGTACGCCAAGGCCTGCGCCGTAGCGCAGCATTGACCCCTGCTCCGTCGCCAAGAGCTCGGTCTCGGGGCGGAACTCGCTCCCGACGTTCAGCGACCATACCAGGGTGTCCGCCGCGAGTCCGCCGAGGATGAGTTGAGGCATCGCGCGCATGCTCTTTTCGCCAACGTACGAACCCTCCGGGCTGGTTGGCATCCAAAGTAAACCGCCTACCGCCAGTTGGAAGGCATCGAAGTACTGACCGAACACGCGCACTCTTGCGCCAAACCGAACGTCACCTAGCTCTGCAGCATCCGGCGAATCATAGCTGACCCCTCCTACCTCCGGGTCTCCGCCCTTCTGATACACGGCGAGCGGGACGTTGACGTTGAAGCTCAGCCGGTCGAAGAGTGCGAGAGTGGCATTGAAGTGCAGAAAGAACTGGCGGCTCACGACGCCACCCACCTGTTCGTCTTCTGCGTCGCGAAGCACCAAGGGATCGTGCGAGTAGTCACCGAAGACACCAGCGTGAAACTTGGCGTCACCCGCCGCGAAGGGCGACTGGACACCGAACATGCGATCGCCTGCGAACGACGGCTCGAACCGGTTCAACGCCACCTGGGTTTCGGGGGCTTCGCTCGTGCTTTGGGCGGCCGCGAGCCCCGTCCACAGCAGCACCAGCGCCAGGATTCCGAGCGAGAAGCAAGCAAAAAGCAGGCGCGTTCGCATGGGCACAGTTCCCTTCGAGCCCCCTGAAGCGGGAGAAATCAATATGCGATTGTGATTGGTTTCAGACTGCGCCCGGCCCGTGCACCAAAAGGACACCACCGCACGCCCCTGTCAGCGAGACTTGGGGTACATCCTGGGCCGGGGCAATGTGGCAGTGGCAAACTCGGCGCGCCGTCGCCGGCGCACTAGACCACCGAGTGCGACACCCAGCACGACCAGCACCTGCCACGGCGCCACACCGTGACCAACGCCACGCACGCTGCACGTAACACCACCACCTGCAGCGTAAATCCGGTCGCGACATTCGTGCGCGACGGTATCGCAGATGAAATCTGCCGTGCAGTCGCTGTCCCGAGTGCACTCCACCGACACGCAGGCACCTGCGTCGCAGGCCTCTCGAGCATCGCAGTCGCTGTCGACTCGACACTCCACTTCTTCGCAGGCACTCGGCTCGTCCATGCAATCGAAGCCGGGTTCGACTTCGC
Organism: Polyangiaceae bacterium; assembly: GCA_025937785.1. Classification (GTDB taxonomy): domain Bacteria; phylum Myxococcota_A; class Polyangia; order Polyangiales; family Polyangiaceae; genus JAICQQ01. The sequence goes on from JAICQQ010000008.1 coordinate 78,476, forward strand.
AGCTGGCCGAGCAGCCATCGCCGGCGGCGCGGTTGCCGTCGTCGCAGGCTTCGCCGCCATCGACCGCACCATCGCCACACACGCTGGCGACGCACTGGTTGGGTTCGCCCGCCTCGTCGCAGACCTCGTCGTCGTCACAGTCGCCGTCGTCGTCACAAGCGCACACGTCTTCCGCGGGGTCGCAGAGGCCGCTCGCGCAAGCGTCGTCGGCGTCGCAATCTTCGCCGAGCTCGATCAGGCACGAGGCGCTACAACCATCGCCAGCACTGCGGTTGCCGTCGTCGCAGGCTTCGCCCGCATCGACCACGCCGTCGCCGCACGCCGCACTAACGCACTGGTTGGGTTCGCTCGCCTCGTCGCAAAACTCTCCCTCGTCACAGTCGCCGTCGTCGTCACAAGCGCACACGTCCTCCGTGGGATCGCAGAGGCCGCTCGCGCAAGCGTCGTCGGCATCGCAATCTCCGCCGGGCTCGATCAGGCACTCGGCGGAGCAACCGTCGCCAGCCAAGACATTGCCATCGTCGCAGGCTTCGCTCGCGTCGACGCGCCCGTCCCCGCAACCCGGTTCGACGCACTCGTTGGGGCTCGGTTGGTCGTTACAGATTTCGCCCTCTTCGCAGTCGTTGTCCTGGTTGCAGGCGCAGACGTTGTCCACTCCGTCGCAAGAGCCGCTGGCACAATCGCCGTCGTCCTCGCAATCTTCGTCGAGCTCGAGGAGGCAACTCTCACTACACCCGTCGCCGGCCATGGTGTTGCCGTCGTCACAACTCTCGCCGGTTTCGATCAGGCCGTTGCCGCAGCCGGGCGCGATGCACACGTTTGGATCGGAAGCCGTATCGCACACCTGCCCCTGCGGACAATCGTCGGACTCTGTGCAGGCACAAACATCGGTATCGGAATCACACAAGCCGCTCGCGCAGGCGGCCCCGTCCGTGCACGGCTCACCCAGCTCGATCAGACATTGCGTCGTGCAGCCGTCGCCGCCGACCAGATTCCCGTCGTCGCAGCCTTCGCTCCCCTCGACCACGCCGTTGCCGCAGTCAGCGCTGACGCACTGGTTGGGGTCGAGACTGTCGTCGCACGACTCACCTTCCGCGCAATCACCGTCGTCGTCGCACGTGCACTCGGCCTCCACCGGGTCACACAGGCCGCTGGCGCAGTCGCCGTCCGACTCACACGCCTCGCCCAGCTCGCTCCGACAGGTGGCGTCGCAGCCGTCGCCGTCGACCAGATTCCCGTCGTCACAGCCTTCGCTCCCCTCGAGCGCGCCGTTGCCACAGCCGGCACTGACGCACTGGTTCGGATCGCGAGCGGCGTCACACAACTCGCCGTCCGCGCAATCATCGTGGTCGTCGCACGCGCACTCGGCCTCCACCGGGTCACACAGTCCGCTGGCGCAGTCGTCGTCCGACTCACACTCTTCGCCCAGCTCGCTCCGACAGGTAGCGTCGCAGCCATCCCCATCAACCAGATTCCCGTCGTCGCAGCCTTCGCTCCCCTCGAGCGCGCCGTTGCCACAGCCGGCACTGACACATTGGTTCGGATCGCGAGCGGTGTCGCAAAGCTCGCCGTCTGCGCAATCCGCATCGTCGTCGCACACGCAGACGGTTTCTACAGGGTCACACGAGCCGCTCGCACAGTCCCCGTCCGAATCGCAGGCTTCGTCCAGTTCGACCAAGCACGCAGCGTCACAACCGTCGCCGTCGACGAGATTGCCGTCGTCGCAAGCCTCGTCCACCTGCAAAAGGCCGTCGCCGCAACTTGGTTCGACGCATTCGTTGGGGCTGGGGGCTTGATTGCAGATTTCGCCCACGTCGCACTCGCTGTCCTGGTTGCACTGGCAAACGCCGTCGACACTGTCGCAGGATCCGCTAGCGCACTCGGCATCGTCGCCGCACTCCTCATCGAGCTCGAGGAGACAGGTCGCGCCACAGCCATCACCCGTGGCCGTATTACCGTCGTCGCAAGCTTCACCGCTTTCCATCAGTCCGTTGCCGCACCCCGGGGCCACACATACGATCGGTTCGGAACCCGCGTTGCATACTTGCGTCAGCGGACAGTCGTCGTCCTCGTCGCAAACGCACAGATCCGTGTCGGCGTCGCACGACCCACTCTCGCACGCGCCGTCGCCGGTGCACGGCTCCCCGAGCTCGAGCAGGCACTGCGTGCCGCAGCCGTCGAGATTATCGAAGTTCGCGTCATCGCAACCCTCGCCAACCTCGAGCACGCCATTGCCGCAACCTGCAGTCACGCAGACCGCGGGGGCGATCCCGGTATTGCACACCTCACCGTTTGCACAATCGCCAGCCTCGTCGCAGACACACGCCGAAGGCGCGCCGTCGCAAACACCGCTGGAGCACTCGGTTGCATCCGTACAAGGCTCGTCGAGTTCGAGCAGGCACTCGGGGCTGCAACCGTCTGCTCCCAGCAGGTTGCCGTCGTCACAGCCTTCACCGGCCTCGAGCACCTCGTTGCCGCAACCGGGGTCCACGCACTGGTTCGGCTCCGCGGCGAAGGCACACAGCTGCCCCGTAGAGCAGTCGGCAGATTCGTCGCAGCTGCAGGTGCTATTGGCTAGATCGCAGAACCCGCTCTCGCACGCGACCGAGTCGGTGCAAGCTCCACCGAGCTCGATCAGACAAGCGGCGCTGCACCCGTCGTCGGCGGTCGTGTTGCCGTCGTCGCAGCCTTCACCCGCTTCGAGCACGTTGTTTCCACAGCCGGCGTCGACGCATTGATTGGGCGTCGAGCCCGTCTCGCACAGCTGGCCCGCCGGGCAGTCCACGCTCTGATCGCAAGCGCACGTGTCGTCGTCCGGGTCGCAGAACGAGCTAGCGCACTCTGCAGGATCGGTGCACGGCTCGCCCAGCTCCAGCAGGCACTGCGCGTTGCAGCCGTCGCCGATGTCGGTGTTGTCGTCGTCACAGCTCTCGCCGGTCTCGGGCACGCCGTTGCCGCAAACCGGCGACACACAGACGTCGCCGTCGCAATCTTGCCCGTCCGCACAATCGTCATTGTCATCGCAGGCGCACAGGTCGCTGGTACTGCAGAACTCGCTCTGACAGGCTTCTGGCGCGTCGCAGGGCTGACCGAGTTCCAGCAAGCACTGACCGTCGCAGCCGTCACCTGCGCTCGTGTTACCGTCGTCACACGCTTCGCCGGTCTCGAGCACGAAGTTACCGCAGCCCGGCGCCACACAAGCGTTCGGGTTGGCCGCGGTGTTGCACAGCTCGCCGGAGGGACAGTCGTCGGGCGCGTCGCAGGCGCAAGTCCCGTCGAAGGGATCGCAGAAGCCGCTGGCGCATTGCAGCGCGAGCGTGCAGACCTCGCCTAGTTCGCGCAAGCAAGCGTCATCGCAGCCGTCCCCCGCTGCGGAGTTGCCGTCGTCGCAGCCTTCCCCGCTTTCGAGGATGGCGTTGCCGCAGCCTGGGTCAACGCAGCTGTTCGGGACGAGGTCCGTGCTGCACAGCGCCCCCAGGGCGCAATCGGCGTCCGCGTCACACTCGCAGGTATCGCTGTCGGGGTCGCAGAAGCCGCTGGCGCAGGCGACGTCGGCGGTACACGGTTCGCCGAGTTCAAGCAGACACAGCGAGTTGCAGCCATCGCCGTCTAAGAGTCCTCCGTCGTCGCAACCTTCGCTACCGCCCGGGCTGCCATCACCGCAGATACCGCAGCCTTCCTCACCGCAGCTGACCGGATCCGAAAATTGCGAATCGAGCGGGCAGTCCTCGCTATCACCACCTGAACAATCGGCAGCGATGATCGGGCCGTTGTTGCTCGAACCGCAGTAGTAGCCTGCCGGTGCCGAGGTATCGAATCCCCCCGCGTCCGTGGCGGAGCGCTCGACGGCCCAGTCGATGAAATAGTCCTCGTTACCCCCGAACATACTCGGCGCAACCACCACACGTGCGTGGCCAACCTGGGCGGTGAGCGGAGCGGTCACGACGCTTACCGGAGGCAAATCAGGCTGGTCATCCGGGCTGTTTGGAGCCAACGTCGTCGTGTTCTTGAAGAACGAGATCTGGTCGGGATTCGCGACACCGTTGATGATCGTAGAAAACTCGTAGGTCGTGAGATCAGCGTCGGTGTTGATGAAGCAACCCCACCCAAAGGGGGCGAAGTTGGTCGCCGATTGCAGCGGATCCGAATCGACCCGCAAGCGGAAGTAGAGGTGTGTCGCGTCTGCTGCCACGTACAACATCGGGTTGGCGGCGTCGCCGACGATGTCGCGAGGCCCCGGCGTGTCGCCTTCCGGATCAGTCAGAGGTTGTCCACCGCGCAACGCCGGCAGCCACCCCTCGTTCGGCAGCGTGAACGTGAAAGCTGCAGGGGACGCGAACGCCGTCCCGCCGCCACAGACGGCCAGTACACCCGCCAGCGTCCAGCGCACGAACTGTCTTGTCCGTCCGAAGGATTGTCGTACGTTCGATTCGCCTCGCTTGGTCATGTCGACTCCTGACATCTTTCGCCTTCGTGGTGTCCCCGGTCTAGGGCGCTGCGCCCGGTGCTGGCGCGCCCGTATCGTCGGCGTCCGATCCGTCCTTCTTGCCCAGGATCGTGAACTGCACGCGACGGTTCTTCTGACGGCCTTCGTCAGTGGCGTTGTCGCCAATCGGCTCGTTGGGACCGAAGCCCTGCGCCTTGAGCCGCTCGGGCTCGATGCCGCGTTCGACCAGGGCCTTCATCACGCTGTCAGCCCGGCTCTGCGACAGCCGCATGTTGAAGGCTTTCGCGCCGCGGCTGTCGGTGTGACCCTCGACCCTGAGCTCCACGATCTCCGGGTGGTCCTTCAAGACTCCCGCCACTTCGTCGATCAGCGGGAAACTTTCGGACTTGATGGTGGCGCGCCCCGTATCGAAGAGCACCTGCTGCAGGATGACGATTTCCTTGTCAGTGACGCGGACCATCGTCGGACAACCGCGCTTGGTGGGATCCGCGTTGTCGGGCCCCTTCTCCAACGGGCAGGCGTCCTGGTCGTCGCGGAAGCTGTCCCCGTCGGTGTCCGGCGGGCACCCGTGGTTCTCGCGCACGTCGCTCGGCACACCCTTGATGTCCGGACACGCATCCTCGGCATCGATGATGTCGTCGCCGTCGCGATCGGGCGGGCAGCCATTCTTCTCGGCCACGTCGCTCGGCACACCCTTGGTGTCCGGGCAGGCGTCGACCTCGTCGAGGACGCCATCGCCGTCGCGGTCCGCCGGCTTCGGACAGCCATTCTTCGCTGGGTCTTCGTCGGGGAAGCCAGGTTCGTCGGGACAGGCGTCGACGTCGTTGAGTACCCCGTCGCCGTCGCTGTCAAGCACCGGACAGCCGTTCTTGCTGGGATCGCTGCTGGCCGACCCCGGCTCGTCCGGGCAGGCGTCGACGGAATCTACGACGCCGTCGCCGTCGCGATCCCGAGGCGGCGCGACCGCCCGGTGCTGCATCGGCGTGTACGCGAGCAGGAAAACAGCGCGAAAATCCGGAGTTCCAACGCCGGCGCTGAGGCCAGGGCCCGCGCCGGCGCCGAGCTCGACGTCTTCCACGATGCGGTAGCGTGCCCCAAAGAGCAGCTCGCTGTTCAGCGCGTCAGCTTCGATCTGATCGTAGACGAAACCACCGCTGTACTCGCCGGTGAGCTGCAGGCGCCTCGCGTCGCCGAGCAGCACGCCGACGCCCGCACCGTAGCGCAGCATCGCGCCTTGCTCCGTCTCGACGATTTCGGTCTTGGGACGAAACTCGGTGCCTACGTTGAAGGACCACACCACGGTGTCGGCCGCGAGCCCACCGAGGATCAACTGCGGCATGCCGCGCGCGCTCGGCTCACCCACGAACGAATCGCTCGGGCTGGTCGGGGCCCAGACATAGCCACCCAACGCTATCTGAAAAGGATCGAAGTATTCGCCGAAGAGCCGCAACCTCGCGCCGAAACGCAGGTCGCCGAACTGTGCTTCGTCGGGCGATGTGTACGCAACCCCCCCGGCCTCGGGATCGCCGCCCTTTTGATACACCGCGAGCGGCGCGTTGACGTTGACGCTCAACCGATCGAATAACGCGAGCGTGGCGTTGAGATGCAGAAAGAACTGACGGCTGACGACGCCGCCCACCTGCTTTTCGCCGTCTGCGGTGCGAAGCACCAGCGGATCGTGGGCGTAGTCGCCGAATACCCCGACGTGCAATCCCGGGTTGCCGGGCGTGAACGCCGACTGCACACCGAACATGCGATCACCGGCGAACGACGGTTCGAAACGGTTCAGCGCGAACTGGGTCCCGTCGCCTTCGCTCGTGCTTTGTGCCGCTGCGCGCCCTGCCCACGTGAGCACGATCACCAGGAATCCGAGCGAGAAGCAAGCAAACAGCAGGCGCGATCGCATGGGCACCATTCCCCTTCGCCCCCTCCCGAAGGAGGAGGAATCAGTATGCGATTGTGATTGGTATCAGAATGCCAGCGGCCTGTGCACGAAAAAGTACACGGGCGCAGTTCCGAGGTCAGAGAGACTCGATGACACTTCCCCACACCAGCTTATGTGTGCGAAAAGTTACTGTTTGTTGCGCTCATCCCTGCGCGCTGGGTCGAGGCAATGTGCAGCGGCAAAATGGCAACTGCCATCCGGGCTGCCGACCCGGCGGGGATCAGCCGGGGGCGCGATCGACGCGCCCGTCCGCATGGATCGCAAAACGCCCCTTGCCGGCGGCGTGCACGGGCTCATTGCCCGACCACGGCCAGCCGCCGAACTGAGTCTCGCGATAGTCCGCCCAGGCGTCGCGAATCTCGTCCGCCGTGTTCATCACGAACGGTCCGCGCTGCACCACGGGTTCTGCGATGGGTTGGCCCTGCAACAACAAGAGCTCACTCGCCTGCCCACCGTTGACGAGAGTCACGGGTGCATCTGCGCGCAAGCGGATGCCCACGTTGACCAAGAGCTCACGCCCTTCGACTGCGAGCGATCGACCACGATAGAAGTAGAGCGTGCGGTTGGCCCCGGTGGCGGCCTTGGGCAAGGTGAGCGTCGCGCCGGGCGTCATTTGCAGCGTCCAGATGGCAACATCCGTGTCGGCCTGAGCCGCCCACGAAGCGGGTGGAGGTGCTGGAGCCCGAGCCGCATCGAACGCACCCGCCACGACGCGCAGCCTGGTCTTGCCACCACGTGCGTCGGGAAGCACCAGATCTGGAACGGAGGGGTTCCAGAACATCGAGAAGTAGGGATCGGCGAACTTCCTGGCACGCGGCAGGTTGATCCAGATCTGCATCAGCTCGGCCGGGTTCGGCCCTTCGGTGTCGAGCAACGGGAACATCTCGGCGTGGACGATGCCCTTGCCGGCGGTCATCCACTGCACGTCGCCCCCACCGTAACGCGCGGTCGCGCCGAGCGAGTCAGAGTGATCGATGAAGCCTCGCCGAGTCACGGTGACCGTTTCGAAACCGCGATGCGGGTGCCGCGGAAACCCCGGGACCAGATCGCCGTGATACATGCGCCAGCCATCGCGGCCCTCGAAGTCGCTACCGAGGTTGCGGCCGGCGAGCGACGCGGCGGGCCCCAGCGCAGGATTACCGGCTGGGTAGGCGTCGTCATGGTGCACACAGAAGAGAAACGGGTCGAACGTGCGCCACGGCGGAGCGCCGAGCGGGAAGACGTCGAGCACCGGCGCCAGCGACGCGAGCGGCCCCACCGGCTCGGCGAACTGCTCCGGCGGTGGGGCCGCGCCCGCCGGCTTGGGAGCGGCCTCGCGCGGGTGAGGGTCATTCGTACGACAGCTGGGAAGTCCCAGACTGAGACCCGCGAGGGGTAAGGCCAACGCCATGCGGCGGTTGAACTCGGGATCGACGCGGCCAGGCTTGTCCACCGCCCGAATCATGGTGCGCCCGGCCGACGATGACAAGCCGCCCCGCGATCGCCTCACCGAATCGTCCGATGCCATCCGAACCGGACGCGTTTCCACCGGCTCTGCTTAAGCGTGTAGGGGCGATGACCGTCTGTTTGGTCGGGCCGGCACAGGCGACTTGCGCCAGGCCGCGCCTCGCCGCCCGCGCGTCGGTCACATGTCGACCTCTTCAACACACAAGGCCGCGACGGTACCTACCGGGTACTTCGAGCCGCGTCATTCCTCCAGCGTGCCGCCGCGGGAGGACCGCGTCGACAACCGTTACCTCGCCGGCGACGTCATTGCCGATCGCTACCGACTGGTCAAGAAGCTCGGTGAAGGTGGCATGGGCGTAGTTTGGGTAGCGCATTCGCTGGTTCTCGGCGTCGACATCGCGCTGAAGCTGATCAGCGCCAGTGCCGCCGGCAGGAGCGTCGCCTCGCGCATGGCGCGCGAAGCGCACGCGGCGGCGCGCCTGGGCCACCCTGCGCTGGTGCGCGTATTCGACTTCGGTTGGACTACACGAGGCGATCCTTTCCTGGTCATGGAGCTCGCCCAAGGCGAGACCTTGTCGCGTGTCTTGCATCGAGAAAGCCGCATCGGCGCGGTGCGTGCGGTGCAGCTCTTGCTTCCGATTTGCGACGGCATTCGCTGCGCGCACGAGAAAGGCATCGTGCACCGCGACATCAAACCGGAAAACGTGTTTCTTGCGGCAGATCCGTTCGGCAGATTGCAGCCCAAACTGCTCGACTTCGGCATCGCCAAGATGGACCAGCGCGAGGAGCGCTTGACCCAGATGGGCACGGTGCTGGGTAGCCCCGAGTTCATGTCGCCCGAGCAAGCGCGGGGCGACCAAGACATCGATCTGCGCACTGACGTCTGGTCCACCGGCGTCATGCTGTATGAGATGATCACGGGCGTCTTGCCGTTCAAGCACCAGAACTACAACGCGCTGATGCAATCGATACTGCACCACGAGCCGAAGCCGACGACGGACTATCGCGCCGGCGACCCCGACCTGTGGCGGGTGCTCACGAAGGCGCTCGCGAAGAAGCCGGACGAGCGCTGGCAAAGCATGACCGAGTTCGGCGAGGCGCTGGCGCTGTGGCTGTACGAGCACGGCGTCAAAGAGGACGTGTGTGGCAACTCGGTGCGAGCGCTCTGGCTCGACGGTGGCTTGTCCGGTGTGCGGTCGGAAATCGACACCGGCGTCCCGCGCAAACGCGTCATGTACGAGACGAGCTCGGGCGCGAGTCTGCCAACGGTCATCACCGATCCGAGCGCGTTCCAGCGTCTGCGCGCCAAGATTCGTCACTACGGCAGCGTGCTCCGCCGCGGCGGCAAGCCGCTCGCGCTCGCCGGGGTAGGCCTGGTCGCGGGCGTCGCCATCACGCTGTCGCTGGTAGAGCGCCCCTCACCGAACGAGGCCACCGCGCAGGCCGCACCAGGTTCCGAACGAGCGCCCAGCGCCGGCGCCGGCCCAGCGCGAGCGCCGGCTCCAGCCCCGCACGATCCCGACACGGCGCCGGAAAGGACGACGTTAGAGCCGGAAGCGACCGCACTCACGCCGCCCGCGCCGAAAGCTGCGCCGAAGGCTGCCGCGCCCGCGCCCGAGGTGAAGCCGAAACCCGCGGCTTTAGCCCCTCCTCCAGCTGTAAACCCGCCGCGCGCGCGCAACCGCGCACCCACGAAAGCAATCCGTGATTTCGGCTTCTAGTCCCCGGCGCCTGCTCGCCTGCGCGAGCGCCGCGTTGTGTTGCCTCGCGCTGCCGGCGACCGCGACGGGCCAGGCTGCTGAAGACACCCAGGACGAGGGTGCCTCGCACACGCGCACGGCGGCGCGCACGCTGGCAGCGCAGGGTGCTGAAGCGTTCGAACGACGAGACTACGCGGCAGCCCTGGATCTCTTTCAGCGCGCAGGCGCCCTCGTCGAAGCTCCCACCATCACGCTGATGCAGGCGCGCACGCTCGTCGAGCTAGGGCGCTGGGTCGAGGCGGCCGATCGCTATTCGTTGGTCCTGAGCCTGAAGGCTCCTGGGGACGCGAACCCAGCCTTCCAGGCGGCAGTGGAAGCGGCCGCCGCCGAGCACGAGGTGCTCAAGGCGCGCCTGCCGCTGTTGAAGGTCGAGCTTCGAGGCGATCGCTCCGCCGCCGTCTGGATCGATGGACGTCAGCTTCCAGCGCCGCTCGTCGGTGTCGACAACCCGCTCGACCCGGGCCACCACCGCGTCGAGGTGCGCGAGCCCGGTCGTGCGCCCATCGTGCGTGAGGTGGTGCTCGCGGAGGGAGCGCGTGAGGAACTGTCGATCCCCCTACGCGAAGATCCAGCTCCCGAACCAGCGAGCGCTCCAGAGCCCGAAATTGTGGCGGCGCCCACGCCCAGCCACGACACGCCGCAGCAGGACACACTGGCATGGGTAGCGCTCGGCGCAGGCGCCGGGGCGACCGTGATCGGCGTGGGCACGGGCCTGTACGCGCTGAACCAGAAATCGGATCTCGACGCGGCGTGCAATCCGGGTTGCCCCGCGGGCTTCGAGGACGACATTCGCAGCTTTCGACGCTTCCGCACGGTCTCGTACGTCGCCTTCGGCGCGGGCGCGCTGGGGCTCGGCTGGGGCGGCTACACGCTCTTGTCCGGCGGGTCCCAGTCCCCCACGGTCGCCGTCCGCGCCGGCACCCGCGGCGCCTGGGTCGAAGGCAGGTTTTGAATGCGGGCTCGCTGACATCCTTTCGACCCACTTTCATCCCGATTCGGAGGGTGGGTTGCGAAGTGTTGCGCAAGGCGCCGATCCCAGTATCCCAGTCTCAGGATCCTACACATCTCGCTTCCGAGAAGCGGTGATTGTCA
>JAICQQ010000398.1 GCA_025937785.1 Polyangiaceae bacterium
ATGGCACTCGCAACGTGCTGACGCGCAGTGGACGCTGGGTGACACCGCAGCTGGTGGCGCTCATCGACGACAGGTCCCGGCGCTGCTGTCACGCGCAGTGGTATCTGGACGAGAGCGCCCAGACGCTCACGCACGGGTCGAGCCAGGCATTTCAGAAGTGTGCGCTGCCCCGTCGCCTGATGGGCGACGGCGGCTCGGCGATGAAAGCGGCTGAGTTTCGCGAGGGCCTGAGCGACCTGGGTATCGAATGGTCGCCAACGCTGGCTTACTCGCCCGAGCAGAACGCCAAGTGCGAGGTGTGGTGGGTAGCGGTGGAGGGACGGCTGATGGCGATGCTCGAAGGCATCGAGACGCTGACGCTGGAGCTCTTGAACGATGCGACGGCGGCCTGGGTGGAAGGGGATTACAACCGACGACGACATTCGGAGATCGGCACGACGCCGCTCGCACGCTACCTCGACGGTCCGGACGTGGGCCGGGCGTGTCCCTCGAGCGCCGAGCTCCGGCGCGCGTTTCGCTGCGACGCATGGCGGATGCAGACGGAGCGGGCGGGAACTCGAGTTCGTCCACCACGGGCAGTGGTGCGGCGGCGCCCGCGCGGGGACCTCTCGCCCGGGTGGCGTGGCTCGCGGTGCTCGCCGCAGTGGGCCGCCGTCGGCGTCGTACGCCGTCAGCCTAGTCCTGCCTCTCGCAGCGCCTTGTCCAACAGGTCGCTCAGGCCTTTGGCGTTGGCCCACCGCCTCAGGTACGAAAGATCGAGCTTCTCACCCTGAACCTTCAGTACTCCTTGCACATCGAGCCACTGCCGATCCGAGGTTTGATTGCCCTGCTCGTACCAGTCGAGTTTCTGCAGCACGATGTCCTCCGCCGAACAGACCCAAACCGTGCGCGAAGGATCGCCGAGCTCGACGGCAACTCGGCGATCCAGCTCCTCGCGCACGAGCTCGCTCCTGTCGTTGACGAAAGCGTCGACCTTGTACATCGTTCGAAGGTGAATGATGTTGAATGACGCGCGACGCCGGATCGCGTCCAGGATCATCTCGCGGTCGACATAGAAACTCGACTCGAACCGTGCTACGAACGGGTCGACGTCTTTGCCCCAAAGCGTGACGACAATGTCGATGTCATGCGTGGATCGTGGGATGCCGTGGAGCGAGCTCGCAACGGAACCTCCGACGACGTATTCGACGCCGAGTTCGTCGAGGCCAGCACAGAGCTCGAGCGTGACAGCGATGGGTTCGGCCAGGCTCATCGGCCACGAACCGCAGGATCCCAGTCGAACACCCGTCGCATGGTCCTGTCATCCAGCCACAGCGCCGCAAGCCGCAGCCGCAGCTCGCGGTCAGTGGTGGGAGCGTGCTGCTTGCGTATGCGAGCTGCCGCCATTTGCAGGACGCCTTCGTTCAGGGCTTGGACGCGGGCGAACTTCTCGGCTGGGGTCATGCGGCGATAGCCCTCGACCATTATAGCTTCGATGCGAGGATGCGTGTCGCTCGGCACACGTTGAAGGTACCTTGGAACCCAAAGGAGTCAAGACCGCGAGTTGGCAATTCGCGCGTAGGTTCGACAAGCGCCCTCGCGTTGATGCAGGGGCGATAGGTACGAGGCACTGAAGCCCAGCGGTAGCAGTGGTGTAATGGCACCCCTGGGTTGACGGTCCGGTGAGCGTTTTGGGACCCAGCGAGAGCGCTCGCCCGCCCAGCGGGTACACGTCTGCCAAGGTCGACGGCGGAGTCAGTGCGCGTCGAACAGCTCCGCCTGGGCAGGCTCACCGAGCCGCCGGCGGATCATCTGGCTTTTGAAGTAGGGTGGGTCGCGAGCCGGTGCGAGCACTGGCGGGTCGACGCGCTCGCCGAGCCAGCGGAGGTAGCGCTCGATGCTGGCGGTGGTCATGACCAGGGCGCGCAGCTTCATGCGTCCGCCACAATTGGAGCAATGCTGGACGTCGATTTTGAAGCTCCGCATCAACAGCTCACGCCAGGGGCGATACCCCGAGCGGTGGGTGGGGGGCTTGTCCTTGGCGCTGCAGGTCGAGCAGTCAGCCTTGCTGGGTCGGGTTTAGCCAATGGCTTCGGCGGTGGGACGACGCGAGCGCGCCATGGGCTGGCTGCGGCAAGTACTCCAGCGTACCTGACGGTGTGAAAATGCGGAGGCGGAATCGGCTCGCTATCAGCGAGGCTTTCGTCGGCGTTGACCGCGTCGTCCTCGACGACGCCGCTGCGACGGAGCAGCCGTAGGATGCGGCTGCTCGCGATCTGCAGGATGTCGGCGACGTCGCCGTTGGTCAGGCAAGGCAGCGGGTGAAAGACGAGCTTGCCGTGCTCGTCCTCGTTGTAGACGCCGTCCAAAGCGAGCGTGTGGAAATGTGGGTTCAATCGCAAGTCGGACGAAACGCGTTGGACTGCCGTTACGGCGCCGCTCTTGCCACCGCCGAGGTCTCGCGCTTTGAAGTGTCGCTGATACCAACCGAGCACCGAGTCCACAAACGCATGGCATACGGCGCCGAGCAGCTTGCCGTCGTAGGCGAGGCGCGCCCTGAGCTCGAAGGGCAGCGTCAGCGCAAACTGTCTGAGCGGTGCTCGCTCGGGCAGCACGTGCTCGACGAGATTCGCGGCGTTCGCCATGACGTTCGTCGGCTTCTGCCTCGGGAAGCGACCTTCGACGCTGTGCCCCCTACGGCACAAGGGGCCAACGCCCGATGTACTGTGGGAGCAGCGGATCTTGTTGTTTCGGCGCTCCAACACCCTCGGACAGAAGGTGATGCAGGGCGTCAAAACCGGCGGTGAAGAGCGCGTCCATGCGCCAGAGGAGCTCTTCGATGTGCTTCGATGGCACGTGGATACGCAGCTCAGGCTCGGACTCCAGCAGGAGTCGGACCTCCTGTTCCCGTCGCTCACGGGAGGCTTCCGAACTCGCAGCGTGCTCGACAAGCCGTTCGCCGAGGTCGCAGCCAGTATCAAGCTGGCCAAGCGCATCACCCCCCGGGGGATGCGGCGCACGTTCCAGGACCTCTGCAGGGCGGCTTCCGTGAGCGACCTCGTGACGAGGTCCATCAGTGGACACGCCACCGAGACCATGCAGCGGCACTACAGTACGGTCAGCGCGCTAGAACAAAAGAATGGCCTGGCGAACGTCATCCGCCTCATCGACTTTCGGTCACCCGCATCAAGTGGGGAGGAAAGTGGAGAGGTTCGTTCGGCAGGTGGGGAGGATCAGTGATCGACTCCCCGTTTCAGCTAACTTAACTTATTGAGATTTATGATGTTTTCCGGAGCGGGAGAAGGGATTCGAACCCTCGACGTCAACCTTGGCAAAACCGCCAAATGCGCGTCCCCGCTAGTCCCACCCGTTACAACTCACTGAAAACACACACCCAGGCGTGACTCGGGCGACCCAGCCGTTACGACCAAGTGGTGCTCCAAGTGGTGCTCCGACGAGAGGAGCACCACTTGGGCATCACACAACGTTCACTCCACGAGCGAAATGAATGCACTGAAGAGGAATCCTTCTGGCCACTCGACGACCGCTTCGGCGGCCCCTCCCTCGGCCAGCCCACCGGTAGAACATCGATGCTTCCCGTTCTACCTGGGCATCGGCTCCAGGTAATCGAGAGGCGCCTCATGGCACTCCATGCCATCGCCCTCCAGCGCGAGCTTGAGAGCTTTGTTATAGACGACCTGCTCTTCTCGATAGGGAACCTTGTAACCTCTCATTCCGGGATTTCTGACACTCAGCAGGAGATTTGTTCTCACCTCGAGCACGTCGCGGCCGGGTTTGCGACCCATGTCGATGAGCACTGTGACCGTTTCGCGCCGCCCGGCTAGCACCATCGAAGGTTGCATGAATCGAACACCTTCCAACGGGAGGCGATCCTCAACACCTCGCAGGTTGACCTGCAAGGAAAAGGGTTTGGCGGTCAAAACATCTCTCAAGCGTCGGCCCAAAGAATGCTTCTCGCCACTCACCGTACACGACAAATCGAGGAGTCCGAGCCCGCCGATTGCCTCCGTGTGCATGATCTCAGTTGCGGCAAGGACGAGCGTGTCATGTTCACGCTCTACGACGACCACGGTGCAGTCGTGAGGTGCGCCCAAGCGTTGGCCAACCTGCTGAACTCCACAGTATGCCAGCCCTGACAACGAAGTTCTCTCGTCGACAGCCCTCACAACGATGCCGCAGACTCCATCCTCACAATCCGCTGGCGTGAGCAGGCTAAGCTCATTCCAAAACTCCACTAGGATATCGCCACGGTCCACTAACTCCGAGGGCATAAGATTGTAGGCGGGGTGGTACCCGACCTCGAGGTCGCTAAAGGAGTTGTCGAATGAGCTCAAGATATCGGAGGTCCCCAAATGGGTAAGGCGATAGTCGAGCTCGAGTTCATACTCGGACTGTCGCCCATCCTCACGAAGATACTCCTTGGCTAGAGGCGGCCTTTCAAGAGTGCGCTCTCGCAATTGCTCCACGTTGCGCACAAGTGGCAGACCGAACAATGCGAACGGAACGGCGCCTGGGAGTGGTCGCATAAAGAACACACCGTGAGCCGGGGGGCGGCGGCCTAGGTTTGCGTCGAACCAATCTGTTTCGGTCGCTATGGCCGACAGGTACCCC
>JAICQQ010000378.1 GCA_025937785.1 Polyangiaceae bacterium
GACGAGTAAGACTACTCGGGGCAGGTGACGATGCTCATGCGCAGGCGTTCGGTGGAATAGACCAACGCGAGCGTGGGCGTACTGCTCGAGTACGAGTCCGCAGCTAGCCCGTAGCTGAGCTCGGCGACGCCGGTTTCGACCACCAGCGGCCGCTCTGCGCCCCCACTCAGGTCGCTCGGCACCCGCTGCAAGTAAAGCGTATCGGTGCCCGTGTCGATCCAGCTGACGAACAGGTGCGCTGCCAACACGTCGAGTTTCGGCAGCGCGTTGGTTCCGGGAGCCACCGCGATGGGGCTCCCCTCCGCTGCACCCTCGTCGTCCACGGTGGTCAGGTAGACGCCGTTCGCTTCGAGCCAGACGAGCGCCGCCCCGCCGTCGGTCACCGTGGCGCTGATGGAACCCAACGCGGGCGCGATGGGTGAGGCCCCCTCCACCTCCACGGGAAGATCGACGCCGCTCAGGTCGTATGGGACCAATGCGATCCGGAGCGAACCGTCTTCGATGCTGGCGATCGCGAAACTCTCTCCGAGATCGAGCGGCGTTAGATCATCGAAGGAGCCGGGTACGTCGAGCGACGTGACGAATTGGCCGTCGCGGAACAACGCCAAGAGCCCGGAATCATCGGAAGCTATCGCCGCCACCAGCAGATCGCTGGAAGTTCCTCGGTGCGTAACGCCCACGACGCGCGGCGCCGTCTCGCTGTCCAGCACTCCCGTGTCATCTCGGACCACCTCGACCGGTTCCAGCGGGTTCAAGCGCTGCATGACGATCCGCGCGTCGCCGCCCGCCAGCTCACCGTACGCGACGTACGCGTACTGGCCGTGGGTAGCGATCACGGGTGCGCCCTGTGTCCCGCTGCCATCCAGTAGTGTGGGACCAAGCAGCTCGCTGCCGTTGGAGTTGCGCGCGGCGGCGTACACGTCGTTGCCGTCCACCCAGCTGAAATCCCAAGGGCGCGCCGAATTGTTGCGACCCTGCATGAGTGACGCAGGATGCGCGCCCGTGTTTTCTTCGGTGAGGTCGAAGCTCTCGTCAATGATGCAGGGCGACGGGGTTCCGCCGCTGCCACCCGAACCGGTGTCGCCGGCGCTGGTCGAGCCACCCATGCTGGTGGTCGTGCTGCTGGTGTCGCCCCCGCTGCCGCCGGCACCGCCGCCGCCGGTTCCGCCCATCCCACCGGATTCGGTAGTGGCGCCGCCCATGCTGTTGTTGACGGCCTCACCACCCACCCCGCCGTTGGCCGTGCTGGTGGCGCCGCCTGCTGTGTTGGTGTCACCCGCGCCGCCACCCGTACTGGAGCCACCGCTGTGCGTGCTCGCGCTGCCACCTGTAGCGGAGCCACCGCTGTCCGTGCCCGTGCCGCCGCTGCCGGTGCCACCGACGTCGGTGTCGCTACCGCCGACGCCGCCACTCGCCGCGCTCACGGCGTCGGCAGCTCCAAGGCCCTCGGTGTTCCCTTCCGTGACTGCCGGCGTGCCGCCGGTGCTCGAAGCGCCTCCGCCGGACGCCGCGCCACCGCTGCCGTTGGCGTCCGAGGAGGCGCCGCAATCGTCGCAGAGCTCGCGGGGTTCGAAGCCTACTACCAAGCCGCACGCGGGGGTTACTAGGAGCGACCAGAGCAGAATGCCCCGCTGTTTACGGCTCTTCGCACCGCCCCTGAGCATGGCGTCGAGCCTAGCAGGGAGGCCGCGCCGCAAGCAACGGAGGCTCGACTTACCTGGCGCGCGCGGTGTCGATGCAGGTGCGCAACGGTGCGCCCGGGCCACGAGCACCGTGGTAGATGGTTGCCCGTGCTCGAAAGCTGGTCCACGGTCGGGCTCCCGGGCCAAGGCTGGGCCCGTGCCTGACGCCGTGCCCCAGAAAAGCTGCACCATTTCGAAAAAGAAAGCGGGCGGCGTCAGCGACCTTGACAGGGCGCCCGGCGCGGCTACCCTCCCGTCCCCCAATAAGGGTCTCCGTACAGTTATGCCCACGATTCAACAGCTTATTAGAAGTGGCCGGCAGGCAGTCAAAACCAAGACGGCCTCGCCCGCGCTCGATTCGTGTCCCCAAAAGCGGGGCGTTTGCGTTCGCGTCTACACCACCACGCCGAAGAAGCCGAACTCCGCGCTTCGCAAGGTGTGTCGTGTGCGGCTCACGAACACCATCGAAGTCACCAGCTACATTCCTGGTGAAGGCCACAATCTGCAAGAGCACAGCGTGGTGCTCATTCGAGGTGGCCGCGTGAAAGATCTCCCTGGTGTCCGCTACCACGTCGTGCGCGGTACGCTCGACGCCTCCGGTGCAGCGGGCCCCAGCAGCACCAACAAAGCCAATCGCAACCGCAAGCGTTCGAAGTACGGCGTCAAGCGCCCGAAGCAGTAAGAAGAGGAAAGTATGCCCAGGCGTCGCGACGTTCCCAAGCGCAAGATCACTCCAGACCCCAAGTATCGGGACAAGTTGGTAGCCAAGTTCACCAACTCTCTGATGCAGGGTGGCAAAAAGTCGGTGGCAGAAGGCATCATCTACGGGGCCTTCAACATCATCAACGATCGCTTCAAGCAAGAGCCGCTCGAGGTGTTCCGCAAGGCGCTCGACAACGTCAAGCCGAAGCTCGAGGTGAAGAGCCGCCGTGTCGGTGGTGCGACCTATCAGGTTCCCGTCGAGGTTCGTCCGGAGCGTCGCGTGGCGCTGGGCATGCGCTGGCTCGTCTCGTATTCGCGCGGTCGTGGTGAAAAGACCATGCGCGAGCGGCTCGCCGCCGAGTTGATCGATGCTTCTCAGTTGCGTGGCAACGCGGTGAAGAAGAAGGACGACACCCACAAGATGGCCGACGCCAACAAGGCGTTCGCTCATTATCGCTGGTAATCAGCGCACCTGCTGTAAGCGAGCCGAACGAATCCCGAAACAGAGCTAAGGAGCAGTACTGAGCAGATGCTGACGAACACATAGGATCGGGTTGCACCAACGACTCCGTGTCGCGTTCCGCAAAGCCTCCAAGCGAGGCCGGAACGAAAGCGATGCACCCCGAACCCCTTCCGGCAAGCAAAGCGTCCCCAAACGGTGGGGAGGCGAAGGCCCGGAGGGGGTTTCGTTCGTCTAAGGCACTCCAACACGGTTCAGCACGACTACCACCCACAATGGCCCGCGAAATTACCCTCGACCGAACGCGCAATATCGGAATCATGGCGCACATCGATGCCGGCAAGACGACCGTCACCGAGCGCGTGCTGTTCTACACCGGTATCAGCCACAAGATCGGTGAGGTGCACGAGGGCACGGCGACCATGGACTGGATGGAGCAGGAGCAAGAGCGCGGCATCACCATCACCAGCGCCGCGACCAATTGCTTCTGGACGCCTGACTACGGTCCCTTCGAGGCGAGCCAGCATCGCATCAACATCATCGACACGCCCGGTCACGTCGATTTCACGATCGAAGTCGAACGCAGCTTGCGCGTCCTCGACGGAGCGGTCGCTGTATTCGACGGCGGCAACGGCGTCGAACCCCAGAGCGAAACCGTCTGGCGGCAAGCCGATCGCTATCACGTGCCGCGCATCGCGTTCGTCAACAAGATGGACAAGCTGGGCGCCGAGTTCCAGATGAACCTGGATTCGATGAAGGACCGCCTGGGTGTGGTGCCCGTCCCCGTGCAGTGGCCCGTGGGCGCAGAGGACCAATTTCGCGGCGTGGTCGATCTGGTACGCATGCGAGCCGCGATTTTCGACAGCGACTCGCTCGGCGCAAAGTACGCCTGGCAAGAAATCCCCGAAGAGCTGCAGCAAAAGACCCGCGAGCTGCGCGAGCAGCTGATCGAGCACTGCGCCGACGTCGACGACACGTTGATGGAAAAGTTTCTCGAGCAGCCCGAGTCCATCACCGAAGCAGAGATCTACGCCGCGATCCGCAAGGCCACGCTGAGCTTCAAATGGGTGCCGGTGTTGTGCGGGTCCGCCTTCAAGAACAAGGGCGTGCAGCTGCTGCTCGACGCAGTCGTCAACTACCTGCCGTCGCCGCTCGACGTACCTCCCGTCAAGGGCACCAGGCCGGACGATCACGCCAAGGAAGAGACCCGCGCTCCTTCCGACGAGGCGCCGTTCGCCGCGCTGGCGTTCAAGATTGCCAACGATCCATTCGTCGGCAACCTGACGTTCTTTCGGGTATATTCCGGCACCCTCAAGAGTGGCACCGCGGTGTTGAACGCTGTGCGCGGCAAGCGCGAGCGGCTCGGCCGAATCCTGCGCATGCACGCCAACAAGCGAGAAGAGTTGAAGGAGTGCTTCGCGGGCAACATCTACGCTGCCGTTGGTCTGCGTGATACGCGCACCGGCGATACGCTGTGTGACGAGAAGGCGCCCATCGTGCTCGAGCGCATGGTGTTCCCCGACCCGGTGATCTCGATCGCCATCGAGCCGCGCACGCAGGCCGATCTCGACAAGTTGGGCCTAAGCCTGCAAAAGCTCGCCTACGAAGATCCGTCGTTCCGCACCTACACCGACGAAGACACGGGGCAGACCCTGATTGCGGGCATGGGCGAGCTGCATCTCGAAATCATCGTCGATCGGCTCAAGCGCGAGTTCAAGGTGGAGGCCAACGTAGGCAAGCCCCAGGTAGCCTATCGCGAGGCGATCACGAAACGCGTCGAAGGCGCCGAGGCGAAGTTCGTGCGGCAGACCGGCGGTCACGGCCAATACGGCCACGTGAAGATCAACCTCGAGCCCAACGAGCGCGGCAAAGGCTTCGTGTTCTCGAACGACATCGTTGGGGGCATCATCCCGAAAGAGTTCATCCCCTCGATCGAAAAAGGCATTCGCGAGGCGATGGAGCGCGGTGTGCTCGCCGGCTACCCGATGACCGACATCAAGGTCGAGCTCTACGATGGCAGCTTCCACGAGGTGGACTCCTCCGGACCAGCCTTCGAAATTGCCGGATCCATGGCGTTTCAGGAAGGCGCTAAGCGGGCCGGCCCAGTCCTGCTCGAGCCGGTGATGGCAGTGGAGGTCGTCACGCCCGAGGCCAATATGGGTGACGTCATCGGGGACCTGAACTCACGCCGGGGGAAGATTCAAGGTATGAATCAGCGCGGCAACCACACGCAGGTCGTCGACGCGGAGGTTCCACTCGCGACCATGTTCGGGTATGCGACGGATCTTCGAAGCAAGACTCAGGGGCGCGCTACTCACACCATGCAGTTTTCGCACTACGAGCCCGTGCCCAGCTCGGTGCAAGAAGAAATCGTCGCGAAAGTCCGCGGCAGCTGATCGGAAGATGAGAGGAAATTATGGCTAAGGGAAAGTTCGTACGCACAAAACCGCATCTGAACGTCGGAACGATTGGCCACATCGACCATGGTAAGACGACGCTTACGGCAGCGCTGGTGAAGGTGCAGTCGAAAGACGGCATGGCGCAGGAGATCAAGTA
>JAICQQ010000382.1 GCA_025937785.1 Polyangiaceae bacterium
CGCGCGGCACCGATGCGCTTGCCCGCCGTGGACTCCGACAGGTGATAACGCCGCACCAGAAAATCGAACAGCGAGCAATGTCCCATTCTGGCCCACAACTTCCGCCGATCGATGACGTCGATGTGCCGGAGCAGGCTGGCGACGTGGTGATGATCTTGCCGCACTAGCTCATTGAATTCAGTGAGTAATGCCTGGTCGCTCAGTCGTTCCAGTCGCGGGTTCGAAGGCTCGGGTGGATGGGTCGCGGTCATACCCATTTGTATCATGACCTTTTTGTGCACTCGCCGGGCCGAGACGGCCCCGCGCGCTACGCTAGTTGTTTGCAGGCTCTGGCAGGCCGGGTGGCGCAGTTTCGAGAGAAATTCGACAAAAACCTCGTCGCGGGGCGTCCGGAGGCGTCAGTGCGTCACTCACGGGCACGAAGAATCTCGTCAAGACAAATATCACCGAATACTCATTATTTGAGCATGGATGCTTCGTGCTTCCGCCCGCCACACCCCTACGTCGCCCGTGACGTGCGAATAGGAACGACCTGGCTCGTTCGTAAGCGACGCAAACAACCTTGACGGACGCGCGGTGTTGTGCGTATACTAAAGAGCTCATCCAAGAACTGCGACAGGCGCGGACCAATGCGCATCTTGCGAGCCACGCTCAAGGGATCCCCTTTGCGTCCGTGCGGCGGCTCGCTGCACGGGCCAGGGCTCGCTGCACGAGCCACGGGGCTCGCGCGTCGCTGCACGGGCCACAGGGCTCGCTGCACGGGCCACAGGGCTCGCGCGGTCGGCGCCTACGGGCCACAGGGCTCGCGCGTGGGGGCCCACGGGGCTCGCGCGGTCGCTGCCTACAGGCCACAGGGCTCGCGCGTGGGCGCCCACGGGGCTCGCGCGGTCGCTGCCTACGGGCAACAGGGCTCGCGCTGCACGGGCCACAGGGCTCGCTGCACGGGCCACAGGGCTCGCGCGTCGCTGCCTACGGGCAACAGGGCTCGCTGCAGTTGTAGAAAGCGTCTCAGAGCACTTCTCGGCTGATATTCCCGAACCACGATCGCGAGCGCCCGGGCCCTGGCGGCGAGGGGCCAGGGCTCGGGCGAGGCTGAGCGCCGGGGCTAGGCCTCGACGCTCAGGTCGATCTGCGTGGCTTGGGGGGCTCCGGTGCCGAGGAAGCGTTGCGCGGCTGTTTGAAAGCTCGCCGGCAGGTCGGTCACGAGGAGCTCGAGACGCTCGGCTGCCACGGTCGGGGCGCGCCGCTGCAGCTGGCGCTGTTCGAGCAGGGCGGCGACCTCATCGGCGGTAGCGTCGGCGCTGTCGACGACGGCGACCGGTTCTCGGGCAAGCTCGCTGGCGACGGCCTCGATCACCGGCTTGAGCAGTGGGTAATGGGTGCAGCCGAGCACGACGACACGCACGCCTGCTTCTATCAGTGGCGTCAGGTAGCGGCGTACGGCGAGCCTGGGCACTTCACCTTCGACCCAGCCTTCTTCGACCAGCGGGACGAGCAGGGGCGCCGCCTGCGCTCGCACCTCGTAGCGGGTCGAGAGCTGGGCGACGGCCCGCGGATATGCCCCAGAAGCTACGGTGCCTTGGGTGCCCAAGACGCCAATGGGACAGCTGGGGCGTGAGCGTTCGCGTGCCTGCATCGCACACAGGGCGGCGCGGGCACCGGGTTCGATCACGCCCATCACGGGCAGGTCGAACTCGACGCGGAGCATGTCGAGCGCCACGGCGCTGACTGTGTTGCAGGCGACCACCAAGCCCTTGATCTGACGAGCCCGGAGCTCGGAGGCGCAGCGCAGGGCGTAACGGATCACGGTTTCGGGCGAACGCGTGCCGTAGGGGACGCGGGCCGTGTCGCCCAGATAGATGATGCGCTCGTGAGGATTCTGCGCGAGCAGCGCGCGGACGACCGTCAGCCCGCCCAGGCCCGAGTCGAATACCCCCAATGGCGCATCAGGATGAACCACGCCGCCTACACTTGCTCGATACGAATGAACCGCGGCGCCGAGCTCATGAACGACTCGTGCGCGACACTCGAGAGCGCTGCGCGCAGCCGGCCTTCACGGCAGGTGTGGGTGATGATGAGCACCGGGACGGTCTCACTGCCGTCCTCGGAGCGACCGTCTTGGACCATGTGCTCGATGCTTACCTCGTGCTTACCGAGCGCCGTCGCGATGACCCCGAGTACGCCCGGACTGTCCTTCACATCGAAGCGCAAGTAGTAGCGCGACTCGAGGTTGTCGCCCGACTCGAGCGACTTCTGGTTCAGCTTGATGGCCCGCGTCGCGAGCCCGGGTTGCCCCTCGTTCCTCGCGCGAGCCAAATCGACGGTGTCGGCCACGACGCTCACCGCCGTGGGCATGTCGCCGGCGCCGCGCCCCACGAGCAGGCATGGCCCGAGCGCGCGGCCCATGATGAACACGGCATTCAATACGCCATCGATGTTGGCGATCACGCTCGACTTGGGCACCAGCGCCGGGTGGGCGCGCAGCGACAGCCTGTCGCCGAGGTCACGGCCTATCGCGAGATGTTTGATGGTGTAGCCGAAGCGATCGGCGAACGTGAAATCGATCTGGTCCACGGCGCGGATGCCCTCCACCTGCATTTCGGCGGCATTTACCTGCGCGCCAAACGCGAGCATGCTCGTCACCACCAGCTTCTGAGCGGCGTCGTGGCCGTCGACATCCAGGCTGGGCTCGGCCTCGGCGTAGCCCAAACGTTGGGCAGCGGCGAGCGCTACGTCGAACGCGGCGCCGTGCGAACGCATCTGGGTCAGAATGTAGTTGCAGGTGCCGTTCAGGATGCCGTGGAGCGAGAGCACCCGGTCGCTCGCGAGCGCATCGTGCAGCGTGCGGATCACCGGAATGCCGCCGCCCACGGAGGCCTCGAAGGCCAGATCGACGCCGTTGTCGACGGCCAGTCGGATCAGCTCCGGTCCGTGATGCGCCATCAAGAACTTGTTCGCTGTGACGACGCTCTTCTTGGCCCGCAATGCGCGCGTCACGAAATCGCGCGCCGGGTGTTCACCCCCGATCACCTCGAGCACGAGGTCGACGCTCGGGTCGCCGAGCACGCGCTCTGGGTCGTCGGTGAGCCACGACGCATCGCACTCGGGGACGCGTGGCTTTTTCAGGTCCTTGACCAGCACGTGGACCACCTCGAGACGCGCGCCGACGCGCTCCGCGAAGGCGTCCCGGTTCTCTTCCAACAGCCTCAGGACACCGCCGCCCACGGTTCCGCACCCCAAGAGTGCAATCCGCACGGAACTTTTCTTGTTCGAACTCACGTCGAGCTACCTCCAAACCTGGAACGTTCGGTGTTTAGCTCGACCCGGTCAGAAGCTCAACCAGTGCCCTCGTCCGCCGGGGCCGGTTCTGTGGCCAGAGACTGTTCGGATTCGAGAATCGACCTCAACCACTCGAGTCTGGGGCGAATTCGGCTCTGAATGCTGCGCCGCGGGGCGCTCAAGAGCTCCCCGTACCACGAGCGCAGGCGCGGCCTGCCCGCGTTTCCAGCGAGCCAGATGGGCATCCCGGTGACGGGGTCGGACTTGTAAACGAAGAACGAGTGATAGTGGTACTTCTCGTCGCTCCTCAGCCCCAGAATGTTGACGATGTCTCCCGCTCGATAACGCGCTGCGTGCTCTTCCAGGTGGGCAAAGAATGCGTCGCCTCGCGTGAGCGGCAGGCGCTCCTCCGACGGAAGGTAGTACACGTCGAAGTGCTCCGGGTGGTTCCAGGCGAATTTGGTGAAGCGCTCCACGCTGCGCCGGTTGTCGATCTCGAACTCGTCGAAGATGAGCCGGCCCCGTGTGTGCGCGCGCGGCTGTTCCTGGGAGCCCCACCAGCTGCCGCTAGCGCGCTCCAAGGTGTCGGTGACGAAATCGATGCAAACTTGGGGCACGCGCGGGCGCCCACGACCGTCGAATACCGGGTAACGGTCCGCGTTGAACTCGTAGGACCACTCGCCGCGCAGGTAGGCCCCGCGCCACGCCGGCCTCAGGTTTCCGTCCTGCTGCCCTTCTTCCGTGCGCGGCTCGTCGAAGGGCAGCGCCTCGTGCACCATGCGCTGAATCACGCTGCGCTGGTGTCGGAGCAAGGCGTGGAGTTCTCGCTCGCGCTGCCGGGCCCCCGCCACCGCTTCACGCTGTCCCGGCTCGATCCACTCGCAGTTCAACCCCAGCTTGGCGCCATCACGGTCGAGCAGCGTCAACACCCACTCGTCGCCGTAACGCAGGTTCAGTACCATGCTCGTCGCGGTCGCGTGTTCCAAGCGCGCGCGCCAGAAGCCCAGATCGGCGCTGAGCGCCTCGAGATCGACGTGCAGGGCGGGCCCGGGCGGCGCCGCTTGGTCCCAGACACGGTCGAACAAGAGCACCTTCGCCTTCTCGCCGGTCTCGCTGCCGCTCGCGTAGACGTACTCGTCCTGCTTCTTTTGCGCGAGCAGCGTCTCGGAACCACGCTGGATCACCAGCTGCTCGGCGTCGAACAGCTGGCTCAGCTCCACTTTCTCGAGCAGCGCGAACGCGAGCTGCGGCTCCCGGGTGTACAGGTAGCCGTCACGCAAGAACACAGCACGCGCGAGATCGGGCCGCTTGTAGAAGCGGCGGTAAATCTGGCCGAGCCCTTTCGCGGTCGCGTTCGCCCGCAGACTCTGCCTCAAGCCCTCGACCTCCGCAGAAGCAGCGGGCGCATGAGCAGGCTCGCGGGTGAACAGCACGGGCGTCGCCTTGGCGCGACCGAGCACTTGGGCTCGCACGCGCTCCAGCTCCGGCACGCCGGGCTCCCCGGGCTTCTGGAGTTCTCTCTCGATGCGTGCGCGGCACTGCGCGTTTGGATCGACGGGCGAGAGCGGCGCTGCTTGCCCCGCGACCGCCGCGGACTCGACCGCCACGTTCCGCATCCCCTCCCCCGCGCGGTCGGGCGCCTCAGTACACGCAACCGCTAAAATAACGATCAGACGCTTCACGATCGCTCCCCGCTAGCATGCGCCACATCCAGGCCACGCTGCAAGAACGCCCTCTCGGGGTCGGCGATTCCAGCGTGAACGCTGCGTGAAGCGCGCCATAGCGCGCCTGTAGGTAAACAGCGCCTAGCTTACGCAACCCTCGCCCGCACGCCCGTGAACGGCACCCTACGTGTGCCTCCTATGCGTGAACAGCGCCTATGCGTGAACAGCGCCTATGCGTGAACAGCGCCTATGCGTGAACAGCGCCTATGCGTGAACAGCGCCTATGCGTGAACAGCGCCTATGCGTGAACAGCGCCTATGCGTGAACAGCGCCCGGC
>JAICQQ010000469.1 GCA_025937785.1 Polyangiaceae bacterium
CGATCCGAACCCGGGGAACGCGCCTTTGGGCGTCGGGTCAGGTTCGGCGGCGGTCGTGATCTCGGGTGCCTGGAGGCAGGGGCGAAGCTTCGTGCTGCACCTCGAAGGCCAGGGCACGGCGCAAATCTGGGTCGAAGGTTCCGGTGCTCTGGCACCCGGAGGCAGCGGTGGCGTGTTCCTGCCGCGGTCGACCAAGGAAGGCACCATCACGATCCCCGCGTCCGATCCGAACCTGATCGCTGTCGGTGCCACCCTGAACCGCTCCGATTGGCCTTCGGACTCCGACGAGGCCGAGAACACGCTGCCCGCCCTCGACGTGCCGCTCGATAGCGTGGCGTACTTCAGTTCGGCGGGGCCGAGCAGCTTGGGTGGCCTGAAGCCGGAGTTGGTCGCGCCCGGGGCCTACGTGATCGGCGCCATGTCGCGCGACGCGGATCCGCGCGACGACCCGTTCAGCATCTTCGCGACAGCTGGCTGTTCGGATCCCGGTTGCCGCGTGGTCGACGACGCGCACGCGGTGAGCAGCGGCACCTCGATGGCGGCCCCGCTCGTGACCGGGGCGAGCGCGCTCTTGCTACAGCGCGACCCGACGTTGACCGCGGCGGCCGTGCGAACGTTGCTTCAAGCGGGCACGCGCGCCGCGGGCGGCAGCGTGGCGGAAGAGCAGCAAGCCGGTGCCGGAGTCCTCGATCTGCTCGGCAGTCTGCGCGTGCAGGATCGCTGGGCGAGCGGCTCCGAGAGCGCGGCGCGCGCGCCGGCCCCCGAACACACACGCTTGGTGCTCGCCAGCTCCTTCGTGCGCCCCGACCCTAGCTGGCCGCTTCGCGCGCTGCTTTTGCTGCGCGACGCCGACGACGCCGTCACCGATCCCGCTGCCGCCCGGGTGCGCTTCGCGAGCGACGCTGCCGCGGCAACGGAGAGCGAGCGGCTCGGCCCGGGCCTGTGGCGGCTGACGGTTGCGGCTCCTGCGGACGCGGGCGGCAAGACGCTCGGGCTGAGAGTGTTCGTCGACGATGAGCTCGTCGCCGCGCGCGACGTGCGCGTGGCCGTCGACCCGTCCGTGGCGCGCGCCGGCTTCAGCGCGCGCGGTGGCTGCGCCGTAGGCAGGAGCCCCGCGGCGGCTGCTGGCGCCTTCTGGGTGGGGCTGGTGGCGCTCGGGGGCCTGTGCGCGCTCAGAAGCGTTTCACGGCGATCAGCGTGGTGCCGCTGCCCGGCAGGGTGCGGAGCTCGAACACGTCCGAGAGCCGCTGGATGGCGCCGAGCCCGCAGCCCAAACTGACTCGAGAGCCTTTCGAGTAGCCGTCGACCAGCGCGGCGGCGACGTCCCCGATGCCGGGGCCGTGATCGACGACCTCGAGCCGCAGCGTGCGAGGTTCGGGGAGGGTCAGCGTGGCGTGACCGCCGCCCCCGTGAAGGACGGCGTTCGAGCCAGCTTCGCTGGTGATCAAGGCGAGCTCCCATTGCACCTGTTTCGGTGCTCCGGCTCGCTGTGCCCAAGTGCGGGCGGTCACGCTCGCGACATCGACGTCGCCGAGTGTCGTCAAGGGCAGCTCAAGCATCATCGTAGTACAGCACCACGCAGCCCGCATCGTCGTGCGGCTTGCCGTAGTCGGCGACCAGCGCCTCTGCCGTCTCGGTGGCGCTCGTGCCAGCGATCTGCTCGAGATCGAAGCGGCCACTGATGCCGTCGCTGTGGATCACCAGCACGTCGCCGCGCTCGAGCATGAACCGCGTGATACGGGCCTGGCGCACGCCGGCGCCGACGATGCCGGGGCGTGTGAGGGGAGCGATGCGTCGCGCCGCGTTGCCGGCGACGACCTCGACGTTGCCGACAGCCACGTGCTGGCAGGCACCGGTGTCTTGCTCGACCCGCACCAGTGTCAGGGCCACGCCGCGGGTGCCTCGAGCGGCCGCGTCGCAGCGGCGCGTGAGATCTACCAGGTCGTTCCAGTCGTGCCGTTCGAGCTCGACGCACACCGCGCTTGCTGCTGCGGCGGCCGCGGCGCCATGCCCCAAGCCGTCGATGACCGCGAGCTGCCAGTGCCCCTGCGCGCGGCGCACGAAGGTGGCGTCCCCCGAGACGGCTTCGCCGAAGAAAGGCCGAACGAAGCCGGCTGCGCTCGGGTCGCTCGCGGTAGCACCGTCAGCGGTCATGGTCGACGTACTTGCGAGCGCAGACGCGGGTGCCGCTGCCGGGTTTGGTGGAAATGTCGAACTCGTCCATGATGATCTTCGACCCGGCGAGACCCCGCCCCATGCCGGTGGTCGACTTGTGGTGTCCGCGCAACACCTGCTCGATGTCACGGATCCCTGGCCCGTGATCGGTCGCGACGACTTCGATGCCGCGCCGCGGCCTGTGGAGCGCCGACAGCACGAGCGTACCGCCGCCGGCGTAGAGCTGGATGTTGCGAGCCAGCTCGGAGACCACCGTGCAAACCTTGACGCAATCCAGGGCCGAGAACCCGAGCTCGATGCAGATCGCCTTGCACGAGCGCCGCGCTTCGATGATGTCGGCGTCAGCCCGGATCTGCAGTGTCGACGACACCTCGCTCGGGGCCGCAGCCGAGAGGACTGCGCTCGGAGTCGGGGTCCGGGTCGGGGTCGAGGCCGAGGTCGAGGTCGAGGTCGAGGTCGAGGTCGAGGTCGAGGTCGAGGTCGAGGTCGAGGTC
>JAICQQ010000340.1 GCA_025937785.1 Polyangiaceae bacterium
CCAGATCTCCGCTAGCTGTCGAGCCTTCACTTGAGCTCAGCACAGCACGCACCCAGCGGGCCGCCGGAGGGGCTCGACGCGCCGTCATCGCCGCTGTACGATCACGGTCTCGCTGCTTTTTGCGCCGCGATCTAGCTAGCGCTGAGAGCAGGAGGACCTCATTTCTGGACCTTCGGACGGCGGGCGCAGCAGCGAAGCTGCGATGGCGCCAACGAGCACGGTCACGATGACGCCAAGCGAAACCACGATCGGGATCTCGTAGATGCTGGCCAGGATCATCTTGGACCCGACGAACGTGAGCACGAGTGACAGGCCAACCTTGAAGTAGTGGAACTTCCCCATCATCCTCGCCAGAGCGAAGTAAAGGGCGCGCAGGCCCAGGATGGCGAAGATGTTCGACGTGTAGACGATGAAGGGGTCGGTCGTGACGGCGAAGATGGCCGGAAACAGAGTCGACCGCGAAGACGATGTCCGTAGCCTCGATGGCCACGAGCACGAGGAGCAGCGGGGTCGCGCGGCGCTTGCCTGCCTCGACCACGATGAAGTGCCCACCGCGGTAGCGCTCCACCGACGGGACGTAGCGGCGGAACAGCCGGAAGATCGGATTCCGTTCGGGGTGAACCTCGGCGTGTCGCTGCACGAGCAGTTTGATGCCCGCGAACACCAGGAACGCTCCGAAGAGTAGCCGATCCAGTGGAACCGCTGGAGCAGCGCCGCGCCGAGCACGATGAAAAGGGCGCGCATGACGAGGGCACCGAGAATCCCCCAGAACAGCACCCGATGCTGCAGTTCGACGGGGACCGCGAAGGCCGAGAAAGACGACGATGAAGACGAACAGGTTGTCCACCGACAGCGCCTTCTCGATGACGTAACCGGTGAAGAACTCGAGCGCGTGCACCGGCCCGAACCGGACGTAGACGCCCAGGTTGAAGAGCATCGCCAGCGCAACCCACACGCCCGTCCAGATCAAGGCCTCGCGGACGCGCACTTCGTGGGTCTTGCGATGAAAGACGCCAGGTCGAGCACCAGCATCGCTACCACGAACCCGGTGAAACAGAGCCACAGCGCTGGTGTTCCGATACTTTCGACGCGCATGGCTCACCTCCTTTCTGGGCACGTTTCGATCCCGGTGCTCACGAGAGCAAGGGACGGACCACGACGGCGGCGCCCGCCCACGACTAAACCTTGCATCGTTCGGACCAACGCATCGACGGAAGCAGCCTGCCGTGGGCTGACCTGCCCGCGCTGTCTCGGGGTGCCGACGCCTAGCCCGACGCCTCTAGCCGGCGGCTCCCGCGGATCATCCCGTAGCTCTTGAGCTTACGATAGAGTGTCGCCGACCCGATCTGGAGCTGCTCCGCGGTGCGCGTCTGATTCCCGCGGTTGACCTCCAAGCACGCCACGATATAGTCGCGCTCGATTGCCGCGAGCGGCCTGACCGCGCCGGTTGTCGCGGCGGGCAAGTGCAGGGGGACAGTTTGCCGAACTGCCTCTGGCAAATCGTCGCGATCGACGCGCAGGCCTCGGGCGAGAGCAACGGCACGCTCCATTGCGTTCTCGAGTTCTCGCACGTTCCCGGGCCAAGCGTACTGGAGGAGTTGGTCAGCCGCTTGAGGCGTGAATTCGGTGATCGCACGATTCAGCCGCAGCGCTGCCTCAGCGAGTAACACGCGGGCCAGCGGCAGAATGTCGCCCCGCCGCTTTCTGAGGGGCGGGACCACTAGCTCGACGACCTTGAGACGGTAGTACAGATCTTGACGGAACCTGCCGTCGGCGACCGCTTTCTCCAGATCGCTGTTGGTGGCTGCGACGACTCTCACGTCGACGGGTCGGACCTTGTTTTCTCCGACCCGCCGGACCTCTCGTTCTTGCAGTACCCTGAGCAATTTCACCTGCATGCCCGGGGAAACTTCGGCGACCTCGTCCAAGAACAGCGTACCCCTAGAGGCCGCTTCGAACAGCCCGGGCCTGTCCTGGCTGGCGCCGGTGAATGCGCCGCGCGCGTGCCCGAAGAGCTCGCTCTCGAGCAACGTTTCTGTGATGGCACCGCAACTGACCGCAATGAAGGGACCGGCGGCACGCGGCGACTCGTCGTGGATCAGCCTGGCGATGCGCTCCTTACCCGAACCGCTTTCGCCGAGGACAATCACGGTGGAGTCGAACTTCGCGATGCGTCGCGCCATCTCCACCAGTTGCAGCATTTCCGTGCTCTTCGCGACGATCCCGAGGGGCTCGTCGACAATGGGTGCGGCGAATGTCAGCGCTGGACGGCGAGCACGTAGTTTTTGCTCTGCGGCTTTCAGTGAGCGAGTCACCCGCTCCAGCGAAACGTCCAAGCACTGGGAAAGGCGCTTCCGGTCGAAGAATCGCAGTTCTTCGGCCCGCGCGTCCCCCCACTCTTCGCGCGTGCGCCCGAGCAGGTGGCAACCGGCAGCACCCTCACTCATGCAATGATCTTCGAGGACGTAGATTTCTTTGCCCGTGGTGCGGCTGAGGTAGCCGCTGGCGAGCCCACAAATCGTCCAACACACGGGGGCAGTCGAGCGACCGAAATGCACCACGTGCTGTTCTGCCTCGTAGGACGCCACGATCGTAGCACCCTGTTCCGACAGCGGATCCGTGCTGGCCGGCTCGAGTACGAACAGCCCCTGCAGCGCAAGGATGCGCAGGACCGCGCTCCGCCAATCGTCGCGGCTATCCCAGCTAAACTCGGTCTGCATCGCCTCGGCCATGCGCCAGCCATGGGCAAACCCGTACTGGGTGAGGACGGCGCGGGCCGCTATCAACCCGAAATTGCTCACGAGATACTCGCGGAGCAAACCCATGGCGACCGCGTCGAGCAAAAGGGCCCGCTGCCCCGCGAAACGCACAACCCCGCGAACCGGATCGACCTCGAGGAGCTCGTTGTGATTTAGTTCCTCGGGTCGCATCCGTTTCTTCGATTCGGCACTCACACTACTCCGATTTGATGGACTGCGCCAGGAGAACCTCGCGTGTGAGAGGCCGGACTTCTGCACTCTCGTAGCGAACGAGTTGACGCAAGCAGTTATGCCCCCGGCGCTGCGCAACGCATTACGAAGGCGCATTGCGAAGACGCATTGCGAAGCAGTCGTGCGGTTCGAGAGTCAGCAAGCTCCGACCAAAGCGACTGTTTCGTCGCTCGGCTCGGGTCCTGCTGCGTGCGGTCGAAAAATCGCTGCTAGCTCGCGCTTCTCCAGCGTTTCGTTTGCCATGAACGCCTCCACCAGCCGGTCGAGTATGAGCCGATGCTCGCCAAGTAGGCGTGTAGTCGCAGCCAGCGCAGACGCGAGCAGCTCGCGCGCCTGGGCTTCGATGGCAAGCAAGGTGGCCTGACTGGCACCAGAATCCGTCGCCATCCGCTGGCCGAGAAAGGAGTGCTCCGACTGGTATTCGTAATACGCGGGACCCATCGCGTTGCCCATGCCGTAGTGCGAAATCATGCTCGATGCCAATCTCGTCGCCTCCTTGAGATCGTTCTCGGCACCCGTGGACGCTACCGTCACCAGTCGTTCTGCCGCATAACCTCCCATGAGCACGCGCAGCCGCGCCTCGAGCTCCGGCTGCGCCCTGACGTGACGGTCGCCGCCGGATGTCTGCTGCGTCGCCCCTAGCGCCATGCCGCGCGGCAGGATGCTCACTCGATGTAAAGGCTGCGCGTCCTCGGTGAAGTTCGTCGCTACCGCATGCCCCGCCTCGTGAATCGCGACGCGTTGCTTTTCTTTCCGCCACAACCAAAAGCCCAACAACAACAGTAGAAGCGCGGCGAAGGCATGCGGAAACCGAGCGCGCAGCAACGACGGATCAGGCTTTGGGGTGCCCGAGACCGGTGTCGGGGAAGCTGGAGGCATGCGGCCACAAACTCCAGCAAGCACCATGCCAACCCAAGCGCCGAATGCGGGAGTCGAACCGCGCCGAGCCCTACACAGCTCCTTCAGAACGAGCAGCCACTTCATCAACTTGATGGCACCGGTAGCTCACAGGACCGCTCCGATGAGGCGGAACAGCGTGAGCGAACCACCCCGCGAAGGAGCCGCATCCTCCCCTGTTCACGGAAAGTCGCCATGGCGCGATTCGTGCACCTCGAAACGTCGAAACGAGCGTGAAGAGTCCAATGAGCAATTCGATGGGAATGATTCAAGTGGACGGCATCACCTATCGGATCGCGCACTTGGGAAGAAACGCCTACGAGGTCGTGCGCCTGCTCGATGACGTCAGTTTGGGGGCATTCCGCCCGGAAAGAGCGTCGCTCAACTCCACCCTGATCGGTGCCGACCACTCCCTGCGACACATCGCGAGCATCGCAGTCCGTCAAGGCAAGACCAAGTGGCGCCCGGTGGCCCCAGCCTCCGGGTGGAAGGGCTTCGCCATCGAGCGGATGGCTAGAGTCACCGCTTACTTCTTGCTGACGCCCCCCCAACGACTTGACAGAACGGGCTCACCACCAAGCATGCAGGCTCGCGCCTGACGACCAGCGCCGTGCCTGCAAGCCGCGATCTCGCGTGCGTGACGCACGACGCAACACCGCCAGCGCCGCTAGTATTCCCAGATTAGGAAATAATGACTGCCAAGGAAATTCTGTTCGACACGAACGCCCGCGCGCGGCTCGCGAAAGGGCTCAATGCACTCGCCAACGTCGTGAAGGTGACCCTGGGCCCGCGCGGCCGCAATGTAGTCCTCGACAAAGCGTGGGGGACGCCCACCATCACCAAGGACGGCGTCACGATTGCGAAAGAGATCGAGCTCGAAAACCACAGCTCCAACATGGGTGCGCAGATGGTGAAAGAGGTTGCAGCGAAGACCGCCGACGTGGCCGGGGACGGCACCACCACGGCCACGGTGCTCGCGCAGGCGATTTACACCGAAGGCGCCAAACTCGTCGCCGCGGGCGCCAATCCGATGGACATCAAGCGCGGCATCGAAGCCGCAGTCAAGACGGTCGTCACGGAGCTCGGGAAGCAATCCACACCGACGAAGGGCAAACACGAGATCGCTCAAGTAGCCACCATCAGCGCCAACGGCGACGAAGTCATCGGCAACCTGATCGCCGAAGCCATGGACAAGGTAGGCAAGGAGGGTGTCGTCACCGTCGAGGAAGGCAAGTCCATGGACACGACGCTCGAAGTCGTCGAGGGCATGCAGTTCGAGCGAGGCTACCTCTCACCGTACTTCGTGACTGATCCCGAGCGCATGCAGGTGCTCCTCGAGGATGCAGCCATTTTGCTCCATCAAGGGAGACTCTCGAGTATGCGCGAGCTCTTGCCGCTGCTCGAACAAGTCGTCCGGGCCGACAAGCCTTTGCTCATCGTCGCCGGCGAAATCGACAGCGAGGCCCTCGCCACGCTCGTGGTCAACCGGCTACGGGGGACACTCAAGGTTTGTGCGGTCAAGGCGCCCAGCTTCGGGGATCGACGCAGGGACGTGCTCGAGGACATTGCGATTGTCTCGGGCGGACGAACCGTCACGGAGGACCTGGGCCTGAAGCTCGAGAGCATGACCCTGCAGGGACCTCGGGGGGGCCAAGACCATTACCGTCGATAAGGACACCACCACCATCGTCGGGGCCGCCGGACAGAAGCAGGAGATCCTGGGGCGCGTGAGCCGGCTCCGGACCGAGCTCGAGCAGAGCAAGTCCGAGTTCGACCGCGAAAAACTCGGGGAGCGGCTGGCGAAGCTCGTCGGCGGGGTCGCCGTGATCAAGGTCGGCGGTGCCACGGAGACCGAGGTCAAGGAGAAGAAGGCGCGTGTGGATGACGCGCTCAACGCCACCCGGGCGGCGATGCAGGAAGGCATCGTTCCAGGCGGTGGGGTCGCGCTACTGCGCACCCTCAGGGCGCTCGATCAACTCGCGCTCGTGGGCGACCAGGGACATGGCGTCGATGTGATCCGTCGCGCACTCGAGGCACCGCTGCGGCAGATGGCCCAGAACGCCGGGGTCGAAGGGGCCGTGGTCGTTGCCGAGGTGCTTCGAGGCACGGGAGCGTATGGGTACAACTTCGCTAGCGGCAAGTACGAAGATCTCGTGGTCCGAGGCATCATCGATCCGACCAAGGTCGTGCGAGTTGCCTTGGAAAACGCCGCGTCGGTAAGTTCGATGATGCTCACTACCGAAACGCTCGTCGCGCAGCGGACGGAAGACGAGCCGAGAGCCAGCCAGTGATCGTGCTCCGCCGGGCCGACGAGCGGACGTACGAGCGTCGCCGTAAACAGGAGGCCCGGTCGACGTTCTCGTCAAGCGACCCGGCCGACCCGCTCGCGAAGGGCTTCGGAACAATGGAAACCTTGAAGGAAGGGCGGCTATCACCGCGCGCCGGCATTCGCCAGCCAGCGCGCGATGCGGAAATCATCACCTATGTCCGTGAGGGAACGCTGGCCTACCAAGATGCGCTCGGCCAGCCCGGCGTCATCCGCGCCGGTGAGTTCCAGCGGATGACCGCTGGGCACGGCATTCGGTACAGCGAAATGAATGCATCGCCGACCGACTGGGCGCATGTCTTCCAAATTTGGCTGCGCCCGTCGCTCGAGACGCTCGAACCGGGCCACGAAGAGAAGCGTTTTACAGCCGCCGAGCGACGGGGGATTCTGTGTGCATCGTGGCTTCCCCGGATGGCCGCAGGGGTTCTCTGAAACTCCACGAGGACGCCCTGGTGTACTCAACCACTCTCGAACGTGGACAGCATATCATCCACGAGTTGTCGCCGCGCCGGAGTGCGTGGCTCCACCTCGTGCACGGCAGCGCGGACTTCGGAACGGTGACACTGAACGCCGGGGACGGTGCTGGTTTCAGCGCGGAGCGCGCGCTCTCTCTCACGGCTCGCAAGGAGACCGAAGTCCTGCTGCTCGACTTGGGCCCAACTTCGGGACAGCTGGATGGGCAGACCCAAACGGACCGCAGCGTCATCACCTTACCACCAGGTCAACCCAATTGAAAGAGCTAGCTAGATCGCGGCGCAAAAAGCAGCGAGACCGTGATCGTACAGCGGCGATGACGGCGCGTCGAGCCCCTCCGGCGGCCCGCTGGGTGCGTGCTGTGCTGAGCTCAAGTGAAGGCTCGACAGCTAGCGGAGATCTGG
>JAICQQ010000136.1 GCA_025937785.1 Polyangiaceae bacterium
CCCTACGCTCCCGTTGGTCGCTACCGGGGGCAGCGCGGAAGCGAGCAAGCCCCGCGCCTGCCCCTCGCTAGACATAACAGGTGTATTATGTCTCCTCCGCTGGGCGGGCTCCGCTTGCGTCCGTGTGCGCGGAGAGCGGCGCGAGCGTCGAGCGACTTGAAGCCGGTGGGTCTGCGGGGGAACAGGAACCCGGGGAGCGGCTCAGCCGAACAGCTCGTCGACGGAAGCCACAGTGGCGGCGCGGCGCACCCACGTGTTGAGCGCATCGAGATCGGTGGTCTCGATAATGCGCTCGCGCTGGGCCTCCGAAATCTCAAGCCCGCGAGCTTCGAGGAAGGCAATCACATCGGCAGCCTTCTCGGCAATGCGACCCTTCTCGATCGACTTTCGCACGGTCTCGCTCTGGAACTCGTAGCCCTCGGGGAGCATTTGGAACGCCTTTCTTGCGGCCTCGCTGAGAGCCGCTTCGATGAGATCGGAATATAGCACGAAGCGCTCGGGGTCGGCGACGCCCGTGACCCCGGCGACGGCGGCGAGGGCAATCTGAACCGCGAGATCGACATCTCCGCGGCCGTGGGCCATGACCGAAAGCACGGCGAGCTCGGGATCCAGTTGAGCGCGAGCGCGATCGACCACCACGGGAACGGCGTCGGGGCCGAGCACGAGCGGCTGGAAGATGCTGCCCGGGCCGAGCCTGATCGGCTCCGCTGCCCAGCCAGCGAGCTTGGCGTCGGGCACTACGACGAGCACGACCGCGTCGCACTCGAACCTCGCTCGGAGCCCTGCCCCGTACACGGGCCAGGTGAAGCGCTTGCGCTCCTTTCGAGCCAATTGGACCTCGACGACGATCGCGAACACTGGCTTGCCGTCGACGAGCAGGACAACCAGGTCAGCCGCATACTCTGCAGGAACGACATCGTTGAGGTCGGCCGATTCGATGCGAACCTCGGTGTACGCCGGCAGCTCGACACCGAGGGCTTCGCGCAGGAGCTCTGGGGCCAGCTCAGGTCGGTTGCGAAACAGCAAGAGCAGGGCTTCGTGCGTGAGCGAGGGCATGGCGGAACGCTACATCAAGACCGCGGAGCATTCTTCCTTTAGTGGCCTCAAGAAGGCGGCTAAACTCGGAAACGTGCTCCGTCTTGCCATTGTCGTCGCCAGCCTGCTCCGCTTCCGTAGGCGGGCGTGCATGGTGCTGGCGTGCCTCGCATCGGCGCTGTGCGCCGCGAGCATCGCGTCAGCCAACCCCAGCGTGCAGGCAAAAACACGCGTCTGGGATTTTGCCTTCGCGGAACCGCTGAACACCTGCCCCATCGACGCTGCAAGCGCGCGAACGCACCTAGAAAATCAAAGCGGTAGCACGGAACTCGCGTCGGCTTCCCCCCATGCCGCAAGGGGAACACTCTATGAAGGGTCGATCGTCCTGGGTGCTGCAGACGACGCATTCGTGGCCGCGGCGGCGAAGGCAACCCCAAAGAAAGGTATCTCGATGTGATCGGACACGGAACGCAATCCTCCAGGTCGGCTCCCGAGGCGTCGCCTACAGAATTAGCTCAGTCAGCGTGGATCACTTCGTTCCCGCCCTAAGTGGTGCGGACCACTGCTCGCGCCGCCAGCACCCCTGGGCCCTGCGACAACCTCGCACCTTCGAGCATGGAGCCGGTGGGGTGAGTGGGTGGGACTCGGGGCCTTAAGCTGGAGGATCGTTCCACCGTCTTTGAAGCTGACGCATGCCGCCTGCCATCGCGCACGCTTCGGTCTACCTGGCGTTCGAGCCGTCGCAGCGGTTCGTGCGCAAGATCGTGCAGTGGATCACGGACTTCTGTGAGCTGTCGCTGCAGGACGTGGACGTGGTGGCCCGCGTGCACATGGCGATCTACGAATTGGCTGAGAACTTGGTGAAGTATGGGGCTAGCGACAGCGTACGGCTCGACGTGGAGGTAGAGCGGGTGGGGGCGGGGTCGGTGTTGCGCCTGCGGACGCGGAACGCTGCCGCGCCGGAGCGGCTGGCGGAGGCGGTGCGTATCCTACAGGGGCTCCGGGATGCGGAGGACCCGGTGGCTTACTACGATCAGCTGGTGCTCGAGTCAGCGCCGAAAGAAGGGGTGTCCGGCCTGGGGCTGGCGAGAATTCGTGCGGAGGGGGATCTCGACCTGGATTTCGAAGTCGATGGGAATCAGCTTTGCATAGTGGTCGAAGCGAAGCTGCCCGATGAGGTGCCTTGAGTGATCACGTTGAGCCTTCCGCGTATCGAGCAACATGGGTTTCAATTGGCGGCCGTCGATTCGGAGTCGCCGAAGGTGCGTTTTGCGGGCAACGGCGACGCTGACGCCGTGCCCTTTCTCGACGAGTTCTTGAAGAAGCTGCACGAAGAGCTGATGATGAAGCGAGCGCTCGACGTGCGTGTCGACTTGGGCGAGCTGTATTTCATGAACTCGTCGTGTCTGAAGGCCTTCGTGTCGTGGATCCACAAGGTGAACACGAACGGTCGGCCCTACGCGATCCGCCTGTTGATGAACGCGCGGCAGCAGTGGCAGATGCGCAGCCTCGCCACGTTGAAGCGCTTGGCGCCGGCCGTGGTGACCATCGAAGAGACCGCGTCCTGAAGGGTCCGCGTGTCGGGGGCCCACGTGTCGGGGGCCCACGGCGGGGGGCGAAGGGCTTCAGCGCGGCGTGGTGGTGTAGCGGGTGCGCAGGGTGTAGACGCTGTCGCCGCTGAGGATGCCGCCGCGTCCGAAGAGGCGCCCGTGCTGCCAGTTCGACAGGCCGAGCTCGGGGCGCTTCAGCGCGAACTGACCATCGACCCAGCGCGTGAAACCGTCGCCGACGAAGGGGGCGTTGACGCTCTGGTAGAAGCGCTCGTGTTCGGCCTTGTCGGCGCTGACGAGGCTGGCCACGAAGTTGGGGCTGTAGCGGTTGCAGAGCTCGACGGCGCGTTCGGTGGAGCTGACGAACGTGAGCGAGATTTCGGGGGCTTCTTCCCACTCCCACTCGACGCCGAGCTGGGCTTCGTCGAGCAGCTCGGCTTGTTTCTCGAGGACGTCGCCCTCGGCGCGACGAATGCTGACGTCGCGCTCGAAGAGGGCCGGGGGCAGATGGCTCTGGTGCTCGCGGGTAACGTGGAGCTTGAAGGGCTGCTCGCGGCGGGCGGCGGCGCGCTCGAGGCCCTTCAACAGGGCAGGGAGCAGGCGCGCGGCCTGGCTTTCTGGCAGACACGCGGTGTTCAGCGTGTTGCACACCTTGCGGTCGAGCGAGTCGCAGACGACCTGTTCGAGCCGGTCGGCGCTGGCGCTTTCACCGGCGATGATCCACGCGCCGCCGGTACCGTGCAGGCTGACGGGAATGCCGGCTTGTTGGGCGAGTCCGCCGAGGGTCGCCACGGCGGGGCCGGAGCCGCGCGCGACCGCGAGCGACAGGCGGCGATCGGAGAACAGGGCCCAGCCCGCCGAGCGCTCCAGGCTGTCGACGAGGGCGACGGCGTCGCGGGGGAGCCCCGCCTGTTCGAGTGCGGGGGTCAACGCGAGCTCGAGCAGGGCCCGCGCGGTGTCGAGCGCGTCGCTGCCGATTCGGAACACCACGGTGTTGCCGCCGCGCAAGACGCCGGTGGCGTCGGCGACGACGTTCGGCCGGCCCTCGAAGACGAAGCCGACCACCCCGAGCTCGGCGCCCACGAGCTCGACCTGGAAGCCCGCATGCTCGACGCGCTCGACCACCCTGCCGCGCATGGCCGCGGCATGTCTCCAGCCTTCGAGCCCGCTCACCATCTGCGCGCGCATCTTGTCGGTGGCCACGAGGCGCGTCGTGGACCGCCCGAGCCCGCGGGCGCGCTCGACGTCTTGCAGGTTCACCGCCGCGATCTCGTTCCATACGGCGTCGCGCCCCAGCCGCTCGGCAAACCCGGCGAAGAACTCAGAAATCTGCCCATCGCTGACGGCGCCCATCTGGGCGAACGCGGCGCGCGCGCGACCGACCGTCGCCTGGACGAGCTCGTGGACCTCGGCGGGCACATGCAAGAGCTCGTGAGTTTCAGGGGCCACATAGAGCGCATCGCCGGCACGGAACTTGGCGGCCAGCTCCGGGGTGACGGTCACCAACTGGTTGCCACCGACGAGCAGTCGCGTTCCGGCCGTGAGTGCGGTGAGTCGTTCGACTTCGGTCATGCTCGGGACTGTTTCGCGCGCGCGCGGCCTTGTCAAACCGAGGGGTCTTCGACACGCAGATTCTGCCGAAACCCAGATTCTGCCGAAACTCAGATTCTGCCGAAGCGGGCGAGCAGGGGGTAGGCGCGCTTCGAGGTTTCGCAGGCTTGGTCGCTGTAGAAGCGCACGTGCATGTGTGTCTTGTGGCCCGCCACGTGGCGCACCACGCTTTCGTGTTTGGCGGGCGGGTGGAACAGCTCGTGGACCCAGGAGCGATCGGGTTCGACCGTGAGCGCGTATTCCTCGAGCAGCTCCTGCACGCTGTTGTCGATGAAGAGATACTCGACCGAGCCTTGGGTCAGGAGCGCCTTGACGAGGCTCCAGGTGAGCTCGCGGTCGAGCGTCGCGGCGTCCGCAGTTTTGTACCAGGCGGGCCCCTCCAAGTAGTAGTAGCCGAGGTCGACGTCCCTGCCGGATTGGTGGCTCCGATGCGGGCGGAAGTAGCCGCCGCGCGGCTTGC
The DNA here is from genome assembly GCA_025937785.1 of Polyangiaceae bacterium. Classification (GTDB taxonomy): domain Bacteria; phylum Myxococcota_A; class Polyangia; order Polyangiales; family Polyangiaceae; genus JAICQQ01. The sequence goes on from JAICQQ010000136.1 coordinate 4,657, forward strand.
TCATGTCGCCCAGCGCGAGCGTCGGTGCTCGTGGATGCTCGCGCACCACGGCTTGGATCGCGAGCGTGAGGCTGTCGATGGTTTCTTGCGTGGCCCAGGAGCGATCGGGATCGACGAGGCGCCAGTGGGAGCTCTCGGGCATTTGCACGCCGTTGTAGAGCGAGCCGCGATTGGCGCGACCGATCGAGATCGACCCCAAGCGCTTCGGTTCGGCGCGCACGAGCGCCAAGAGCCCATTTCGGTCGACACCATCGAGTGGGTGGCGGGCGGGTCCGACCACGACTGCGGAGAGCAGCGTCGGGGTAGGGGGCACCGGCGGCGGCGCCGCTCGGGGAGGCGCGTGAGACTCTGCCCCGGAGACGACGGGCACGGCGTCGCAAGCGAAGCCTGCCAGCGAAACCAGGAGAAGGCCTAGAGTTCGGCGCATCATCTCAAGCTAACGCGTGGGGTCACGGGGTGTCCAAGGAGTTTGGCAGTCGCGCGGCGAAAATCCCTTGGAATCCGCTATCGGACCAAAAATGCAGGGATTTTGTGGAAGGGCACGTGCGCGAGCATCGTGTGCCCCTGAAGTGCCGCTGAGCCAGGCCGTATGTGAACCCCAGAGCCCCGCGGTAACGCTCAGGTGCGCTGCGCCTGAGCTACACCGCCGGCTCGATACATTCACCCGGTACGTTCTACTGTTCTATTAGATACCTCTCGTAGATACCGTCTAGACGAAGAAACGCTGGCATGGGGTTGTTCGAGGCATTTTTGGTGAGACGTGGCGTGATTGAACCGCTCGCCGCGGTCGAGGTGCTCGAAACGGTGTGCCAGCAGCGGCCGCGCCTCGGGCAGCTCGCGCTGCGCGAACGGTTGCTCAGCGTGGGCGAGGTCTGCGACGTGCTCGAACGGCAGGTAGAGTCGCGGCTGCCGTTCGGAGCGATCGCCGTCGATCTCGGTTACCTGACGGCGGGTGAACTCGGCGGGCTGCTGCAGTTGCAGCAACGGACCGGGCCGCGTGGCGCCGAACTGCTTTGCTCGCGTGGCCTGCTCGACGACGGAAGCTTGCGCAAGCTCGAGGCGCAGTACACTTCGGATCTGGGTTCGCAGTACGCCGGAGAGCCTCAAGACGCGGATGTCACGGATCTGCTGGCGGCGCAGGGTCTTTCGCTGCTCTTGGCTCGAGCGCGGGGAGTCACACCCTTTGCTCCCGCCGTCGCGTCGGCGCTGGCGCACGCGAACGCCGCGTCGTTCGATCCCGAGAGTGTGGCTCGTGAGATCGCCAAGGACCGACGACTCTGGCCGAGGCTCGAGTACCTGGCTCGGGCGCCCTGGTTCGCGGGCATGACATGCCGCCTTGGGTGCGGGCACGAGGGTGGGGCCGTCGCTCTGTTCGCCGAGCTCGGTAAGGAACGCACGCGTGAGCTCTTGTATGCGTTGACGTTCGCCGACGTGTTCGACCGAGGTACCGAACGCGAGTCGCTCACGGCGCACGCCGTGGCCATCGCTGCGATCGCCCATACGCTCGCGGGCTGGTCGAAGCTGGTGGAGCCGACGTTGCTTGGTGTCGCGGGCCTGTGGCACGACGTGGGACGCTTGCTCTTCTGTCGCTCCGCGGAGCTCGATCGCGCCGCCCTCGGCAGCGACGAGGAGGAGTTTCCCACGAGCTCTCACCTGATCGAACGCATGCGGTTCGGCTTCGACCATGCCGTGCTCGGGGAGCTCGCCCTGCGCCTTTGGGGCTTCCCCGGCGAGGTGGCGTCGCTGGTGGGCCTGCATCACTACCACCGGCCGCCGGTGGGGCTGGCCGCGAAGTCGCGCATCGCCTTGGGTTTGCTCGAGGCAGCCGATCTCTTCGAGCATGGATTTGCAGCGCGCGACTCGTCGCAGTTCGGGCGCCTGGAAGGCCTGTGGAGCCGATTCGCTCTCGCCGAGGCGCTGCCCCTGACTCGGGTGCGGGCAGAGTGGCGGCAACTCCGAGACGCCCGTACGGCGGCGCTCGACGCCTTCGAGGAGTACCGCGTGATCGCAGCGCCCCGACCGGTCGCCAGCGCCGGCTGAACCGGGCGCTGGTGCCCAGCGCCGCCCCGGGTTAGGAGCGCGCGGTGAGTTCCAGAGGGCCCGAGTCGATCCAAGAACTGCGCGACGCGATTGCTGGCGATGCCGCTTTGGCGGAGCTGCATGCCATCGCGCATCGGTGCGGCGCCGGCGACCCGGCGCACGACGTGGCGCACGCCGAGCGCGTGGCGCTGTGGACGTTGCGCCTGGCGCCTCGGGTGGAGCCGCGCACTGCGATCGCGGCGGCGCTGCTTCACGACAACGTCAACCTGCCCAAAGACTCTCCCGATCGCGCTCGAGCGAGCGAGCTCGGGGCCGCTGAAGCTTTCCGCATTCTTCCGGGCCTGGGCTTCAGTGACGCCGAGACCGCGTGTGTCGCGGCCGCCATCCGAACGCACAGCTACAGCCGCGGCGAGGCACCGACGAGCGAGCTCGGACGCGCGCTGCAGGACGCCGACCGCCTCGAAACGCTGGGAGCGCTCGGGCTGTGTCGGGTGCTTTCGACCGGCACGCGGCTCGGCGCGCGCTACTTCGAGGCCGTCGACCCCTGGGCTGAGCGGCGCGAGCTGGACGACCGCGGCTACAGCGTGGACCACTTCTTCACGAAGCTGCTCGGGCTCTGCGACAGCATGCTCACGCCCGAGGGCAAGCGCGAGGCACGCGCCAGAACCGACTACCTCTTGGGTTTTCTCGAACAGCTCGGACGCGAAATAGGGGTGCCCTTACCCCCGGCGCGCCGGGGCAAAACCGAGGTCTAAAGGGCCGGCCGGGCGGGCCGCGAGCGGACTTGGCGGCCATTTTGTGCCGAGCGAGCGGCTCCGGCGCCTGCGACGCACTGCGCTGTTCAGCCGAGCCCGTCTGTCGACGGCTCGCACCGTGCTCGGTAAAGCTCGACCCATCAGGCGAGATTTTTGTGCCTCCTATGGTGTCGGGTATTGCCTTTCGTCGCATAAACGACAAAAAGCGCGTCCATGCTTTCGATCGACCTCAGCGGGCGGCGCGCCCTGGTCGCCGGAGTCGCCGACGCAGGCGGCTTCGGTTTTGCGATCGCCAAAGCGCTGGCCGAGGCTGGCGCCAGCGTGTGTGTGGCTTCCTGGCCGCCTGCCATGGGTATCTTCGAGACCATGCTCCGGCGGGGCAAGCTCGATGAGGCGCGCCGCATGAGCGACGGCAGCCTGCTCGACTTCGAGAAGATCTACGCGCTCGACGCAGCCTACGACGAGCTCGACGACGTCCCTGAAGAGATCCGCTCGAGCAAGCGCTATTCTGGACGCGGTGACTTCAGCATCGGTGGCATGGCGCGCGCGTTGGTCGACGACTTCGGCCCCCAGCCGCTCGACATCTTGGTGCATTCGTTGGCAAACGGGCCCGAGGTCGCCAAGGACCTGCTCGACACCAGCCGCAAGGGTTACCTAGCGGCAGTTAGCGTCAGCTCGTACTCCCTGGTGGGGATGGTCCAGCGGCTGGGTCCGCTCATGCGACCCCGCGCTGCCGTGCTTTCGCTGAGCTACCTGGGCAGCGAGCGCGTGGTCAGCGGATACGGGGGCGGCATGTCGTCGGCCAAGGCAGCGCTCGAGAGCGACACGCGGTTCTTGGCGTTCCAGGCGGGGCGACGCCACGGGATCCGGGTGAACACGATCTCCGCGGGCCCCTATGCGTCGCGCGCGGCCAGCGCTACGAACATGATCGATCGGTATATCGAGCACTACGAGCGCGTGTCACCCATCCCCGAGCGCCTCACGCTCGAAGAGGTGGCGCACGTCTCGGCGTTTTTGTGCAGTCCTCTCGCCAGCGGGATCACTGGCGCCACGGTGCACGTGGACCACGGGTTCCACGTGATGGGCATCGCAACCGACTGATTTTTCGTGGCGAATCCCGCCAACCGGCTGGCGCGGAGTCGCTCGCTGCGGACAGAGCGGCACATTTCTTTGTTGAAGAAGTGTTAGGCGTCCCACGGGGGCTCGAAGTGGGCGCCGTAGCACCGCGGATCCTGGTGGGCCATCGGTCTCAGATTGGCACGCGGGCCCGCAGTGGGGGCGAAACGCCACGTCGTGAGCACCCGCGGCTGCGCAGCCGTTGACCGGTCAACAGCCATCGCTGGCGCTACACCGACGAGCCCGATATGAGCCGATTGGGAGGTCCTTGGGTGACGTCGCTGTGCTTTTCCGCCAGCATGGACGTTGCTCGATGAGCTCATGGAACCTGGCGAGGACGTCGCATTTGCATGCGAGCAAAAAGTTAACGAGCCAACTGCCCGGAAAGACAAAAAAGCTTAACGCAGCCTCGACAGGAGCCTTGACGTACTGGATCAAAGACAGCATTGTAGGCCCCTTCGTATTGGGAGCAGGCCGCGCCTGAACCTTTGGCTTAGCCTGTGGCAAATTCGCAGTCTGGCCTGCGGTTTGGCCTGCAACCACGCGAACTGGGGTCCTAGGTAGTCATTCACGTCACGAGAGAGTGGTGTGACGTTGTGACCGTACATTGACGTCGCAAGTGAATCCCTGAGGGGGGATCCGCTTCGAGCTCGAGGGAAACAAATGCAAGGATCGATAGAGGGAGAACTTTCACTCATTGTGCTGGAGCAACACGCCAGGTGGCCCTCCTGTGCGAACCAGTATCAGAGCAGTCTACCCAACTCGTTGGTAGAAGCTCAGACAGAGGCAGAGCCTGCCGGCGAGTTTGCCGAGCGGGTGGGTCGTCGCATTGCCTCGGTGGCTTCGAAAGGGGGCCGTCCACGGGTCGCTATCATCGCCGCCAATTCGTTGCTCGACCCGGTGACGTTGAGAGCGCGCTATCGGCTGGCGCAAGCAGCAGTCCGCGCCATGGGCCTGTCCGGTGAACTGGTGCTGACAGCGTCGCCCTACGACGCACCCACCGACCTCGAAGACGATCGGGTGCGTCACGAGCTGTTCACCCTCGCCGGCACCTTGTGCGACGAGGTCGCGGGTACCGAAATCAGCGTTTCGGTGCGCTTCCCCCAGGCGACCGAACGCAGCGGCCTGATGCCTAGCGTGCGCAAGGTCACCGCCGATACGGACAGCGTGGCTTCGGGCTAAAGTGCTGCGCGGGGGCAGCCCCCGGCTAGACCGGGACCTCGTTCGAGACCCGTGGTTCGACGCCACGGAATACCTGAATCGCGTTCGCTGCGATGGCGACCAGCCCCCACGTGAGCCCGACCACCACGCCCCCGTCGACGATGCCGCGCCAGGGTTGTGGCAATTGCCGCACGACCAGGACGGCGATCACCACCAACAGCGTGACCGTCCATGCTGCGATCAGGCCTCTACGAGTGGCGTGGAAGAAGGACATGCAGAACAGCGGTGCCAAGGCGACGTGCCAGGGCTCACGGTGCTTCGCCAAGTAGGCGGCGCGGGCCACGACGCGCGGTGAGAAGCGACCCTGGAACGCGCGATAGCCCTCGGTGTATCCCGCGAAGAGCACCCAAGCGATGTAGAGCACCGCTTGAAACGGTGTGAGGGTTCCGTGAACCAACGGATCGAGCGCTTGCGGCGTGAGGCGGTAGACGGCCTGGCCCAGCAAGGCCATGACGCCGGTCGTTCCCCAGGCGAAGACGAACAGTTCACTGACGCCGCTGGGTTCGATGGGTACTTCCGCTCTCATGGAGTGCCGGCGTTGTATCACTCGGTGTGCGTTTGCACCGGACTTCGCTCGTGGAGGGGGGTGCGCTTCACTCTTGCTAGAATTCTGCGCGGTGCGCCCGGGCCATCGGGCCAAGCCTCGAACCCAGCTCGAGCGCCGTCCCGGCTCGGGGGTTTGCCGGCTTCTGGGGTGGTCGTGCCAGCCGTTCGCCGTTGCTTTGCGGCTCCGAAGCCCCCGGAGTCGGCCCAAGTCGCGGTAGAGTCCGTCATGTTCAAACAGAGTCGCAGGGCCGCGATCGTCGCGGGGTTGCGCACGCCTTTTGCGAAGCAGGGGACGAATTATTCGAAGCTCACGGCGCTCGGCCTGGCTCAACTCGTCGTGACCGAGCTCATGGCGCGGCAGGACGTGCGGGCGTCCGAGCTGCAGCAGCTGGTCTATGGCCAGGTGATTCCGTCACTCGTGGCGCCGAACATCGCGCGCGAGATCGTGCTGGGGACGGCGTTACCTCGAAACATCGATGCCTTCAGCGTGTCGCGGGCTTGTGCCACGAGCTATCAATCTACGGTGTGCGTGGTCGAGGCCATCAACGCCGGCACCATCGACTGCGGCATCGCGGGAGGTGCCGACAGCGCGAGCGACGTGCCCATCGCCGTGAGCAAGCGCTTGGCGCTGGCCCTGACGTGGGCGAGCAAGGCGCGCACCCTGGCGGACAGGCTGAGAGCCTTCCGGGACGTGAAGCCCTCCGATCTGGTGCCGGTGCCGCCCGCGCTGACTGAGTTGTCGACGGGCCTGACCATGGGCGAAAGCGCCGAGAAGATGGCGAAAGAGAACGGCATCTCACGTCGCGCGCAAGACGAGTTCGCGCACCAGAGTCACGTGCGAGCGGCCGCAGCTTACCGCGACGGCCGTTTTGGCAGCGACGTGATGACGGTGTACGTCCCGCCCGCGTACGACGCCATCTCGCAGGACAACCTGGTGCGCGAAGACTCGAACCTGGACGCCTACGCGGGGCTCAGGCCGGTGTTCGATCGCAAGCACGGGACGATCACCGCGGGGAACAGCTCGCCGCTCACCGACGGTGCCAGCGCGCTGCTGCTCATGAGTGACGAAAAGGTCAAAGCCGAAGGCCGCCGCCCGTTGGGTTACGTACGCGGCTACGCGTTCGCGGCGGTGGATCCAGCCGGACAGATGTTGATGGGACCCGCCCATGCGGCGCCGATCGCCCTGGATCGCGCTGGCCTCGCCTTGAGAGACATGACGCTCGTCGACATGCACGAGGCGTTTGCGGCGCAGGTGCTGAGCAACACACAAGCGTTCGAGAGTGACAGCTTCGCGCGCGAGACACTGGGCCGCCCTCAACGTCTCGGAGAGGTCGACTGGGACCGCTTCAACGTCATGGGGGGATCGATCGCGATCGGGCATCCTTTCGCCGCCACGGGCGCGCGCCAGATTCTGCAGACCCTGAACGAGCTCGGGCGACGCCAGGGCCAGTTCGCGCTCGTCACTGCGTGCGCCGCGGGAGGCCTCGGGGCCGCTATGGTGTTGGAGGCTGCAGCATGAACGCCCCCGAACCCACGCCGCTGCGCCTCGAGCTCACGCCCGCCGGCGTGGCCCTGGTGATCATCGACACACCCGGCGACGCCATGAACACGCTGAAAGCCGATTTCGCCGAGCGCTTGTCGGAGGTGTTGGATCGCCTCGAAGAGGACCCAGGCGTGCGTGCGCTGGTGTTCGCCAGCGCCAAGAAAGACAGCTTCGTGGCTGGCGCGGACATCCACATGCTCGAAGCCATGCAGACCGCGGAGCAGGCTACGCGGCTTTCCCGCGCCGGGCAGGGCGTGCTCGATCGGCTCGAGCGCGGACGTTGGCCGTCGGTAGCGGCGATCCACGGCGCCTGTCTCGGCGGTGGTCTCGAGCTCGCCTTGGCCTGCCGTGAGCGCGTCGCTTCGAACGACCCCAAGACCAAGCTTGGTTTGCCCGAGGTGCAGCTCGGCCTGCTGCCCGGGCTCGGGGGAACGCAGCGCCTGCCTCGATGGATCGGCGTCCAGCCGGCTCTCGACCTGATGCTGACGGGGCGCCACGTGGATGCGCGCAAGGCGCGCCGGCTCGGCATCGTCGACGAAGTCGTGCCCGAGAGCATCCTGGTCGCGGTGGCTACGGAGCGCGCGCTGCGCCTCGCCGCCGAGCCAGCGAAGAAGACGACGCTGGACGCGCTGAAGGGATTCTTCGACAAGGAAGAGCTCACCGAGCTGGCGCTCGCCGAGAACCCATTGGGGCGTCGCGTGTTGTTCGACCAGGCCAAGAAACGACTCGGCAGCAAGACGCACGGCAAGTACCCGGCACCCGAGCGCATCTTACAGGTGGTCAAGCTCGGGCTCGAGCGCGGCGCGCGCGCCGGCATGGAAGCCGAGGCGGCCGCCTTCGGCGAGCTGTGCATGAGCCGCGAGGCCCAGCATCTGATCCAGATCTTCCTCGCCACGCAGGAGCTCAAGAAAGATCGCGGTACCGCCGACACGAGCGCAGAAGCGCGTGACACCCAGCGCGTCGGTGTGCTGGGGGCGGGGCTGATGGGCGCCGGCATCGCCCACCTCTCGGCGCTCAACGCAGAAGTTCCCGTGCGTCTCAAAGACAAGGACGACCCGGCGCTCGCGCGTGGTCTCGGCTACGTACGGGGTCTTTGCGACGAGGCAGTGGCGCGCCGTCGCCTTACGCCGATCGAGGCCGCGTGCGCGATGTCCCGCATCACGCCCACGCGTGACATGAGCGGGTTTCAGGCCGTCGACCTCGTGATCGAGGCGGTCTACGAAGACCTCGAGCTGAAGCGGCGCGTGCTGGCCGAGGTAGAAGCCGAGGGTCACCCGCAGGCCATCTTCGCCACGAACACCTCGTCGCTTCCGATTCAGGCGATCGCCGCACGCGCGCGCCACCCCGAGCGGGTGATCGGTATGCACTACTTCTCGCCCGTGCACCGCATGCCATTGCTCGAGGTCGTGGTGACCGAGCGTACCTCCCCCTGGGTCACGGCCACCGTGGTGGCGTTCGGTAAGAAGCAGGGCAAGACTCTGATCGTGGTCAACGACGGGCCTGGTTTCTACACCTCGCGTATCCTCGCGCCTTACCTGAACGAGGCGCTGTACATTCTGAGCGAAGGCGTCGCCATCGAGTCCATCGACCGCGCGCTCGTCGAACACGGCTTCCCGGTGGGGCCCATCGCGCTCTTGGACGAAGTCGGCATCGATGTCGCGAGCAAGGTGGCCGGCATCCTGCTCGAAGCCTTCGGCACGCGCCTGCGCCCGCCCGATCTGACTCGCAAGCTGCTCGACGCGGGCCGCTTGGGTCGCAAGAGCTCGAGTGGCTTCTACCAGTACGGCAAATCTGTCGACGAGGCTTCGAAGCAGGGTAAGCGCCCTGTCGACCCGCTCGTCTACGCGGCGCTCGACATCACCCCGAACCGCAAGCTGGACTCCGCGGAAATCGTGGAGCGGTGTTCGCTGGCGATGGTGAATGAAGCCGCGCGCTGCCTGGACGAAGGCATCCTGCGGAGCGCACGCGACGGAGACGTCGGCGCGATCTTCGGGCTAGGCTTTCCGCCTTACCTCGGCGGCCCATTTCGCTACGCTGACAGCGTAGGCGCACAAGCACTCACCGCCCGCCTCGAACGCCTCGCCGCGCGCCACGGGGAGCGCTTCGAACCAGCGCCCGGCCTGAAGGCGCTGGCGGCGCAGGGCGGGAAGTTTCACCCCTGAGTGCTCCCAAGTTTCGACGCGTGGGAGGTGTCGTAACCGGTGACCCGACGTCGAGCGGGTCGCTGGAGCTCCCACCATGGGCGAACGCCGCGAATCATCCCTGCTTTTTTCTCTGGACCAGCTGTTCGCTCACGAGCGCGATCGGGTGCGACTGAAGCGCCTGGCCGAGGAGGCCAGGCTCGCCGAGGAACGAGCCGTCCACGAAGAGAACGTTCGCCGCATCCGTGAAGCCGAGGTCCAAGCGGAGGTCGAAGAAGCGCGGCGCAAGGTCGCCGAAGGCCTGCGCAAACGCGAAGAGGAGATCCGGCTCGAGGTGCTGCGCACGGCAGAGCTCGAGCGCGTCCGCGCCGAGGTCGACAAAAGAGTGCAGGTCGACCAAGCCGTGCTCGAACTCGAGCACCAACGTAGAATGGACGCGCTCGCGCGCACGAGCGAGCAGCGCCGCCAGCGGGCGATGACGGTGACGAGCGTCCTGCTCGGCGCCGCCGTGGTCGTTGGCTGTCTCGGCGTCTACTTCGGCAAGCTACGTCCCGAGCAGCATCGCGTGCTCGCCGGTTACGAAGCCGTGCTGGGCGCGAAGGCGGCGCAGCTGGTGGAAGCCGAGCGCCAGCTCTCCGCCCTGAAGGCTGAGCGCACGCTCCTGCGTGCCGAGCTCTCCGCCGTGCGGAGCGTCGATGCTGCTCCGCCGCGGTACGAGGCGAGCGCGCCCTCCCACCCCCGCGTCCCGTCGCTGCCCGGCTCGAAGCGCGGTACAGCGAGCGGGCCCCCGGCGGATCCCAAAGCGCCCAAGATGGATCCGCACGATCCGATGAACCCGAGCCTGTAGCTGGACGCAGGCTCTCTCCGTCGACTAAGCTCGCGGCGTGCGTTGGTCCGACGTTTGGAAGAGTGTGTGTGTCGCGATCGTGCCGTTGCTGGGTGTGGGATCGGGCTGCGAACCTGGTGTCGGTAGCTCATGCGATCCCACGGAGGCGCGTTGCCTGAACGGCACCACACAGCTCGTGTGTCAGGACGGCGAATACATCGCCACGCCGTGTCGCGGTCCTGGCGGGTGCGCCGTCTTGCCGACGGTGGGCACTGCCTGCGATATCAGCAAGAACAAGCCTGGCGATATCTGCGCCACTCACGAAGAGGGAGTCGCCAGCTGCACCAGCGACCATCAGATGATCGTGTGCCGCAGCGGGAAGTACGGTTTCGAACCCTGCCGCGGGCCCGCCGGGTGCGAGAACAGCCGGCGCCGTGCCAACTGCGACAAGACGCTCGCCAGCGCCGGCGACCCTTGCAAAGACGAGGGCAGCACGGCGTGCAGCGTGAAGGGCGAAGATCTGCTGGCGTGCAAGGGGGGTACGATGCAACCCCTGTACCGCTGTCGAGGCGAGGCGGGTTGTGAGGCAGCTGGCAAGCTGAACTGCGATATGTCCATGGCCGAAGTGGACGACCCTTGCGATCCCCAGATGGAAGGCGCGGCCGCGTGCACGCCCGACAAACGCGAGATCGTGAGTTGCAAATCCGGCAAGTTCGTCGAGGACGAAGCTTGCGGGCCGAACATGCTGTGTGAGCCTGGCGCGTCCACCCAGTGCGTCAAGAAGCCAGGCAGCGGGACCTAGTCGCTCGCCGCCCGACCTTGATCGACCCCGGCTACTCGGGGAGCTTGGGTTCTTCGAGCTTGCCGCCGCATTCGAGGGCACCCAAGAACGCCACCAGATCTTTGATCTCCGCGTCGCTCAGCTGCCGATCGACCATGAGCGGGCTACGGTTCGTGTTCTTGTAGCCGCCGCTGGCCATGAACCGCACCGCCTCTTCCAGGGTCTTCTTGGAGCCGTTGTGGAAGTACGGCGCGGTCTTGCTGACGTTGCGCAGGCTCGGCACCTTGAACGCGGCCCAGTCGGCGTCTTTCTCGGTCACCGCTTTGCGCCCGACGTCGACGTCCGCCGGAGCCTTGCCCTCGAGACCGGTGCCTACGTTGAAATACGTCCCTTCGGGCAGCAGGTAGGCGCTCGAGAAGAAGGGGGCGGTGTGGCACGCGGTGCAGCCGGCCTTGCCCATGAACAGGGCGAGCCCCTTCTTCTGCGCGTCGTCGAGCGCCTTCTTGTCGCCCTTGGCGTACTTGTCGTACGCGGTGTCGTTGCAGATCAACGTGCGTTCGTAAGCAGACACGGCTTTCGCCACGGTGTCCGCCGTCGCGCCTTCGCCTTTGAAGACCTCGTCGAACTGCTTCTTGTATCCCGGGATCTTGCCGATTTCCTTGGCTTTGGCGTCCAGGTTCTCTTTGCCGACGCCCATGTTGCCCCCGCCCCAGGCGCCTTTCATCTGAGCCTCGAGCGAATCGGCACGGCCGTCCCAGTAAAACCGTGAAAGGTGGCCGACGTTCCAGAGCATGGGACTGTGGCGCGTCAGCTTCTTTTCTTGGGCACCGATCGCGATCGGGTCGGCGCCGCCGGTGCCGTTCTCGTTCATGTGGCAGCTGTAGCACGCGCGAGACCCGTCCACGCTCAAGCGCTTGTCGAAGAACAGTTGGTGGCCGAGCGCGACCTTTGCGTCGGTCTGCGGATTGTCTTCGGGGATCTTCATGGCGGGGAAGTCCGCGGGCAGCGTCATCTTGTCGACCGCCAGTCCCGCTGATTCGGCAGAAGCGGCTGCTGCAGCTGCCTCGGCCGACACCGAGGCGGCGGCTGTTTCAGTCTCCTTGGTCCTGTCGGGCTGCTTGCAGGCGACCAGCGCCAAAAGACTGATGCCCACCCACGAACATGATGACGAAACTACTCTTTTGGTCATGACTATGGTCCTCTGGATCAATCACGCCCGACGCCTCGACGGCGCCTCTGAAATCGATGACGCCTGTGTATCGATGGTCCAAGGCATAGTCCCGTGCGGCGCGGTGCTCAAGCCCTGACGCCGAGTGAACCCGGACCGGCTATGGGGCCACGTGCGGATCGCCGAGGTCGAGGCAGATTTTTCCGAAGTGCTGCTGGCTTTGCAGCATGCGAAATGCCTCGTGAAATCGTGCCAATTCCAGCACCGGCCCAAGCACTGGCCGAATGGAATGCTCGCTCACCAACTGCAGCATCTGCGCGAAGCTTTGGGCATGGCCCACGAAGATGCCTTGGACCTTCAGTTGCCGCATCACGATCGGCAACAGGTTCAGCGGTGCTTCCCGCCCCCCGAGCACGCCGATCAGGCTGATCGTTGCGCCGGGCCGGACAGCAGCGAGCGACTGAGCCAGCGTCTCGGCGCCGCCCACTTCGATGACGTGGTCGACTCCGCCCGTCGCTTCGCGCACGACGCGGCCCCACTCGGGAGTTTCGACGTAGTTCAAGGTGCGATCCGCGCCCAGCGCCTTGGCCCGCTCGAGCTTGTCGTTGCTGCTGCTCGTGATGGTCACCCGAGCCCCGAGCGCCTTCGCAAACTGCAGCGCGAACAAGGACACTGTGCTGGTGCCCAGGCACAACACCTGCTCACCCGCGCGCAGGTGTCCCAAAGTGGATAGAGCGCTGAAAGCGGTCAGCGCCGCGCACGGCAATGTCGCCGCCTCCGGGTCGGTGAGAGAATCGGGCATCGGCACCACCCCAGACGCCGCCGTGACCAGATACTCTGCGAGTGTGCCGTCGCACGGTCCGCCGAGCGTGGTCTTCAACACGTCCTTCGGTGGATCGCCGTCGCGCCAGGTGGGTGCGAAGAGCGGGCAGACGCGGGTTCCGATGGCTGGCCCGCTGACGCCCGGGCCCCACGCCGCCACCGTGCCCACCGCATCCGACCCTGGAATCAACGGCAGCTCTTGGCGCGGATTGTAGCTGCCCTGCACCATCAGCAAGTCACGATAGTTCAGTGACGCGCACCTGAGCCGCAACAGCACCTCGCCGGGTCCGGGTAGCGGCATGGGTCGCTCTTCGAGAGCGAGGTGCTCGAGACCGAAGCCTCCGCGAAGTGTGACGGCGCGCATGCTCGAGCTAGTAGATTAGCGTGCGGCGCGCAGGGGCTCAACCGCCTCTTCCAGGGTGTCGAGCAGCGTGTACGCACTGCGCCAGCCTTCCGCGCGCAGGCTCACGCGCTGCACCAGCCAGAGCCGCAGGCGATCGAGTGCCTTTGGCTTCAACTCGAGCACAGGAAGCCGGGCCAGGCAGGCGACGATCGCGGCCGTGTGCTCGAGCGGGGCAGCTTCGATCAGCTCGACCACATCGCCCACACGCCGGTCGCGCGTCGCGTGCTCCAGATGCGCCAAGAGCTGCTGACCATGCCGGCTCCACAGCGAGGGCAGGGCGCCTGCCCGCCCGAGCTCCTGCGGCCGGGCCAGCGCCGCGTCGAGCGCTGCCTCCGGCAGCTCACGCCAGGCCTGGTGCACGTCGTGAGGCAACGACCCGCGCTCCAAGCCCTCGAGCAGCGCTTGCCAGTGCTCTTCACCGAAGTGCGCGTAAGGCAGGTTCGCTCCCCCAGGTACGTCGAGCGCGCCGCTCAGAAACTCCTGCAACAGGGGCACCGGGAGGCTCGCCCAAAACCAGCCTGCGATCTCCGACCTCGGATCGAACAGCTGAGTCAGCGCAGGCACCTCGCGGGCGGCGCGCCACGTGTTCCAGCAGGCCTCGCTCACGCGCGACCACGCGACGTCGCGCCGCTCCGCGAGGCCCCGGAGGCGCTGTGTTCCGCGCGGGGCTGCGACCGCGCGCGCCAGCGCGTCCGGGCTAAGCACGTCGTGCTCGATCTCGTCGAGCAGCGAACCTGCGGCTTCCAGCGCGTGGAGCGTCGCCGCCACCTGTCCAAAGGTGTTGCGCAAGCGGTCGACGAGCGCCACCGTCGCGCTCTCGAACTCGCCCAGCTCGGGATGCGTCGCGAGCGCTCGCTCGATGCCGTCGTACAGACGCCCGAGCCCAGCGGGTGGTTTCGCTTCGCGCCACGGATCGAGCAGCGGGTGACGTTGCCCGACGCCCACCGGAAGCTGCTCCGCCAGCGCCAGCGCCGCGAGGTGAAACGCGGCGTTCGGCAATGGCGGCTCTGCGCCCCCGCTGCCTAGGGGGTCACCCGAGACCAGTCGTTGGCGCGGCAGCTCGTCGTCGAGCTCCACCAACGCCGCGAGCTGCTCGTTCCACACGCCTTCGACCAGGTCTTGCGGTAGTTCGACGCCGTCGAGCAACGCCAGTCCGAGTGTGACGAAGCTCGCTTCGATGCAGGCGACGCTCGCCGGTTCGCGGCCCCCTTCCAGCTCGAGCGCTGCTTCGAATGGATCGAAATCTTGAGCCGCGGCGAAGCGGCGGAGTTCGGCGAGCAGATGCGGGGTCTCGCGCCGGTTCAAGAGCGCCTCACCCCACTCCACCGGGGAGCCGCGCAGCAACTGCCGTCGCGCCTCGCGCACCGCGCTCACGCCGAGCCAGCGCGGAGCGAGCTTGAGGAGCCCGGCCGCAGCCGGCCGCAGTAACTGTGCCCGCTCGAGCCCCCTCACCACGCGGTAGGCGCCGGGCGGCATGCGCTTCGCGGCCTTTGCCAGATCCCCCGGACGCACGGGGCTGTCGCTGTCGGCGAGCGCCAGCCGCATCCACTCCAGATCGCCACCGCGCTGATACTCCAGCGGCACCAGGTCGAGCCACGCATCGAACTCGCGCGGGGTTTCCCAGGGCTCCGTCGCGTCCACCAGCAGTCGACTCGCCAGCCCCACGACCACCGGCAGCCCCTGACGGCGCAACCATGCCACCACGGGCGCGTCTTCGGTCTGTGCCAGCGTGAGCTGCGCGTTGAAGTAAAGCCCCGCCAGTTTGTCGACGGAGCCTTGCCCCAGCTTCTTCGGATCGATCGCATCGAGTGCGCCGCACAAGCCCAACAACGTGCCCAGCGATTCGAGCACTCCGCCTGCCTCGGCCACGCTCCTGAGCCAGCGCTTCGACGCCACCTCGTCGAAGTGGCCGTCTTCGGGCAGCCGTCGCGCCACCCAGGTGACGAAGTCGTCCAGGTACATGAGCGGTTCGGGGGCCACGACGACGCGAAAGTCGCTCTCGGACGACGTAGGTGCTTGCCGCGCGGCCAAGCAGATCCCCGATCGGGGCCCGCGCGCGTCGAGCGCCGCCAGTGCTCGGTCGTCGATCTGGTCGATCTCGAGCCATACGGGGCCATGCGCGGGCGCGCTGGCGAGAGCTGCGTCGAGCGTCGCCGCGCGCACGACGTGGCAGAGCCCGCGCGCCTCCAGCCAAGCTCCTACGAGCGCGCGCCCCGAACCAGGCGGCGCGTGCCACCAGAGCCTGCCCCACGTCGCGGGCAGCGTGAGCTCCGGCGGAAACCCGGGGCACAGCCCCTCCCGCAGCAGGTCGAGTGGCTGCACGTAGGGAGCGTCCTCGAAGCGAAAGCGGCTGGTGGCGTCCGTGAGGGGGCTCGCCGCCGGACCCAGCACCCCCGTGATCTCGGCCAGGGGCCGACCCAAGCACTCGGCCAGCACCCTCTGCACGGCGGGGCGATCCGCCAGCCACTCGAGTTCGATCCGCCGGTCGAGCTTACTGAAGAGCGCGGCGAGCGACCGCGGTTGGGGCGCGGTCCCCGCAGGCCAGTCTGGACTGGCGAGCGCCCTCCGCGCCAGCGCTCCGAAGCTCCGGAACGGAGGCGACGATGCCTCCATCAAGTCGCGAAGCCAGCCCATGCTTCCTCAAAATGCATCGATGTGCATTATGCGTGCATTATGCACGTCAAAGCAATTTCGGCGCTGAATTGTTTATAAAATCCAGCGCTTGTGCGCTAAGCCGATCGCGTATCTCATCGCGCCAGATGATGTTCCCGAACGTATCCGAGCTCCGTAGGCTCGCGCAAGCGGGAAAGTCAGGACCGCGAACGCAGGACCGGCCCCTTGGACCCGGAATGAAAGAGGTCGCGACCCGGTGTCGACCCTACGATCCGGCGCTGCGACCCAGCGTGGGCCACTTCGCTGGGCAGCACCCGGCTGGGCTCGGCTTTGGGGCGAGTGGCTGAGGGCGAGCGGGCCGCGTTGGTCGCGGCCCCCGCGTTCTCCTTGCACTCTCAGTGTAAAGCGCCAAGCTCCGCCCGATGCTCGCGGAGTTGTTGGTGTGGTACCTCGTGTTTCTCTTCAGCACGACGTGCCACGAGTTTGCGCACGCTTACGCAGCGCTGAAGGGGGGCGACACGACCGCCTACGAAGGCGGTCAGGTGAGCCTCGATCCCACGCCGCACATCCGCCGGTCTCCCTTTGGCATGGTGGTAGTGCCGATCGTCAGCCTGCTCACCTGGCACTTCATCATCGGCTGGGGCGCGTCGCCCTACAATCCGCACTGGGCCAGCCGGCATCCGCGCCGTTACGCCTGGATGTCGTTGGCAGGCCCCAGCGCCAACATCGTGCTCGCCACGCTGGCGTTCGTGCTGATGGTGGTGCTCGTGAAGAGCGACGTTCTACTGCTCGCGGGCGGCGCGACTCGGCTGGATACGCTGGTGTTGCCCCCGGGAGACACCATGAACACGCCCGTCGGGGCGCTCGCGCGCGTGCTCAGCGTCATGTTTTCGCTCAACGTGCTGCTCGCGGTGTTCAACCTGCTGCCCGTGCCCCCCCTCGATGGCGCGGCTGTCGTCGAGGGCTTCTGGCCGAAGGGGCCGGGCGGTTGGATCACCAAGGCGCGCGAGCTGCCCATGTTCGGCATCCTCGGGCTCGTGATTGCGATGTACCTCGTGCCGAAGATCGTGTTCCCGATCCTGGATGCGTTGGTGACGCTGATGTATTTGCTTTAGCTTAGCTAGCTGGCGCGCCCGCTCGACGTACCTGCGTGAGTCGGACGCGGCGCCGGGGAGCCGTCCATTTTCCAAGGTGCTGGAGCCGAGTTACATCACACCAACCGTTTGGCCAATCGTTGGTTGGCTGGGCCATCCAAAAC
>JAICQQ010000060.1 GCA_025937785.1 Polyangiaceae bacterium
AGACCGAGGCTAGCGCAGACCGAGGCTAGCGCAGACCGAGGCTAGCGCAGACCGAGGCTAGCGCAGACCGAGGCTAGCGCAGACCGAGGCTAGCGCAGACCGAGGCCAGCGCCAGACGCGGGCCTCGCTAGCGGCTAGCGGCTAGCGAACAGGCGCCGACCGTGAGGAGGGCGCCTGTCTCGAACCGTCGCGTTCATCGCGCGGCTGCCGCGGGCGAGCGCTAGAGGCTAGCGGACGGGGCCTTCCGCGAGGGCTTCTTCGCGGGAGCCTTCTTGGAAACCGGTTTCTTCGACGCGCCGTTCGTTTTCACGCCGTTGCTGCTGGCCTTGGCCTTGGCCGCGCCGTTGGTTGCCTTGGCCGAGCGCGGCAACAAATCAGCCGCTAGCTGCTTGGCACGGCTCGTTTGCTCCCAGCTGAACTCGGAGCGGCCGAAGTGACCGTACGCCGCCGTGCGCTGATAGCCGGGCTTCAGCAGATCGAGTTCCTTGATCAGCGCTGCCGGTCGGAAGTCGAACTTCTCGGCGACGTAGGCTTGCAGCTTCTCTTCATCGATCGCGCCGGTCCCGAAAGTGTTCACGTAGACGCCGCAAGGCTTCGCGACACCGATGGCGTACGCAACCTGCACCTCGCAGCGCTTCGCCAAGCCCGCCTGAACGATGTTCTTGGCGACGTAGCGCGAGTAGTAGCAGGCGGATCGATCCACCTTCGTGGGGTCTTTGCCGCTGAAAGCCCCGCCGCCGTGGCGGCCCATGCCACCGTAGGTATCGACGATGATCTTGCGACCCGTGAGCCCCGCGTCTCCGCACGGGCCCCCGATCACGAAACGCCCGGTCGGGTTGATGTAGTAGTTGGTGCGTTTGTCGAGGAGGTGCTTGGGAAGCGTCTTCTTGACCACGAGCTCCATCACGGCCTCGCGAATCTCGTCATGCTTCGCGCTCTCGGAGTGTTGGGTCGAAATGACGACCGTTTCGATGCGGGTCGGCTTGCCGTCTTCATACTCGACGGTGACCTGGCTCTTCCCGTCGGGACGCAAGAAGTCGACTTGTTTCGACTTGCGCACCGCGGCGAGCTGCCGAGTGAGCTGGTGTGCGTACATGATGGGGGCGGGCATCAGCTCGGGCGTCTCGTCGCAGGCGTAGCCGAACATCAGCCCCTGATCGCCGGCGCCCTGGTCCTTGAACATGCCTTGCCCCTTGGTGACACCCTGCGAGATGTCCGGTGACTGCTGCTCGACGGCGATCATGACGCCGCAAGTTTCGTAGTCGAACCCCATGGAGGAGTCGGTGTAACCGATTTCTTTGATGGTCTGTCGCGCCACCTTGGCGAAGTCGATGGTGGTCTTGCTCGTGATCTCGCCGAGCAGCAACACGAACCCCGTTTTGGTGGCTGTTTCACAAGCGACACGGCTCAGACGGTCGCCTTTCAGGGCCGCGTCCAGCACCGCATCCGAGACTGCGTCGCACAGCTTGTCTGGATGCCCTTCGGTGACCGATTCTGACGTAAACAAGTAGCTTCCCATTTCAACTCCAGTGTTGCCTGCGCTCTCTCGCAGGCTGCTGTCTCACGTATCTTTCAGGCACGGCGGGGCAGGTGGCGTGGCCACCGCCGCGCGAGTCCGTTGGTGTCTATCGGGCGGAACCGTAGCACGGAATTTCCGCGTGGGGGACCGGAGCTTTCCTTCTTTTTTTCGGGTCCTGCGGGCCGGCGTCGGGCCTGTTTCGGGACTTTTTGGTCGGTTTTCGAAGGTCGGGCTCCGCCTCCCGTGTGTGCAGGGTGTTTGCTGTGGATGGCCTCGTGTGTTTTTGGCCTACGCACCACGTTTGGCGAGCAGTGCGCTAAGTTCACGGATCAATTGCCCGGGATCCGCCGGTTTGCTCAAGTACGCGTCGGCCCCCGCATCCAGACCCCGCAAACTGTCGATGCGGGCATCCTTGCTCGAGAGCACGACGATGGGAACCGAACGGTATTCGGGGAGGCCGCGCAAGGCTCGGATCAATTGATACCCATCCATGTTGGGCATCATGATGTCGGTGCATACCGCATCGAAGCTGCTGGCGCGCGCCAGCTCGAACGCTTCGCGTCCGTCCACTGCCGTGGACACCTGGAACCCAGCCCGTGTCAATTCGCGACCGAGCGAATCTCTTACCGTATCGCTGTCTTCGGCGACGAGGATTCGCCCGAGCGTTAGGGCCGCTCCTCGCGGCTCCCGCGCCGGCACCGGCAGCGGCACGCTTGCAGCGTGGTCGTCGCGTAGGTGCTGTGCGACGCCCACGAGGTCGACCACCAGCGCGATGCGATCGCCGATCAGCGTGGCACCGGCGGCGCACGGCGTTCGCGCCAAGAGCGGTCCTAGGGACTTGATCACGACCTCGTGACGCCCGAGCACGTGCTGCACGACGACGCCGAGGCGTTCCGTACCCACATGCACGATGATCACATGGCCTTGGGGGTCTTCGTCGAACGCCTGCGCGCGCGCCAACCCCAGCGCGGCCCCCAGATGTATCAGGGGAATCAGCTCCTCGCCGACCCGGACACAAGGGCTCTGCGCCACGGTCTCGAGCTCGGAAGCGTCCAGCGTTTGTGCGCTCACGACGGCGTCGAGGGGCAGCGCCACGAGCTCGCTGCCCACCCGCACCGCGAGCACCTGGGTGATCGCGAGGGTCAGCGGTAACCTGAGCTCGATCTCCGTGCCTGCGCCGATTTGGGATCGGACCAGCACGCCGCCTTTGAGATTCTCGATGGTAGCGCGCACCACATCCATGCCGACTCCACGTCCCGAGACATCCGAAACCTGCTGCGCGGTGGAGAACCCCGCGTGAAAGATCAGGTCGAACGCCCTGCTGTCCGGCATGTCGTTCGCCGCTTGTTCGGTCAAGAGCCCTTTCTCGACCGCCTTGGTCTTCAGACGCTCGGGGTCGAGTCCCGCTCCATCGTCTTGGATGACTACGACGATCTGACCCCCGCGCTGGGACGCAGCGAGTCGGACCAGCCCTACTTCCGGCTTACCCGCCTGTCGGCGCCGCCCCGGCGACTCGATGCCGTGGTCCACGGCGTTGCGCACGAGATGCAGCAGGGGATCCTCCAACCGTTCGACGAGGACCTTGTCGAGCTCGGTGTCCGCTCCCACCAGCTCCACGCGCACCTGCTTGCCGAGCTGGTTGGAGAGCTCGCGGACCGTGCGCTGGTATTTGGTGAACAGACGCGCGATCGGCACCATGCGCAGCTTCATCACAGTGTCGCGCAGCTGTCCCACCGCCAGTCCCAGTCGGCTCAGGTTCCCCTCGAGCTCGCCGTAGCTTTCCGACAGCACGCGCTCGATGCGCTGCAGATCGTCGAGCAGCGCCTGATTCCCGCTGCTGTCGGGGCGCTGCCAAGAGCGCGCGGCGCGGTCCGTCCCGGTAGCTCGCAACTCTGCGGGTTGCCCGAGCGTTTGCGTCAACCGCGCGCGGAAATGCGTTACCTCACGCAGCGTGTGGCTGTACGATTCCTGACCGGCGTTGAGTTGTCCGCGACTGAGCACGATTTCGCCCACCAGGTTCAGCAATAGGTCGACCTTTTCGAAGTCTATGCGCAGCGTGGCCTGCGCTCGCGGTCGTTGCGAAGGTCGCGCCGCGGCCGGCGCCGCGCCCCCCCCGGCCGCGCCCCCCCCGGCCGCGCCCCCCCCGACCGCGCCCCCCCCGACCGCTCCGCTCAGCGCCGCATCGCCAGTCGCTGCCGTAGCGGACCCCGGAGCGCCCCTGCCGGCGCTCGCTGCCGCGCCCCTGCCGGCGCTCGCTGCCGCGCTCCTGCCGGCGCTCGCTGCCGCGCCCCTGCGTTCTCGCCCCGGTTCTCGCCCCGGTTCATGCCCCGCAGCGGGTCGACTCGGATCTCTGAGTCGCGCCACCAGATCCGCCACGTCGACGTCGATGGGTTGGTCCGTGCGAGCCAGCTCCAGGATCACCTGAATGCTCTCGAGCGTTTCGAGCAGCACGTCGATGAGCGCGCGGTCGGGCTCGCGCACGCCGCAACTGAGCTGGCCGATCAGATCTTCGGCGACGTGCGCCACGCGGTTCAGTTTCCGCAGCCCCGCAAACCCACTCGACCCTTTCAGGGTGTGCAAATCGCGGAAGATTTCGCCGATCAGCTCGTCGTCGTGACCCCGGTCCTCCAACTCCAAAAGGCGCGCTGACAGCCCTTCGGTTCGCTCGGCGCATTCCTCCAAGAAGGCCGCGACCATGTCCTCGGCTAGCTGTGGCTGCCAGTGCTCGACGCGACTCAGCTCTGGATCCTCCGCCCCCGGCACTCGAGTTCCCAGCTCAGCCCCCGGCTCAACCCCGAGCCCTGCAAGCGCCATAGGAGTGCCGGATGCCCTCGTCTCGGGAGCGCGCTCTTCGGGCTCCCAGGGCGAGGCGCGCGTCCCCCCTGCTTGCAGCGGCGATGCTCGACGCAGACGCTGCGCGCACGCCGCGAGGTCAGCCTCGTTCACGCGCGCTCCCGACGCGTCACCATGCCCCAGCTCCACGACCGCGCGTTCCAAGGTGGCCAGTGCGTCGTCGAGCACCTCCGGGGGTACGCCGAACGCTGTGGCAAGTGCGCTCGCCAGGGTGCTGACGCCTTCGGCTCCCAAGAGTGCCGCGTCCACCGCGAGCGGCATCAAGGCGCCTTCGAGCGCGTGCTGCCTCGCTCCGCCTTCGGGCTCCTGCAACCCCCGCCGCGCCGCGGCGAGTCGCGGCGGCGCCAGCGCCAAGAATAACTCGTACAGCTCGTGCGACCCCAATGCCACCGCGCCGCAACCTAGCCCACTGCCTGCTGAGTGGATAGGCGGGGGCGCGCAACCGGCCGCCGGTCCTTCCTTCCCCCCGCTCACGACGCGCGGGCGCTAGCGGGACCAGCGTGCGACCCAACGAAGGGTCGCCGCGGGGGGACACGGCCGGGATAGGTCTGTGGCTCGGGGGCAGTCCACGGGGGGCACGGGATGGCGACCCAAGGTGGGTCACGGGATGGCGACCCAAAGTGGGTCACGGGATTGGCGACCCAAAGCGGGTCACGGGATTGGGCGACCCAAAGCGGTGGCGACCCAAGGCGGGTGATGGGATTGGCGACCCAAGGCGGGTGACGGGATTGGCGACCCAAAGTGGGTCACGGGATTGGGCGACCCAAAGTGGGTCACGGGATTGGCGACCCAAAGCGGGTCACGGGATTGGGCGACCCAGTTGGGTCACGGTATTTACGACCGCCCCGAAGGTTGGGTCAGGGGATGGGCCGACCAGGGTTGGGTCATTGGCTTGGGCGACCCAAAAGTGGGTCCACGGGATTGGGCCGCCCCGAAGGTTGGGTCAGGGGATGGGCCGACCCAAAGTGGGTCACGGGATGGGTTCCCCCCACGCGGGCACGGGGGGGATGGGGTGACCCAAGGTGGTTGGGTGATTGGGCCGCGCGAGGTTGGGTCACGGCATTGGGGTCGCCCCGAGGTTGGGTCATCGGATGGGCCGACCCAAAGTGGGTCACGGCGATCGGCGACCCAAAGTGGGTCACGGGATTGGCCGACCCAACGTGGGTCACGGGGATGGCCGACCCAACGTGGGTCACGGGGATGGCCGACCCAGGTGGCCTCGAGTCGCCAGGTGGACGGCCGGTTGCTGCTGCGCAACCGTCACGGGGAGTCCCGGAGGTCGCCTGAGTATCGACGAGCCTCGGTACGCGTCACTGTCACGCGAAGGACCTGTCCGTCCCGCAGGACCGTCAGCTGGACGTCTGCCCCGACGGGCCCCCCCAGCACTTCAGAGAGCCGTTCCGGCGAGAGGGAACTCGCCTGCACACCGTCGATGAACAGGATTTCGTCACCTGGTTGAAGCCCCGCCTGCGCGGCTCCGAGATCGGCGGGCGTGTCGCGCACGAAGACCCGACCGTCATTCTGCTGTCCGAGGATTGCCCCGATCGTACCGTGCGGGGGCGGTCCGCAGCCCGCGGCTGCGCCGAGGC
Source organism: Polyangiaceae bacterium (assembly GCA_025937785.1). Lineage (GTDB taxonomy): Bacteria > Myxococcota_A > Polyangia > Polyangiales > Polyangiaceae > JAICQQ01. The sequence goes on from JAICQQ010000060.1 coordinate 5,962, forward strand.
ATGCACCGAGGCTCGCAATGACCGTCAGCAGCCAGAGGCAGCGCTGGCGCTGTTCAAGAGCGGTACCCGGCATTCACGTCCACGTAGCCGTGCCCCAGATCACAGGTCAGATAGGTGAATGATCCAGGCCCGTTCCCGAGCGTCATCACGATCCCATAACTGGGTTCGGTCATGCCGCGAGTCGCCACCGCCTCGGCAGCGGCGCCCAGCGGCTTGCCTTTGTCGAAAATGCGGCTGCCCGCGATGCTGACGCTGGCGGCGCCGGGATCGAACGCCACCCCGGCGCGTCCGGCCGCGGCCAGCAAGCGACCCCAGTTGGCGTCCTTGCCGAACAGCGCAGTTTTCACCAGTAACGACGTTGCAACCGCCTTCGCCACCGTACGGGCCGCCGCGTCATCGGCCAGCCCCTCGACTCGGATCTCCACCGCGTGCTGCGCCCCTTCACCGTCGAGCACCATCTGCTTTGCCAGCTCGCGACACACCGGCAGGAGGCCCTCGAACAGCGCCGCCTCGTTCGCTGGACCCGCCAGGCCCGAAGCCAACGCGAGCACGGTGTCATTGGTGCTGGTGTCGCCATCGACGCTGCACGCGTTGAAGCTGAGCTCGACCGCCCGCTCGAGCGCGCTTTGCAGGGCTGAGCGTTCCACCTTCGCGTCCGTGACGAAGAACGCCAGCATGGTGGCGTGTAGCGGCCCCGAGCCTTGCGTAGCAGTAGGCGCCGGACCCAGATCCGGATGAATCATACCGGCCCCTTTGACGATCCCGAGGACGCTGGCGGGTGGGCCGCCAGCGGTCTTCAGCGTGCCGTGCGCGATCTTGTGCCAGCGGTCCGTCGTGCAGATCGCCTTCGCGAACTCTTCCGCGCCGTCGGCGCTCAGGCGCTCCACCAGACCCGGCAACGCAGCTTCGAGCTTCGCTGCTGGCAGCACGGAGCCGATAACTCCCGTCGATGCCGGCAACACCTGGGTCGCTTCCAGCCCGAGCAAGCCCGCGGCCGCTTGCGTCGACGCGAGCGTGGCTGCCATGCCTTCAGCACCAGTGCACGCGTTCGCGTTGCCGCTGTTGGCTAGGACCGCCCGTGCGCGCCCGAGCCGCAGCCGCTCGATCGAGACGTCCACCGGGGCCGCGCGCACCAAGTTGCGCGTGAACACGCCGGCGGCCACCACCGGCTGGTCGGCGACGATCAGGCCGAGGTCCAGGCCGCCTGCCTTTTTGATCCCCGCCGCACATCCGGCAAATCGGAACCCAGCCACTGAAAAAGTCATCCGTCCAACCTCGCTTCACCAGTTTGCGGCTGCCCTACCGCCGTCGGGCGGGACCATACGCCCAAAGCCGGCCGTTTTCTCGGGAAAAATCGCCTGATGCCCGCTGCCGGAGCGGTAGGGCGCCGAAAGCGCATGCGGAGGCTTGAACGCCGAAAAAATCCTGGTAGTGTCCGCGCCCTTCGCCACCTTAGCTCAGTGGTAGAGCAACGGTTTCGTAAACCGTAGGTCTGGGGTTCAAGTCCCCAAGGTGGCTCCGGCGAAGAACGCACTTCGGCAACTTCAGTAGGTACCAGATTAGGTCGCTCGATTGGCGTCGCATCTGAACGCTTTCAGTAGGCGCCAGATTAGGTCGCTCGATTGGCGTCGCATCTGAACGCTTTCGGTAGGTACCAGATTAGGTCGCTCGATTTGGCGTCGCATCTGAACGCTTTCAGTAGGCGCCAGATTAGGTCGCTCGATTGGCGTCGCATCTGAACGCTTTCAGTAGGTACCAGCTTAAGGTTAGGTCCCTCGATTAGTGTCGCGTCGAACGCGGGACCGCTGAAGGCTCAGCCCGCGACCCGCACGACGCGCGTCTTCGACCAGCGATCGTGCCAGCCCGAGCCGGTGCCCAGGAACGAGAAAGCCTCGAACGGCACGAAGCGTAGCAGGGTGCGGCCGAGAACTTGACCGAAGCTCGCTTTACCGCCGTCGACACCGACGACGCGCGTCCGTGTCACCATCTTCCCCGGGGTGGCGCTGAAGACGCCCTCGAAGAACACGTAGTAGCCGATCATCACTGGCCACGAGATGAAGCTGGCGAGTTCGGGCTTGCCCACCACGCCGAGCACGCCTCCGAGGACGAAGCACACGACGAAGTAGCAGAGGTAGTCGACCAGGAGGTTGGCGAACCGCTGCCCCTGGGAAGCGTCCATCAAGTCGTCGCCGTACGGCGAGCGCTCGAGCTGCGGCTCAACGTTTGCGCGTGGCGCACTATACGGATTGGTGAGGTCTCCCATCGTCCCTGCCCCCTGTTGGAAGTCCAGGCTACTCCGAAGCGACACGCACGATCCACGAAATCTAGCGGCAAGGCCCGCCACAGGTTGGGTACAGGTGAGACATGGTGCGGCGATCGCCGTCAAAGCTCAATGTGCCTTGCGTGCGGCTTCGCGCCCCGCTGCGCGAGTGCTGGCGCATATTGTGGGACACGGCCTCGAAACGGGCGGTACGCTTTTGTTACTCCGCGGAAAGAACGGTCGACTCGTTGGCTTCCAGCGCCATCGGGTGATAGCCGCGTTCGTGAACCCCGAGTTCGGGAGTGGTTGGCTGAGTGAAGTTGGCTAACTGGAAGCGAGCTGGTACATCGCAAGGCGTGTCACCGACGCTACCTCCCACCCGCGAGCAACTTTTGTTTCATCTGTATGAAGCGGCGGAGCTGGAGCACAACCTGATGTGCACCTACCTCTACGCCGCCTTCAGTCTCAAGGACGGCGAAGCCGAGGGGCTCGCTCCGAGGGAGGCCGAGGCGGTGGCTCGCTGGCGTCGCACCATCATCGAGATCGCCGTGGAAGAGATGAGCCACCTCACCGCGGTGTGGAACGTGACGGCGGCGCTGGGTGCTGCGCCCCGCTTCGGCCGCGCCAACTTCCCGCTCGACCCCGGCTACTTGCCGGCGCAGATCGTGGTCAAGCTGGTGCCTTTTTCGTCCGCAGCATTGCAGCACTTCGTGCACTTGGAGCGGCCGCAACAGTCCACCGAACCGGACGGGGAGGGCTTCGCTCCCGAGCTCAAGTTCGAGCGCGGCGAATCGCAGCCTCGGCTGACGCCTATGGCGACGGCCTACGAAACCGTGGGTGAGTTCTATGAGCGCCTGGGCGACTCACTTCAACGGTTCTCCGAGTACCACGGCGAGTCGGCGGCGTTCTGCGGTGATCCAGCGCTGCAGCTCTCGGCGGTCGAAAGCGAAGTGCTAGGGGCCCGGCCCGTCATCTGCGCCAAGACCGCGCTGAAGGCGTTCGTGACGATCCGGGAGCAGGGGGAGGGCGCGGCGGAGCACACCGAGACCTCGCATTTCGCGCGCTTCCGCGAGATTCAACGCGAGCTTGCAGCGCTGAAGACCGACAATCCCGATTTCCAGCCAGCCTTTCCGGCGGCGGTGAACCCTGTGCTGCGCCGGCCGCTGCGGCCGGAAGGCAGGGTTTGGATCGAGCACGAGTCCGCCGCGAGAACCGTGGACCTTGCCAACAGCATCTACGGGCTGATGCTACGGCTGCTCGCCTATGCCTACACCATCCCCCGACCAGATCCCGAGAAAGGGCTGGTCGTCGATGTTGCCATGGGGCTAATGCGCGCTTTCACGCCACTGGCTGAGCACGCAGCGCGGCTGCCGGCGGGGCCCTCGAACCCCGATTGCCACGCGGGTGTGTCGTTCACGGCTCTGCGTGACGCGGCGGCGTTCACTCCCAGCGCTGGCGCGAGGCACGCCTTGCTCGAGCGGCTGAGTGAGTTGCTTGCAGCGGCGGAGCAACTGGCGCTCGCCGGGGACGCCCGACCCGAGCGGGCGCGACGCCTGCTGGCTAACGCGAAAGAGCGCGCCGAGCGCGGTTTTGCCCAGGCCAACGCGCGAGCTAGCCAGCGAGTCGCGACGCCGGCGAAGACCGATCAGAAGGCGGCGTCAATCACGCCGGCGCCGAGCACCACCGTAGCCCGCACCGAGACCGGCATCCCGATCCCGCGCCGGGAGGGCGCTGTCGACTACGTGGACGGCAAGCATCTGACCCTCGTCTACGAAGGCAAGCGCTGCATTCACGCGCGCTTCTGTGTGACGGGCGCGCCCAAGGTGTTCATCGCCAACATCGAGGGCCCGTGGATCGATCCGGACGGCATCGACCAGGCGCGGCTGGTCGAGATCGCCCACGCTTGTCCGAGCGGAGCGATTCGCTACGATCGTCATGACGGCGAGCCCAACGAGGCCGCCCCGCCAGTGAACTTGCTGGCCATCCGTGAAGGCGGTCCTTACGCCGTTCGCGGTGACCTTTCGGTGGGTGGCGATCGCTCCAGCTTCCGCGCCACTTTGTGCCGTTGCGGAGCATCGAAGAACAAGCCTTACTGCGATGGCAGCCACCACGAGGTCGGCTTCGCTGCTACCGGTGAACCCGCGAGCAGCAACACGCAAATGCTCGAACAACGGGACGGCCTACTCGAAGTGGAGCCGGAGCCCGACGGGCCGTACCGCGTGCGCGGGAACTTGGAGATCGTCAGCGGCACGGGGCGAGTCGTGGCGCGCCTCACCCAGACGCGGCTCTGTCGTTGTGGCGGCAGCGCCAACAAGCCATTTTGCGACGGCACTCACGCGCGCATCGGTTTCCGCGCCTGAGGCTCCTGACATGTCCGAACGCCGGCGCCGACGGGTCGCCCGCCGACGGTGGTCGCGCGCTGGTTCGTCCCCCGCTGGGTTGCTCGGCGCTTTGGCTCGCGCTCGACTGTCAGCACAATATTGCGGCAGCACCGCCGAAACCCTGGCGCGCCGTGGTGGGAAGTCCGGTTTCGCAGAAAGATCCAGTCGGCAGAGGAGAAATGGTTCCTCTGGGAGGGATCCCTGTCAATGGCACGCTGATGCGCGATCATGATGCTGATGACCTTCGATTCAACGACGAAATCTCGACGCACGGCCCTTCGGGTGGCCCTTATCACTTTGGCGGGCTGCCACTGGGGGTGCAGCTCGGAGGAGGGCGACGATCCCAAGTCGACGGACGGCCCCACCTCGAACACGTCGCTGTCGAGCGGCACGACTTCGAGCGCGGTCGGCTCGACTGCTAGCACGAACACCAGCGGGACGAGCGGCGGCATGTCAGTGACCAGCAGCGCCACGTCCTCTGCCTCTTCCACGCTCGGGGGTTCGACGACCGGCACGATCGGCACCACGGGCCAGATTACCGGGGGACCCGGCAACACCGCGAGCACCGGCCAGGGCGGGGCAGGGAGCTCGACCACGGCTACGACCGACACCGGCGGCAATGGCAACGGCGCGGGGGGCACGACCTCGACCGGTAGCACGACCGGCGGCGGGGTCGAGGTGCTGCCTAGCGCCGGCTGCAGCAATGGCAACGCATCGCCGTCGCTCAACCTTCCGAACAACACCCTCTTTTCGTTTCCGCCCGCCTACGACGGCACGACGCCCGTGCCCGTGGTGCTGGCGTATCACGCGGCCGGCAATCCCAATACGCAGCTGAAGGACCGCTATGGGGATGACCTCCAAGACAAGTATTTGGTGCTCTACCCCAAGAGCGACGGGAACGGCTGGACCGATGGCGATTTGCCCAAGGTCGACGCGATGTTCAACACGCTCACGAACGATGCTTGTATCGACGAGAACCGGGTGTTCGCGACCGGCCACAGCTCGGGAGCTCAGTTCATCGTGCAGCAGCTGTGTGCCGGCGAAACGCGCTATCGCGCCATCGCACCCGTCGCTTCGTCGAAGTACTGCAACTCGTGGAACCCAGTACCCGCGCTGGTGATCCACGGCATCGGTGACGCCGAGCGTTCCTGGGATCCAAACGGTGACGAGGACATCGTGCCCTACCGCGAGAGCAACGGTTGCGAAGCCAGTTCTACCGAGTATCCTGTCGACGGTTGCATGAGCGGCTCGACGCAGGTCGACCCCGGTTGTGTCGAGTTTTCTGGCTGCGGCACGCAGACCATCTGGTGCAAGCACAACGATCCGCAGTACGGGACGTCACACCACGGCATGCCCTGCTTTTCCGACTCGTTGATTCCCGAGTTCTTCGGTTCCTTTTGAGCTGATGTCACGAAGGCCCTTCGGGCTGACGTCGGCGCTCCCCCGTCGAGTTGGGCGCGCGCAGAAGGCGCCGTCGTAAACGCCCCCCGCTGCGTGCATCTCGCGGCGCCAAGCCTGGCGGGCGTTCCGTAGGCTTTGACTGGCGGGGAATCGCGGTCAGCGCTGGTCGCTTTTCGAAATCGATTCGGCGCCCTGGAACATTACGGGGGAGATTCCCTCCCGTGCGCCCGCAGCCCGGCCCCGCGTCTGCGGTCCGGTCCGGCGCCCGCCGCGCCCACTATGAGACATGCCCTCGAAAACATACCGGTGGCGCTCGCGCTCGGGCTCGCCCCGGCAGCGAGCGGCTGCGGCTCGCCCGATGCCCGCAGCACTCAGACGTTCGCGGCCGCCACCACCACGAGCACGGCCTCGGGGGCGAGCAGCGCTGGTGTCGAGACGAACAGCAGCCCCGCGGGCGCGTCGGGGCAAGGTGGGGCGACGGCCGACGCCAGCGTGAACGACGGCACGCTGACAGCAGGTGGCGTCGCTGAGGGCACGAGCGCCAGCACGGGGTCGGACGGCACCGCGGCGACGACCGGAGGTGACGGACCGCTCAGCACCAGCGGCGCCAGCACCGGAGTAGGCGGCATGGCGAGCACCACGGCCGTCACCGCGGTTGGGTCAACGACGTCAACCACCGGAGAAACGACCCCGACGGGTGCGCCGCTGGCCTTCCCCGGAGCGGAGGGTTTCGGGCGTGAGACCTCGGGCGGCCGCGGTGGCGAGGTGTACCACGTCACGAACCTGAACGATTCGGGGTCTGGCTCGTTCCGCGATGCGGTCAGCGCGCCCGATCGCATCGTGGTCTTCGATGTCGGAGGTATCATCGAGATTGCGACGCGCGTCGTGGTCCACAGCAACCTCACCGTTGCCGGGCAAACCGCGCCCGGCGGCGGCATCACCATCTACGGAAACGGGATTGCCCTCAACGGAGATTCCGGGGGCGGCAACGTCATTTTGCGCTACCTGCGCGTCAGGATGGGCAAGAACGGTGACAGCGGCAAGGATGCGGTGTCCATTTCGCTCGGCGAGAACTATATGTTCGACCATGTGTCCATGTCGTGGGGTCGAGACGGGACCCTCGACGTCAACGGCACGCCCATCGACGCGTTGTCCTTTCAGGAGTGCATCATCGCGCAGGGCATCAACAGCAGCAACCACTCCACGGGTGGCTTGATGCAACCGTCGGGCGTGGACGGACGCTGGTCGATGATTCGCTCTCTATACATCGACAACAAGACGCGCAATCCCAAGGCGCGCGGCAAGCACGAGTTCATCAATAGCGTGCTCTACAACTGGGCCGAGCACGGCTACATCATGGGCGACACCACGAGCGGCACTTCGGAGGCCAACGTGATCGGTAACTACTTCATCTATGGTCCGTCGAGTAACTCGGACTCGCACATCAGCGGCACCACCGAGTTCTTCCACGTCTACGCGGAGGACAACTGGGTAGACTCGGACAAGAACGGTACGCTCGACGGTACCCTGCTTACCGACTACAAGACAGCCACCACCCAGGTCAGCCCCTACGCTTACCCCGGCCTCAGGACGCTGCTCTCGGCACAGGACGCGGTCAGCCACGTGATCGAGAACGCCGGAGCATCGCTGGTTCGAGACGCCGTGGACGAGATGCTCATCTCGGAGCTGCGCTCTTATGGCACCTTGGGCGCGATCATCGATACCGAAGACGACAATGGTATCGTTGGGAACGTCGGCAGCGTTGCGCCGGGCACTCCCCCGACCGATACCGATCGCGACGGCATGCCGGACGACTGGGAAACAGCGCGCGGGCTCGACCCTAGCAGCGCCGACGATACGGGCGATGATGACTCGGACGGCTACACCAACATCGAAGAGTATTTGAGCTGCATCGTCGGTGAAGGCGATTGCTAGGGCGGGCGCGTCGAGGTAGTGGAAGCTCTACCGTCGTGCCGCACAAAGCCACTCGTCGCGTTCGAGCCGCAGCCCACGGGCGCTCCGGCGACCTGAGTGTCGGTGCGCCTCCGCAGCGTCTGTTGTCCTTGCAGCGGCAGCACCGCGCGCTGCTGCGCAAGATCGCGGGCAAGCAAAAAGACGTCGAGCGCCTGAAACACCAGCTCGAAAAGGCGCAGCAAGATCTCGAGCGACACGTGGAACCCATCGCCGCGCGCTGCCGTCGCACGAACGCAGAGATCTGGCGCATGTTCGAGATGCTCCTCACGAGCTTGCCGACGAAGCGCGGGCGCCGCGCGGTGCGCGAGGTGTTCGAGGCGCTCGTCAGCCAGGGCGTCCTGCTCCCCATAGAAGCCCACGACGACCCGAAGTTCGGCGAGCACGACACCCCCCCTCCGCGGGAGCGGGTGCAGCCCACCGGCGGCGGCTATTCGGCCGCCCCAAGAGGTGCAGAGCCTGGCCGGGACACTCTGAAGGCGGTGTTCAAGCGCTTGACGCTGGCGTTTCACCCCGATCGCACCCAGGATCCAGCGGAGAAGCTGGCGCGCACGGCCTTGATGCAGAGTGTGACCCAGGCGTTCCAGACGGGCGATCTGGCGAGCCTGCTGCAGCTCGAGCGCAAATCCGCCGCTCCCCACGCCTCCACGGCGGCGCCCGACGCGACCGCTCAGTGCCTCGCGCTCGAGCGGGTGTGCGACGAGCTCCGCCTCCAGCTTTCCGAACTGAAGCAGGAAGCTCGCCAGCTCGAGCGCTCCGAGGCGCTACAGTTCTTCAGCGCCGACAGCGTCGATCACGCGGCCAAAAGCCTCGATCGCTTCGTTCGTACCGTTGAAGCCGAGCTCGACGAGCTGACGCGGATCCGTGACTTCGTCGCCGCCTTTCGCGACAAGAAGCTGACCCTGGACGAATTCCTGTGCGGGCCCCTGTTCCAGTTCGGCGGGGGCGAGTTCGACTTCGACGACTTGGTGCGCGGGCTCGAAACGGCGAAGCCCAGCGGCAGGGGCAGGCATGGAGCGCGTCGCAACCGTCGCAAGCGCTGAGGAGGCGCGGAGGGCGACGCCGCAGACGATTGACGCCGCCCGACGTGCCGTCGACAATGCGCTCTTCGGAGCGAAGGTGAGCGTGATGACCAAAGAGAACCGCGCGGATCAGCAGTTGCTTACGCGAGAAAACGCAGAGAGCTTGCTCAGGTGTGCCATCGAGGAGCTGAACAAGCTGCTCGACGGTCGCAGAGCGGACGGGCCCAAGTGGTTTCCGAATGGCATCGATGGGGTCAAAGTCAGCGTCAAGCTGTTCGACGTCGAGCTGAGCGTCGAGCTGGAGGGCGCGCTGCCAGGCGGGTCCGAAGCAGACGGGGACGAGTAGCCAGGGGAGTCAGCCGAACAAGTCGGGCAGGTCGCCCTCGACCTCGCCAAACGTAGTTCCCTCGTACCCGACCGCGTTCATGCAGCTCACCAGGCACTGCCCGGGGTGCGCGCCGTCGGTGGCGATGTGTCGTCCGGGAGCGAGTCCACCGGCGCGCCCGCCGACGAGCAGCACCATGTTCTCTACGGAGTGCGTCTTGGGCTCGGCATCTTCAGGTGAGTTGAGGTGCCGGCCGTGCCCGGCTTCCGGCATGAAAATCAGCGCCGAGTTGTCGAGCAAGGTCCCATCCCCCTCGGGCGTGTCCTTCAGCTTCTGCAGCAGGTAGGCGTAGTGGGCGATGTGCCACTGCAGGCACAAGCTCACAGCCAGCTGTCCGCGGAAGTCGGCGTCGCCGTTGTGCCCGACCTCGTGCAGATCCGCGAGGAACGCGCGATTCAGCGCCACCGGGCTATCGAGGTCGGCGGTGATGGGGTACACGTTCATGTGCGATTGAAACGCCGTGATCTGGAGCGTCGCGGCGCGCGTCAGGTCGCAGACGAAAGCCATGTGAATCAGATCGGCGAAGATGCGCGTGCGAGCTGCTTCGTCGCTGTAACCGGTGTTGGTGGCTATGCTGTCCGAGCCGGCACCCGCGTTGTCTCCACCCACTGCGGGGTCGTTCCCGGGATCGCCGATGAGCTGGCACTCGCCCGTGGCGCCCTGCAATGAGTCGATGCGGGTTTCCAGGTTGCGAATTTCATCGAAGTGTCGTTCGAGCCGGACGCGATCGGCGTAGGAGACCCGCCCCAGCAAGCTTTCGCGTTTCTGTGTGATGAGATCCAGCACGCTCCGGCGCGCCCTGCGGTCGAAGTCGAACTGGGCCTGCGCGTCGGTGTCTTCGGGTTGGAAGTTACCGAAGAGGGACTGGTACGCAGTTCGAGGGCTGTCCTGTGCCTCGATCGGATCGCCGTCGCCGCGATACGAGATGCGGTGCCGGCCGGCAAACGTATAGCCAGCGAGATAGAAAGACGGCTGTGCTCGGAGCACGATCGAGTCGAGCGCAGTCTGGCCCTGGTTCAGGCCCGCGACGATTTGATCCGAGGTGATGCTGCGGCAGGTGAACGCTGCTTCGAGCGAGCGAGTGCCGCAGAGCAGTGGCCCCGAGCCGCCACCATGAAAGTCCCGGTAGGCGCCGGCCGCGGGTACGTCGCCGGGTTCGGTCGAGGACTCGTTGTAAGGGATGCGCATGCCCGAGACGAGGCTGAAATCCCCCACCAGGTCGCTGAGCGGGCGCAGCGGCGTGGTGATGTCGTAGGTCGACCCGGTTTGCGGAGGTACGATGAAATCTCCTTCGCGTGTGACAAGGTCACCGTTGATGCGCGAGCGGTTGTTCTCGTGATCGTCGCCGCCAAGCGCCTGCCCCGCGAATACGATACCGTACCGTCGCGCCAGTCCGCCGCCCTGCGCGTAGGCGGTACCCTTCGAGTCGAGCATGCACTCGAGCACGGGAAGTCCGACGACGACGCCGGCCCCGCTGAGCAACGCGCGCCGAGAGATCCGGGTCTTACGCATCATTGCATCGCTTTCACGGCTCGGGTGGCAACCTTTTGAGGGTGAACGCAGCGCTCGCGACATAATCGACGAGCACGCGCGGGAGTTGGCGATCGTCGCTGCGCAAGCTTGCGATCAGCGCTTCGGCAAGCTCCGCTTCGTCCGGTTGGAGTGCGCGACCGACCGCAAAGGCAAGGTATTGTCGCATGACGCAGTCGTCGATCTCCCCCTGCTCCACCAAGATCTGGGCGAGCTCCCCCGGTCCCGAAAATTCACCATACGGCTCGACGCTGCCGACGCCTGCGATCGAGCAAGCCTCGTTGCCGTCGTCGTGCTCACGCCAGCGGCCGGCCATGTCGTAATTCTCGAGCCCAAAACCGATCGGGTCCAAGGCGTTGTGACAATTCGCGCAAGCAGCGCTGGCGCGGTGTTGCTCGTAGCGCTCGACCTTGCAGTCGGCGTCCTCGGCGCTGGGGGGTTCGTCCGTGTTGACGTTCGCGGGCGGTGCCTCCACCTCGTCGCACATCAGGCGTGTTCGCACCAGGATGCCGCGCTGAGTGGGACTCGTGTCGCTGAACTTGCTGAACGCGCTCAGTACGCTGCCATGCGAAAGGATGCCCCGGCGTCCGCTGTCCCCGTAGGGTATCCAGTCCTCGCCATCAGGCGCCGGCAAGCCATAGTGTTCGGCGAGCGCGTCGTCCAAGTAGGTCTCCGACATCGTGAACAGGTTCAAGTAATCTTGGGGTTCGTCGAAGAGCACTCGATCGAGCAGGGTGTTGGTCTCGCGGGCAAAGGCAGCGGCGAGGTCGGCCCCATGCGGAATGGTGCGGTAGCCGAGCCACATCGCGTGGAAGCGTTGCAGCTGTTCGCGAGCTCGCGGGCTCTCGAGCATGCGTTCAGCGCTGGTGCGCCGCGCGTCGGTGTCGAGCAGTGCACCCGAGCGGGCCTGCTCGAACAGCGCTTCGTCCGGCATGTCGCCCCACAAGAGATAGCTCATGCGTGTGGCTACTTCGAAGTCAGCGAGCTGCACGACGTTTTCCGTCTGCGTTGGGCTCCCGATCTCGATACGGTAGAGGAACTCGGGATCTTGCACGATCGAGCGAATCAAGAGCTCGACTGCAGTGTAAAAATCGATGCTGCGGCCTGGGACCTCTTCGCTCGCGAAGTCGAGCAGCTCCAGGTAGGGGCCGACCTCGTCGTCGCTGACCACTCTGCGAAAACCGCGCGTGAGCAGGTACTCGGCGATCGACCGAAAGCAATCGGCGTCAGCGTCGTCGCTAGGGGCACAGGGCAGTGCGTTTCTGAAAGCCTCGTTCCGGGTCGCACGCGTCGCGGAGTCGGTCCCCAGGGATTCGAGCGAATCGATCAGCGCGGCGGATGCCAGCTGCAGCGTGTAGTCGTTGTCGTACGGTGAGTGCTCGTCTTCGCTCAGAATCTGGCGTGCTCTGGAAGCGTCGTCGAGCAGCAGCGTCGAAAGCGTGTTGTCGAGCTCGGCGCGCGACAGCCTCCGCGCGACGCTCTCACTCGCCACGAAGCTGCCCGGCGCTGCTCCGCCGCTACCCGTCGTGCCGCCGGTGGTGTGGGTTCCAGTGTCCGTGCCCGGGCCCGTATCAGTGGCACCGCCGGAGGTGTCGCCGCCAGTCTCAGCTGCGCTCCCATCGGAAGTTTCGCCCGAGCCTCCACCCGTCAGGTCGCCGGTGCAGGCAGCGAGGAACAGTGAGAGGTTGAGGATGATGACGCTGCGCACTGAACCGGAGACACGCAAGGCACGTGCCTCCGGCAACGATGCCGGAAAACCTCGCAAAGGCAGCAACCGGAGCTCCCGCTCGGGGGGTCGACTCCCCCCGATTCTCGGTACGACTGGGGGGAGCAACCTGCGCACGTGCTTGAAACGCGCCGCGCGCAGAGAGCAGCGATGGCGGGTGTGTGCGAGTAGGCCGAGCAACGCTCTGGCTTGGTCCGGCCGATTGCGGAGCAGGGACTCACCGAACGCGATCCTGCGCCATCCGTGGCGACCTTTTGGCAGGTGGCGCCTGAGCTCTCAGTTTGGTCCGCGCTTCGGCTAGAACCTCCGAACTTCGCTCGAGTGCGGTGAAACTAGCGAAATCCGCGAGGGGTGTGGCGGAGCGGTCGAAAAGCGTGGGACTCGAATCTTTCGGCGTTCGTATAAAAGTGCAAAACAGGGCCCACGTTGTGCTTCTCTCCACCCAGTTTGTGCGCCAAGCTTTTCGCCACCTACCTTAGGGGTCCCTTTCATGATCACCTCGCATCGGATTGCAAGCCTCAACCGCACGCTCGTCTTCACCGGTCTCAGCCTCTGCATGGCCCTGGCTTGTAGTTCCGCCGATTCTGTCCCTTCGAGACCGGGTGGCAGCGGTGGCAACGGTTCCGACGGAGGTAGCGCGCCGACGGCAACCACCAACGGTGGCGTCGTGCTCACGACCACCGGAGGTGGTCTGGGCCCGGTGACGATGGAGCCACCGACCATGAATTGTGGCGACGGTGTCCTCGACGACGACGAGGCCTGCGACGACGGAAACAAGGACTCGGGGGACGGCTGCGGCAGCAACTGCCGCTACCTCGAGCCCGGTTACGTCTGTCCCGACGCGGGCCAGCCGTGCCGGCAGATCGCCAAGTGTGGAGACGGCATCGCGGTGTTCCCGGAGCAATGCGATGACGGCGGCCTGGTAGACGGCGACGGTTGCTCGGACATCTGCAAGTTCGAAATAGGTTTCAAGTGCTCCGGTTCGCCGAGTACGTGCACCCCCACCACTTGCGGTGACGCGATGCCCGAAGGGGCCGAGACCTGCGATGACAGCAACGCGCTGCCCTTCGACGGCTGCAGCGAGCGCTGCCAGGGCGAGCCGCTGTGCACTGAGAATGGTTGCACGTCGACCTGCGGCGACGGCCTGAAGATCGGGACTGAAGAGTGCGATGACGGCAACGCCATCAACTCGGACGGCTGCTCGTCGACCTGCACCATCGAGCCAGGCTATATCTGCGAACAAGCGCCGCCGTGCCCCGATGGCCAGACCGAGTGCCCGATGAACCTGCCGATCGTGTTCCGCGATTTCAACGTGGACCACCCTGATTTCCAGGCGCCCGATCCGTCCGGCACCGCAAGCGAGAACCGACCATGCGACGGCTATGCGCCGGGGATCGCCCAGACCACGCTGGATGCCAACGGTAAACCCGTCTTCGCCTCGGCCCCCGCGAAATCGTGCGTCTCGGCGGAAGGCTTCGCACAATGGTACGTGGATTCGGACGTCTCGTCGACGATCCTCGGCAACATCATCCTCTACCCCAACGGCGACGGCGGCTACGTGAACCGCTTCGGTCCGAACGGCGAGCAGTACATCACGTCCGTCAAGACGGACGACGAACAGGGGGCGGGTGACACCCTAGCGGCGTGCGAGGAAAGCTGTGTCTCACGCGCGCGCGACGCCCAGCCGCCGTTCAGTCAAGCGGATGGCCCCCTGCGCTGCACCGAGAACGAATACTGCAACGCGGAGACGACGGCGGCCCGGAACATCCGCGACGGCGCACTGAACCAGGCCAACAACGAGCTGATGCAGGCCGAGAACGAGAACCCGCCTGACGAAGAGCGGATCGCTGCTGCCGAAGAAGCGGTCGCGGCAGCGGAGGCAGAACTCGCCGAAGCCGAAGCCGCGATTCAAACGTGCCTCGGCGACTGCGAAACACAGCTCGCCGAGCGGGCCGCGGTCTGTGCGGCGCAGTGTGCTCCGTGCAGCAGTGGCACGGGGTACTGCATCGGCGGTGAACAGATCGCGCTCGACGGCGACCCACTCTTCTTCCCGATCGACGACGTCCCCGGCGCCATGGACGACACGCGCTACGCCGCCCGCATCCCCGCCCAAATCTACATGGGGCTCGGCTGGCCTTGGGAAACCACATCCTGCGGACTCGAGGCCGAATGCCCGAATGGCGCGCCGCACAACTTCCAGTTCACCTCCGAGATTGCTTACTGGTTCGAGTTCACGGACGGCATGGCGGCGGATCTGACCTTCATCGGGGACGACGACGTGTGGGTGTTCGTGAACCGCCGGCTCGTGCTCGATCTCGGCGGCATCCACGTACCGCTGGGCGGCCAGTTCACCATCAACGCCAACGGCAGCATTACGACCCGCACGTGGCAAGCCAACGATCCAGGCGTCAACGACGGCGAAACCGAGCTCGAGTCGGGCATGACGAGCGTCGGCGATCTGGGACTGCAGCCCGGTAACGTCTACGAGATCAAGGTGTTCCACGCCGAACGCAAGCCGGAGGGTTCATCGTTTCAGCTGACTCTGTCCGGCTTCCACGCTGCTCGCAGCGAGTGCCATTCGATCTGCGGCGACGGCATCTTGGCGGCCGGGGAGCAATGCGATCTGGGTGAGGAGCTCAACGTCGGCGGGCACGACGGCTGCAACGCCGACTGCACGCTCGGAGCCTACTGCGGCGACGGTATCGTCCAGGTCGACGACGGCGAAGAGTGCGACGATGCGGATCCGAGCAAGCCTGCGAACTGCGCTGGCTGCCGCATCATCGACATCAAGTGAGTCTGAAAGGCGTCGCGGATAGCTCCGCGTGTTCGCTGTCGCGGATCCACTGCTGGTCAGAACCTTCGCGCGCTTCGAAGCAGTGCTCGGATCACGCTAACGAGCGCCGGCTGTGAGTTCACTTGGGGGGGGCCAGCGACTGTGGGGCCCCGAACGACGGCAGGCGGTGCGATCGGTGTCCGGTCACGGTCCGCGGCTAGTCGTCGCTTTCGAACGGGCCGATGTCGGGCGCGGAGCCCGCGTAAGGTAGGCCGATGTCGACACCGGAGTTGCGCAGATCGCTGGAGGGCGTGAGCCGCAGGTAGTCGATGTCGGGCAAGCTGCCATCGCTCTTGCGCGGACCCTTCAGCGCGCTGGGGTCGATGCTGACGAAGTCATCGGCCGTGGCGGCTCTAGCGTCTTGCCAGCTGTTGTTGGTGATGTCGGTGCTGCTGGCCGATAGGTCGCCGATGGTCCCGAGCGAGAGCGTGTTCTTGATCGTGAGCAAGGCCGCGATGTTGGTCGTGCCGAAGTTGATATTGCTGCCGTTGTCGTGAGCGGCGCTGTTCAGGATGGTGACGCTGCCGCGGTTGCTGTTGTGGTCGAAGCCGTCGTGCACGTTGCCCGTTGCGATGCAGCCGGTGTAGCTGGCGTTGTGGCTGAGATTCTTGTCGTCGCTGCCGCCGGTCTTGAAGCCGTTGCCGTCGCCCGCGCCCACGGAGCCGTCTTGCAGCTTGCCGTTATCGATCGCCCAGCAGTTTTCGTGCGTCGTCGTGACGTTATCGGCGGGGCGCAGGTAGCCGTCCCAGCCGTCGTCCAGGTTGTTCCAGGCGCGGCAGCCGACGAAGCGATTGCCGGTGCCGACATCGAGCTTCGCTGCGAACCCGTCGGCGTTTTCGAGCGAAGCGTCAGCGTTGAAATACGAATCGCAGTTCAGAATCAAGTTGTCCGAAGCGCCGTTCCCCAGCTGTAGACCGGTGTCTGCGCACTCCGAGAACGTGGAGTGCTCGATGACGTTGTGCGAACCGCTCACGAACATGCAGTTGTCGCCCGCGCCGAACACATCGATGCCGTACACGTGCCAGTGGTCTCCCGACAGGCTGAGACCCCGATTGCCGGAGTCTTCCGCCATGCTCGAGAAGTCGAGCAACGGACGCTCGCCGTCGAGCGGATAGGCGCTGAGCTCGATGGGAGCATCTTCGCTGCCGGCCGCACCGAGCGCGTGCGTGCTGTCGAGGGTATAGGTACCGCCCCGCAGGTAGATGACGGTGCCTGCCGCGGCTCGCTCGACGGCGCCGCCGAGCGTGGTCGGGTCGTCGATGGTGCCGGCGGCCGCAGGCGTGCCATTCGGTGCAGCGAACATCGCTCCCGGATCGACGACCGTGCCCGTGCCTCCGGCTCCCGAGGTGGCTGTGGCGCTGTCGGCGGTGGTCGCCCCGCCTGCTCCCCCTGCTCCCTCCGTACCCCTGCTAGTGGTGCTGCTCTGGCCAGCGCCTCCTGCGCCGCCGCCCGTGTTCGTGGTGCTGCCGCCGCTGGTCGCGGTCGTAGCCTGCGCCCCCGTCGTGGTCATTCCGAGGCCGCCGGAGCTCGCGGCCGTGGTGACGGCGGCATCGCTGCCCGAACCCCCCGTAGTCACGGTCGTCGCAGTTTCGCTGCTGGCAGCCTCAGCGTTCGAGCCGGCCGGACTCGATTCCGAGCACCCGACGAGCATGCTGCAGAAGCAGAGCAGCAGGGCGGAGCCGGAGAGCAGGGCGGAGCCGTAACGCAGGGGAAGCCGAACCTGGCGGGGGATGGGCTGCATCGACATGTCTCACCCGTACCAAGGGGAAGCCATGGAAGTTCCTTGTGCGCATGTTCGGTGCCCGGGCCTCGGCGAGTTGTCCGAGCCGCATAGCTCTGCTTTACTTGGCTGGTGGAAGGGCTGGGCGCGGGATCCATCTTGGCTGGGCGATACCGGCTGGACTCAGTGCTGGGTCGAGGCGGCATGGGGTCCGTGTGGCTCGCCCAGCACCTGACTCTGGACTGCCCCGTGGCCATCAAGCTCATCGACCCGCAGATTGCGGCGGAGTCGGAGGTGCTGGAGCGCTTCATGCGTGAGGCACAGGCTGCCGCCGCCCTTCGAAGTCCCCACGTCGTCCAGATCTTGGACTACGGGCTGCACCAACGCACCCCCTACATCGCCATGGAGCTCTTGGAAGGCGAGAGCTTGGCACAGCGGCTGTCGCGGGTACGCTGCCTGTCGCCAGCGGAAACGGCCACCACGCTCACGCACATCGCCCGCGCGGTGGCCAAGGCACATGACCTCGGGATCGTGCACCGCGACCTCAAGCCCGAGAACGTATTTCTGGTTCGCAACGACGATGAAGAGCTGGCGAAAGTGCTCGATTTTGGCATCGCCAAGCGCAGGATGGGCGCGCTCGGCCCGGACGCTTCTGGGGCTGCGACGTCACAGACGCGCACCGGCGCGCTGCTGGGAACTCCGTACTACATGAGTCCCGAGCAAGCCGAGGGCGCCAAGACCATCGACTACCGAACGGACCTGTGGGCGATGGGAGTGATCGCCTTCGAGTGTTTGCTCGGAGAGCGTCCGTTCAAGGGCAGTTCGATCGGCGAACTCGTGCTCAAGATCTGCAGCAAGCCCATGCCGGTGCCCTCCGCGTGCGGCAGCGTCCCTGCTGGTTTCGATGCCTGGTTCAGCAAAGCCTGCGCTCGCGAGCTCGAGCAGCGCTTCAAGAGTGTTCGCGAACTGGTCGGCGCGTTTCGCAGCCTCACGCTCGGCAGCGACGCCGAGTGGGGAGACGCTGAAGGAGCCCTATCAGCGGCACCTCCCCGCCGTCCAGCCACCACCACTAGCGTGCCCGTGTTCCGTTCCGAGACCCCGCCCGCCAGGCGCGCGCGTCCCGTGTTGTCGATCGGCCTCGCCGCAGCCGGCATCGTGCTGGCAGGCGTCGGGGGCGCGCTGTGGTTCGCCGACGGCGGCTCGGTTCCCGCGAAGGCGACGTCGTTGCCGGAGCGGGCGTCCGCGACACAACCCATTCCAGCGGGTCCGAAGGTCGAGCACGTGACTGAAGCACCGAGCCCGGGGCCATCAGTAGTGCCGCAGGCGATCGAGGCGGCCCCCGGCGAGCGCGAGAGTGCCCCCGAGGCTGGTCCGCGCGTATCATCGCCGACGCGCTCACGCACTCCGCGCCCGAGCGTCGCTGCTGCGCCGCGTGGCCCAGCTGCCGCGCCTTCGGTCGCCCCTGCTTCGGATACGCCGGCATCGGTCGCTCCAGCCGAGCCACCGATGGCGCCGCCCGCCGCGCCTACGCCCAGGCCCCGTCCAAGGCCGGCGAACCAAGACGAACCCACCGACTTCGGCTTTTGATCGACCGCCGTTTAGAACTGCCCCACGACGCCGAACCCGTTGGCGGTCGCGTACGGAGTGACGCGTGCCTCGCCCCCGCCGTCGTCGCTGCCCAAGGCGAGCAGTGCGATGCCCGTGGCGAGGCCCGCGGCACCCACGCCATAGGCGATCCACGCCTGGGTGCCCTTGGCGCTCGCCTCGTCGTCGAGGTCTAGAGTCTCTTGCTCCAGGGCGTCGTCGTCGCAACCCTGCTCGCTTTTGTCGAGGCATTCGGCCCAGGCATCGTTGGCTGCGTCCCGCGCCTGTACGAACTGCACGGCGAGCAGGGTCCCTAGCCCCACGCCCACCACCCCGACCCCCAAGCTGACGTAGCCGGCGACGCGCATGCCGTTGACACCCGAGCCGTCACCGCCTGCGTCCCGCGCCGCGGTGTCGTTCTCGCCCGGGGCTGACCGCGCAGATTGCCCGACCGCCGCTGAGTGAGCAGTAGCGATTCGGTGGAGCGTCAGCGTGACCTCGCGGGTTTCACCGGCGCTGAGGCCTACGCGGGTCGCGGCGGGCTCGTAGCCGTCGGCGCCAGCGGCAACTCGATGGTCACCGGGGTCGATCGGGTAGGGGACGCCGACCACAGCGCTGGTCACGGGCTCGTCGTCGATGCTGATGCGAAGGCCCTCGACCGGGACACCCGGAACGTCGAGCGTGAGCGTTGCGATTTGCGCCGCCACCTGTGGGAGCTCTGCGTCCGCCGACTGCTTGGCAGCGACGAAGGCCGCCGGCGCATCGGGCGCAAGCTCTTCGCGCAGAATCTTGATGTAGGACTCGCGGGCCTGTACGTATTGCCCGAGCTTCGCCTGAGAGCGTGCGAGAAACAGCAGCAGCGTCGGGGCATGCATGATCGCTTCAGCCCGGGCGAAGTACAGCGCGGCCTCTTCGTAGCGCTGCTCTTTGAAGGCCTTGTCGCCGGCTTGCGCTGCCGAACGCGCGGCCGCGCGCTGCGTGTCGGTTTGTGCACCCGCGGGCAACGTGAGCGCTAACAGCAGGCCCAGCACGCGCAGGCCGTGCCTCGAGCGCGCGAGCACCCACGAGCATCGACCTCGTGTCCGATCCTGCTGCATCCCTCGTCCTTCGTTGACAGACTCGGAGTTAGCATGGCTCGGCCCCGCGAGCGAGCGAACCCGGCCCGGCGCCGCGAGTGTTCACGCTGCGCCGGCAAAAACCTTCACGAGCCGGGGCTCGCCCGCGCGTCACAACCTACAGTGGCGTCGCACGAAGCGTCGCAGCTGCGACGAGCGGTGTTGCTTCCAAAACTCGCGGGCGCGCGCCTGCCGCTCGTCGCTGAGCTCCTCCTGGCAGTCGGCGATGAGGTTGTACGCTTGTTGCAGCTGGTGCTCGTCCTCGGGGAACTCGTCGTTGTACCGTGCGTTGAGCCAGCGCAGCTCTTGGTAACGGCCCAGGTCCATCGCCCGGTTCAAGCTACCGATCAGGTTGTTCTCTCGATAGATCCTGAGCCGGGTGGGCTCGCTCGGGTGGGGGTGACGGGGTCCGTCGATGCTGCTGTCCGCCGAGCCTGCGGCCATCACCGGGACTGACGCCGTCGCCGGCTCCGCGGGTTCGAACGTCCGCGGGGCAGCGCGCGCGGAGACGAGCTCCGCGGGGCGCGCCGGTGCCGTCATCGTCCTCGTCACGGTCGGCATCTGCGGATCGGGTCGCCCGAACCAGAAGGCGAGGGCAACGGCACCGAGCAGGCCGCCGAGCGCGAGCCTTCGCTTCATGGGATCGAGACCGTCCATTCCACGGTTTGGGTGGAGTTGGCCCAGCCCGTCGAGTGGCAGTACCAACTCTCGACCGAGTCGGGGCACTCCGCGTCGCGGTATTTCACCAGATCCTCCGTGGCGTTGTCGTACGCCGTGGCGGAGATGGTGTGCGTGCCCGAAGCGAGCGAGGCGTTGGCCACGTCGAAGGCGGTCCCGCCCTTGGCTGCGACGACCTCGCCGTCGACGGACCAGTCCACGTCGATCACCTCTGGATCGATCACGAAGAGCTTCAGCACCGGCGTGCCCGTGACGGTGCCCGGCGCGGGTTCCGTGGCGTCGATCGGCACCACATGCCGCCAGATGCCGTAGATCATCTGCTCGCGTGAGATGCCATTGAAGCTGGTGTCCGGCGCCAGCCCGAACAGGCTGTTCATCATGGAATTGCCCGAGGGCCGGTACTGCGCGGAGTCGACGTAGCGGCTGCCCTCGAACGTGCCTTGCACCCCCGTGGCCTCGCCGCCGCGAATGGCGACTTGGGTCACGCCGAGCCACCGATCCCATTTGCCGAGGGTGTCCTCGGGATTGCCCGTCGAATTGATCTCACCGTGCTCTTGTCCGACCTGCCCGCTGCCTTCGGTGTTCGGGCCGCAGCTCACACCCGTGCTCGAGGCGCAGTACTCGTCGGCGAGCTGATGAAAACCGTGCCCGCCTTCGTGGAGCGCTGCCCCCGGGGCTTCGGCGTGCGCCCCGGACCACAACATCAGCGCGGAACCGGTATTTTCCCAGAGGTTCTGGTTGAGAACGACGGCGCGCCAGTCGGCCTCGATGGTCTCGGGCAGGTTCGCGTCGAGGTACGCATTCACCTTCATGGAGTTGACCGCCGCGAGCCGGTCACCTCCATTGCCACCGTCGAAGGCCGTGGGACCGTTGCCGATACCGTTCGACTCGCTGACCACCTTCATGACACAGATGTTGACGAATTTTCGGTAGCGTCCGTAGGGTTCCCCGCTCTCGTGGTTGAAGCGGCGATCGAGCGCGACGTTGACGTGCTCTTCGAGATCGGTGTCGATGCTGGTGGCGTCGTAACCGTCGCCCAGAATGATGTAGTTGACGCGATTCGACGGCGGACCGTGATTCTCGACGACCCAACCGTCCGGTCCGCAGTCGAGGGGTTCCGGCTCGAGGGTGCCACCGCCCGCGGCGCCCGTCGTCGCTGTCGCACCAGTCGTGGTGGCGCTGCCAATCGTCGACGCGCCGCCGGTTCCGTTCGTGCCGCTGCCGCTGGCGCCGCCGGCCGAGGTGTCGACGCCCCCGCTGGTACTGGGGCTCGTCGTGCCGGAGTCGCCTCGTCCGGTCGAGCTCGCCGTCGTCGGGCCCGCGCTCGTGGTCACAGCGCTGGTGGTGGCAGCGATCCCAGAGTCGCCGGAGCCAGACGTGTCGGTCGAAGTCGTTGGCTCGGGTCCGGTCGAGGACTCGCTCGAAGTATCGGCTCCAGCGCTGCACGAGCTCTGAGCGGCCAGCAAGACCAAGAAGCCGTAGGAACCCAGGGGACGCCTTCGCGTCGAGGTGCGCATACCCCGTTGGTCGACGGATCCGGCGCGATCCCTCCAACAGTTTTGATGCAAGCTGCGAGCGCGAAGCGGTCGCAATCTTACAGCCCGAGCCGATCCCACCTCTCGCGAGAGCTCAGGCGTCGTCGGGATCCGGCAGCACCGCGCGATTGGGACGCAGCGTCGTGCGCAGGCGCAGCGCGGCTTCTTCGGTAACCACCAGCCACGCACTCCAGTGACCAGGTGCCGCACACTCGGCCCCACTCGTCGCGGGTACGCCAGCGCGCCGTACGAACTCGTCGACGTGCGCCGCGTGGTGCTCGGCGACGCCCTGCGCGCGAGGACCGAAGAAGTCCCAGATCAGTTTGAGCTGCCGCATGTCGGGCCGCGAGCTCACTCGAGCCCGAGGATGAAGGCTTCGAGCATGGCCTGACCCGTCGGATCGGTGACCTCGCTCGCGAGCGGAGGCATGCTCCAGGATTGCCCCTTGTTGAGGAAGCGCTGATACAGGGCGCTGTTCTCGAGTGAGCCGGGGTCGATGCGTTTCGTGGCTTCGAGCTCTACGTCGAGCTTCATGATGTCGACGTCGACGATGGCCAGGTATACAGAGCTTTCCTCAGCGGTCTTGGCGAGATCGTCGGCTTTGATCCAGAGATCTAGGCCGGTCAGCGAATTGGCGGAACCTTCCGGGTTGTGGCAGGTGCCGCAGTTGGCGTGCAAATACCCGAAGAGCGCGCGTTCTGCTTCGGGCCAGCCGTCAGAGAACTCCAGTGCTGCTTCGGGAGGCGCTGTCAGCAGGTTGGCCTCGACCAGTCGCGCAAGGGTCCACTCGTTCGGATCCGCAGCGTCCATGGGTGAGTGGGCCAGCTGAATTGCAGAGAAACCCAGCGCTTTGTCGGGCTGCTGACTGTGGCAGGTCCAGCAAGCGTCGGCATTGGGAACGTCGTGTTCCGTGCCTGAGGCATTCATCAGCCCGTCAGGGACTGCATCCGCTTCGGTCTGATCGTCCCGCCACAGGTAGGCGACCGTGTACCAAGTACCCGACGACTGTTTTTCGATGAGGCGAGTCTCGACGCGCGTGCCGTCGCGGGTGAACTCTTTCCAGATCTTGGTCCCCGCCGGAAACGTCCAGAAGTTCATGTCCGACGTATCGATCTGAGAATCCGGAGGGAGCCAGATCCACCGGCGTTTCTCGGCCGCGTCGCTCCACAGCGCAAACTGTGGCGAGAAAGGGTGTACGCCTTCGCCCAAGGTATTCATGTCCGCGCCAAAGAGGCCGGTCTCGGACAGTCGACAGGGCAACCGGGTTTTGGTGGTGCCCATATTGCAGCTGTCATCGGAGCCGCCGGTCGTGCTCGTGCCCCCGCCGCTCGTGGTGCCCGTCGACGTGGCGCCGCCTGCCCCCGTGGTGGTCCCGGTGGTCGAGGAGGAGATGCTCGTCGTGTCCGCGCTCGTGGTACTGGCCGCGCTGGCGCTCGAACTCACACTAGTACTCGTGATCGAAGCCGTGCTGCCGGTAGTTCCAGAAGTCGTGGTGTTGGTGGCGCTGGTCGCTGGGTTTCCGTCGCTCCCGTCGGAGGGCTCACTGCACGCAATCCCCGCAAGCCCGGCGATGGTTAGAATGGAAACTTGCACCAGCTCCGGAACGTGACGCCGCGAGCGCATGACCCAAACGTTAGATCCAAAGGAGAGCCTACGCACGCGGATTGCCACGAGCCGTCTGCGGGCCACGGCAACGCACACTCCGGCCACACCCGTTTCCACAATGAACGGAAGGATCCCGCTCAGCTATCCCGCGCGAGTTCACGAGAAGAAAAACGAATCGAAGTACGGGATACGAGAAGCTCTCATGAGCACCTGCGCTACACAGTCGAGCACATGTCCCGGCTTACTCGCACGCGCTTCGCCGTCCTATCCTCCGTTACGTTAGCCGTCGTTTGGGCGACAGCTTGCAGCAGCGACGATTCGAAGTCGAGTTCAACGGCCGATACGAATGGGAGCACCGCTGGCCCGACCACGGGGACGATGGGCGGTCCCACCACGGGCGCGATGGGCAGCGTGACCGGCGCCACGACGAGCCCGGCGGGCCCAACGACGATGGGCGCGAGTTCCAGCGGTTCCGGCACCACGGGATCGGGCACCGGGAATACGACCGGCTCGAGCACCTCGAATGGCGGGGCGAGCTCGAGCACCGGGGGCGGCCCGAACACTACGGGCAGCAGCAGCGGTACCGGTGGTACCGGCGGCGGCGGTGCGGGCATTCAGGCAGACTGCTCTCCCGCCGAGGGCGAGATCCCCGAGCTGACCCTGACGCCGGTGGCGACGGTCAACGTACCCGTCGACCTCGCTTACCCACCGGGTGACGAGCGGCTGTTCGTCGCTACTCTCGACGGCGACGTGCGCGTCATCAAGGACGGTCAGGTCGTGGAAACCCCCTTCTTGAGCCTTGGCAGCAAAGCGGTCGTAGGCGGAAACTTGGGTGACGAGCGCGGTTTGCTCGGTTTGGCATTCCATCCTGACTACGCAGACAATGGCCTGTTTTACGTCCACTACGTCGCGGGTCAAGGCGTCGACGGTGCAAGCACCAATGACTCGGTGCTCGAAGAGTACAAGGTCAGCGCCGATCCCGACGTGGCCGACGCAGCCAGTGGCCGCGTGGTCTTGGTCGTGGAGCAGCCGAGCAGCACCAATCACAAAGGTGGCAGCATCGAGTTCGGTGCCGATGGGCTGCTGTACTGGGGGCTCGGAGACGGAGGCGGTATGGGCGACGCGATGGGTAATGCCCAGAACACTTCGGCGCTGCTCGGAAAATTGCTGCGCATCGACCCGCTGGAAAGTGGTGGCATGCCCTACAGCACACCGGCCGACAACCTTGCCATGACCGTTTCGGGAGCGGCCCCTGAGATCTGGGACTACGGGCTTCGGAACCCGTTCCGCTTCAGTTTCGACCTTTGCGAAGGCGATCTCTACATCGGCGACGTTGGTCAGAACGCCTACGAAGAGATCACCATCGAGAAGGCCGCGGAGGGGCGGAAAAACTATGGATGGAACATATGGGAAGGTCTCCATTGTTACCCCAATGGTGATAGCTGCAGCGACGACGGGGTTACGCAGCCGCTGCTCGAGGTTCCTCGCGCTCAATCCTCCTCGATCACGGGTGGATCCGTTTATCGCGGCAGCGCCATCCCTAGCCTGCGCGGCGTCTACTTCTACGCCGACTACATGTCGAACGGTGCATGGTACACCCGGTATGACCGGGATGCGAACACCGCCGCAGCACCGACGTCAATCAGTCAAGAGCTGAACGTGGAGGGCGTTGTCGCCATCAAGAACGGTGCTGACGGCGAATTGTATTTCGTCAGTATCGGTAGCGGACTCTCGAACAACGTCCACCCCGAAGGCACCATCTACAAGCTCACCGCAGCCCCGTAGGCGGCTCGTAACTCTAGCCGCGAGGCGTCACCCCTCGAGACTTTGGGCCCAAGGCGCGGGGCTCCACGGTGCCGCTGCCAGTTCGTGCAATCGTCCTGCCCTTGCTGTTGACGGAGCAGCGGAGCACGAGCTTGATGGTGCGGAAAAGTCTGGCTTTCGCCTTCGGCCTTTTTGGTCCTGAAGGCCTGTCGAGCTTGCCCAAAGGCGCTCACATCCGGCCGCGGCCGAGTTCGGTCACCGGATCAGGCCAGAATGGCGTCGAGCGTGCCTCCGTCACCGATGCTGCCGCTCGCGCCCGCGGCGCGCACCAGCGTGGTGAGCAGGGCGGCGTTGCTGGCGCCGTCCCCGGACACGTATTCGCCTTGCTTCAGGGCACCGCCGACGTTGCCAGCGATGACGTAGGGGATGTTGTTGAAGCTGTGGCTGGGCCCGTCGGAGACGTGGTTGGTCCAGACCACTGCGGACTTATCGAACAGGCCGCGGGCGGCGAAGTGGTCGAGCGTGTGCTTCAAGGTTTCCATGCGCAGCGCGTCGATCTCTGCGTGCGCCGCTTCCGCCGTCGGATCGTTGCCGGAGTTGACGTCGTCCTGCATGCGGTGACTGATGTGGTGGAAGCCCCACTTGCGGCTGTTCGAGGGCACGTTGTACACGGTTCCGTCGGTGCCGTCGCCCCACTGCACGGTCGCGACGCGGTTGGCGTTGCAAGCGAACGCCCAGGCCACGAGCTCCGAGTGCAGCTTCATGAAGTCTTCGATCATGTGGCCGTTGGCCGAGTAGTTGACGTTCTGCAGCGCCTCGATGGCCGAGACGTTGAGCCCTGCCTCTTCGCAAATGGTCGTGCCGACGTTGCCCATGCCTTTTTCGATTTCGCGGACCGCGGTCAGGTGCACGTCCAGTCGATCGCGATCGGCGGCGCTCAGATCCGAGCGGGCGAGCAGGCTTTCCAGGTCGTCTCGAATCAGGTCGTTGATGCTGTTCTCGCGCAGCACGAGCTCGTTGGCCGTGCCTTCCACCTCGTCGGGGTCGGTCATGCCGTCGCCGCCGTTGCCGACGAGACCGACCAGGCTCCGGTAGACGTTGTACGGGTTGCGCTCGGCGGGACGGGCGTTGCCGGGGCCGCTGAACGAAATGCGCTCGGCGACGTAGAACTTGGACCCTCCGTACAGCGTGAGCGGGTCCACGCCGCTCGGGTTGAGCTCCCCGGAGAGCAGCATATCGGCGCTGATGCCAGTAGCCTTGGAGCCGGGGCCGCCGCCTTCGACCGGGGCGCCCGTGAGCGACTGCACCAGCCCCTGAGCATGGCCGCAGTTCGTCAGGCGGCCGGGGTAGTTGATGCCGTCGACGATGAGCAGGTTCGCGGCGTGGTCTGCGAGGGCGCTCACCGCCTTGCCTTCGGCTTGCAGCGACGCTGTCGTTAGCGCCCCCGTCGAGCCCGGGAAGAACTGGTTTCGGACGACGCCGCAGGCGGCCACCATGAAGAACATGAACCTGGGCGCGTCGTCCTGGGCCCACGCCGAACGCTCCGGGAGCCCTTCGAGGAAGGGCAGGCCGAGCGCTACCCCGCCCACGCCCCGCAGAAAGGCGCGCCGGTTGGCGCGCTGAGCGCCTGGTTTTCCGTGTTGCTGCATGCGGCTCCGTCGCGTGATCACAGGGAACCTCCGTGCCTCGTCGAGAATGCAGGATGCGCGACCAGGTCGACGAGCAGTTGCTTTAACGAGGCTCCCTCGCTCAAGCTCGTCGTCATCATGCCCTGCACGAGGTCTGCATCGGCGACGGCGATGTCGCGTTGCAGCGCGTAGCCAGCCACGTTTTTCGCGTAGCACAAGTGCGCCATCTGTGTCGAAGCCATGATCTCCATCAGCTCTGGGGCACCCGTGAACTCGCGGGTGCCGTCGGCGAAGGGATACGAGGCCGCCGTATCGACGTCGTAGCCCTTGTCGGTGGTGCGGAAACGTCCCAAACCGTCGAAGTTCTCGAAGGCGAAGCCGAGCGGATTGATGTATGCGTCGTGGCAGCCATTGCCGCAGGGGCGCGTGCCGACGGTGACCCGCTCTCGATCGGTCTGTGCCGGCTCGGGTGGCCCCAAACTCACTGCATCGGGTGGTGGCTCGAGGGAAGCGCATAGCACGTCGAAGTTCAGGTGAACCCCGCGGTGGATCGCGTCCGCGTGCTCGTTGTCGCCGTAGAGCATCAGGAACGGCACCTGGGAAAAGTACCCGGGTCGCTCGGGGCCAAGGTCCATCAAGGTCATGCTGCTGGGCGGCGACACCTGGTACATTTCGGCGAGCAGCGGGCCAACGTACCCTTCGGTCGTGGTCAGCACCTCCCGCAGGCCGAGCCCTTCCTGGAAGATGCGATCGAAGAACATGAGCGAGGCCTGTTCGAGCTCCGCATTGATGGCGGGGTCGTACTCGGCCACGTCCTTCACTACGCTGACAAAACGCTTGAATTCGAAGAGCTCGGCGTGAAACTCGCGAAACACCTGGGCGGCGGCCGGCTCGTCGAGCATTTGGGTCGCCAGAGCAACCGCTCCGTCCACCGTGTCGAACTCGCCACGCCCCGCGGCGTCGAGCAGTTCGTCGCTCGGTGTAGTGCCGCGAAGTAGGAATGAAAGCTTCGAAGCCATCTCGTAACCACTGAGCTGTGCTCCGTCAGCACCCAGCTCCGTCCGG
Source organism: Polyangiaceae bacterium (assembly GCA_025937785.1). Taxonomy (GTDB): domain Bacteria; phylum Myxococcota_A; class Polyangia; order Polyangiales; family Polyangiaceae; genus JAICQQ01. The sequence continues at coordinate 34,165 of JAICQQ010000060.1, forward strand.
TAAACGAAGTGGGGCGACTGCAGCATGGCTTCGATCACGAGCCCTGCTCCGATGGTGAACGAGCTGGCAGTGCCCGTGAGCGCGGCCCCCACATCGAAGACTTCCTGGAGGCGGTTGACCTCGTCTTCGGTCAACGGACGGCGATAGGCGCGGCGCCCGAAGAGCTCGATGAACTCGCGAGGATCGCTCCCGGCGTAGATGCGCTGGAGCTGAGTGTCGTTCACCGTGAGCGCCTGGACGACTTCTTTGGCCGCCAGGTGATGCTGCGTCCACAGGTCGTTGGTCACCTCGACCACGCTTTCGTTGTTCACGAAGTCAGTGGCACCGACGACCGGCGTCTGGAAAAAGCGGGCCTTGTCGGGTGGTGCATCGAGCTCGAGGATGTCCTGCACTGCACGCTCCCACTGTTGATTCGTGAGGCGCATGAAGCGCGTGTACAGCGGATCGCCGTCGAGCTTCATCGGCGCCGGCGGGAACTCGCCGTCCTTGACCACGTCGCCCACGGTCGTGTTCGTCGCGGTCGATCCGCCGCCGGCACCAGTGCTGGTGACGCTACCCGTGGGATTACCGCCGTTCGTGGTGTCGGCACCCGCGCTCGTCGAATTACCCGCGGTCGAACCCTGGACGCTCCCGGCGTTGTCGACCGAGGCAGTACATCCAGCCACGAGGGCCACGAGCGACACGAGTCCGATCGGGAGATTGCCTGGTGCTTTCACGAGTATGGTTATGCCCGGGGCACCCAGCATGCGGCAGAGGAGCCTTTGTTCCCCTGAGGTCTGGATTTTTGAAGCCCTACGCCGTGTTATGTGTCAGGAGCTGGCCGAATGGCGCACTCCCGTAGACCCCGGGCGTGGAGCGCTTCTTGCCTGGGGGGCACTTTTTCTCCCCCGGTGGTTTCGCGTCCGCAGCGACGCGGCACGACCAGCGACGTTCGCCCTGCTTGCCAACGTACCATGCGGCTCACGCGCGCGGTTCGCGAATCGTCGTGCCGCGTGAAGAGCCCCCGCGGTTCTCGGGAGGCGGCAGCTCGGAGGCGGCCGCAGCGCGCCGTCGAAACGCGTTCGCCTCACACTCGGGTGTTGGGGCGCATGCACCAGAATGAGGCAACCGCTCTTGTCATGGGGGCGCCTTGCTTTGCTAAGATGGGGATGCTTTGCTTGTGTCTTCGTAGCTCATGAACTCCCAACTGGTCATCGACGCCATCGTGCGTCAGACGATGGTGCTCATCGCGCGGCTCTCTACGGTCGACGGTGTGCGCTCGCCGCTCTCACATATCGCCGACAACGTGTTCGTCAGTCTCGTGCGCGAGCTCGAGCATCAGCGCCTCGGCAAGAAGGTGGTCGCCGACATGTTCGGTATGGCGTTGCGCTCGTACCGACAGAAGGTCCAGCGCTTGAAGGAGTCGGCGACCTCACGCGGCGTCACCCTTTGGGGCGCGGTGCACGGCTACCTGGCGGAGCGCGGCTCGGTCACGCGTAGTGAGATCTTCAAGCACTTCGGTCGTGATGACGAGGCGACGGTGCGCAGCATCCTCAACGATCTGGTCGAGAGCGGCCTCGTGCGCAAGAGTCGGGGCAAGAACCCGACCTACCGCATGGCCACCGCGGAAGAGCTGGAAGAGATCGGTCTGTCCTCCATCGCCAGTGCGCAGCAGACCAACGAGGCGCTCGTGTGGCTTCATGTCTCGCACAGCGGGCCGCTCAGTCAGGACGACCTGGGCGAGCTGTTGCCGCTGTCCCAAGCTGCCATCGCGGCGGCGCTCGAGCACCTGGTGGCGAGCGCGCGTATTCGTTCCGAGGCGCGACCCGACGGCCTCTACTATTCGACGGACCAGTGCCTGATCCCCGTCGGCGAGGCTGCGGGCTGGGAAGCGGCGATCATCGACCATCACCGTGCGGTGCTGAGCGCGCTGGCCGCAAAGGCGGTGAACGGCCGTCACGCATCGGCGGCGAACGATCGCGTGGGCGGCACGACGCTGGCTTACGACATCTGGCCCGGCCATCCGAAGGAGAAAGAAGTTCAGGAACTCTTGGCAACTCTGCGCGGGCGCGTGATTGCATTGTGGGATGAAGTGGAGGAGTATAACCGCACCCATGAGTCAGAAGCCGCGTACCAGGTGACCTTCTACTGCGGCCAATACTTGACAGAGCAAGAGGACAGGTGACCACAAGCAGATTCGTTCTCGGGGGTCGCGTCGCTGCGGTCCTGCTCGGAGTGTACGCGCTAGCCTGCGGCCCGAGTGAGCCGCGGGTTGGAACACAGACCAACTGGCTGAGGTCCTGCGAATCGAGCGCAGACTGTGGCGAATTCAAGTGCCTGTGCGGGGTCTGCACGCGGCGCTGCGAAGACGGTGACGAGCTTGCGTGTGCCGATCTCCCCGAGGCTTCGTGCGTGCCCGATGACGACGCTGGTGCCACGGCGCTGTGCGGGGGCAATCGCCCGTTACCCCCGGGGTTGTGCCTCCCCGAGTGTCCGGTCGAAGGCTGTGGCGAAGGACTGAGCTGCGTGGCTGGTGTCTGCACGCCGAATCTCGAACCCGGCGTCCAAGTGCTGGTGGACGAGACGCGGCGCTTCCAAACGTTCGCCGGTGTCGGCGCTGCCGTCGCGTACTGGACCGCGGAAGTGACGCAGCATCCGCGCAAACAGGAGATGTTCGACGCGATGTTCTCGGACACGGGCTTCAGCGTGCTCAGGTTGCGTAACGACTACGAAGAAAGTCCCGACGATCTGGCCGAGATCGCCGAGGTTCACGACGCTGCCAGCGAGCGCCTCGGCCGCGCTCCCACCATCATCTTGAACTCCGCGAGTCCACCCAGCGCGCTCAAAGTCAACGGGTCGACGTACTGCGAAGCGAACCCCGACACTTGCACGCTCACCACGCTGCCCGACGGCTCGTTCGACTATCAGGGGCTGGCGGACCATTGGCGTGCGTCGCTCGAGGCCTACGCGCAGGTGGGCATCGAGCCCGACTACATTTCCATTCAGAACAACCCCAACTACGTGCCCGTGGCCGGGGAGCCTATCGAAGCCTGCCGGTTCCTGCCGACCGAGGGCAGCGAAGTCGTGATCGTCGACGGCGCGGAAACCACGGTGGACTACCCGGGTTACGCTCAAGCTCTCGACGCCGTGCACGCCGAAATCGATGACCTCCCCTTCGTCCCGCAGCTCGTGGCGCCTGAAACCACGAGCTTCACGCAGGTTGCCGACTACGCCGTCGAGCTCGATTTCGAAAAGGTCACCGCGATCGCGCATCACATGTACGAGGTGGACCCCGCTGATCTCGATCTTTCCGAGCTCAGTGCTTTGAGCGAGTTCGCTGCGGAACAGGGGCGTCCGCTGTTTCAATCGGAAATGCAGGCGGACGCGCTGACCACCGCGCTGCTGATGCACGCGGCCTTCGCTGTCGAAGGGGTCGAACTATTCGTGCACAACGGGTTCGTGGCCCCCGCCAACAGCCTGGGCTCCGGCGACGACGTGCTGATCCGCCTCACGGAAGACGACTTCGTGCTCGAAGAGCCGTATCACGTGATGCGACACTACGCGGCGCACATCGACCCGGGCTGGGTGCGTGTGGCGGCGGACAGCGACAGCGAGAACCTGCTGACCTCCGCCTGGATCTCACCCGACGAAGAGATGCTCACCGTGGTGCTCACGAATCCATCGAGCGCCGAGCAGGTAGCAGCCCTGGGGTTGGGTGCCCAGCAACCGGCGCGATCGAGGGTGACACGCACGTCGCTCTCGGGGGTCGAGCGCTCGCAAAGCCTTGGGGAACTGCCCATGGACGGCATCGTTCGGGTGCCTAGCCACGCCGTGGTCACCGTGGTCGTCGAACGCTGAGCGCTTTCTCGGACGCGCTAGGAGGGCGATGCCCACGGAAACGACGCGAGGGCCGCCAAACTCTAGGTCACGTCTACCTCGACGCGGATCCCCCTCGTCGCTTTGACGGGTGCCCCGGCTAGTCGCTGACGGGCCGCGACGTCGGTGTGCAACGTCTCGCGAACTCCTGGCGAGCACGTCTCAAAGTCGATCGTGCAGCGGCGGCGTTCATGTCCAGAAGCTCAGCGACTTGAGGCACGGAGTGGCCGAGCAAGTCGTGGAGGACCAGCAGCGCGGCGTACCGCGGCTTCA
>JAICQQ010000471.1 GCA_025937785.1 Polyangiaceae bacterium
CCCCCAGCTCGACGAACTGCGGTGCGCATCGCGCGATGGAAAGGCCATTCACGAGGCGCAGCTGCTTTCCTACCTCAAGCTGTCTGGCCGTCACGTTGGCCTGCTGATCAACTTCAATGTGAAGCTTCTCAAGAGTGGCATCCGCAGGCTCGTCAACGAGCTTTCCGAGTAAACCCTCGGCGTGCTCTGCGAACTCTGCGGTAGGTCCTCCCATCAGCAAGTTCGCAAAGTAATTTCGATCACTGTCCTAACTCGCGCGCGGCTTCGGCGAGCCGTACGAACTGGAAGCCGCGCGCTCGCAGCACGTCGATCACGGTCTCGAGGACGGCGCGCTTTCGAGCGAGCGGCAGCCTGAGATCTGGCTGCTGGCGGGCGAGCCCCTCGAGGCCGTCCCGGGGCTCCAGCAGGTCGATCCCGTGCAGTTCGAGGTTCACGAACGTCTGCCGCGCCACCTGGCGCGCGAGCCATCCGGCCAGCGCCGGGCCCGCGAGCGTGAGCGCAGTGCCGATCACGGGCAGCCGCAGGCGCGGCGTGACCTGGATCGGCAACTCGAGCAGCCCGCTGCCCCGCCTGTAGTAGGGACGCCCCATGCGGTAGGGCGTGCGCGGCGCCAGCAGCACCTCCGGGGTATCTACCACGCTCTTCGACGAGCGCCCGCCGAGCCGCTGTGCGGCGAGCACCGCCGCCTTCGCGGCGTAGTACGCCGGACACGGGAAGACCGACGAGTCGTAGCTCAGCGCGCTCGCCGCCAGCACCTCGGCCAGGCGGTCGTTCATGAGGTACCCCGGCGCGCGGAAGCCCTGCGGCGGCACGCCGGTCGCGGCCTCGATCACCGCCGCGCCCTCGTGCACCTGGCGCTGCATCTGATCCGGCGGCAGCCGCGTCAGGTCGTAGCGATGCTCCCACGAGTGATTGCCGATCTCGTGCCCGGCCAGCACCAGCCGCCGGAGCGTCGCAGCGTTGGCGGGCCGCTCCACGTCCGCGCCCACGGCGAAGAACGTGAGCGGCACGCGGTGAGCGTCCGCCAGCGCCTCGAAGCGCGGGATCGCGACGTCGTACACGGTCGTCTCGCGGGAGCTGCCTGTCGCCGCGACCCCGTGGATCGCGCGATAGTGGTGGATCTCGTCGAGATCGACGGAGAGCGCCGCCAGCCGCTTCATCGAAAGTGCTCGCGGATCGCCTCGATCACCCGCGCGCGATCGGCTTCGGAAAGGGCCGCCGAGAGCGGCAGCGACAACACCTGCTCGCACGCCAGCTCGGCCTGCGGGAAGTCGCCCGCGCGGTACCCGTAGCCCGCGAGCGCGGGCTGCAGGTGCAGCGGGCGCGGGTAGTAGACGGCTGTATGGATGCCGCGGGCCAGCAGCGCCCGCGCCAAGGCATCGCGCTCGCCGCCCTGGACGCGCACGGTGAACAGCGCGTGCGCCGACACGGCGGCGCTGGGTAGCCGAGGCACGACGATCTCGGCCACATCGGCCAAGCCCTGCGCGTAGGCTTCGGCGTGAGCCGCACGCGCCGCACGCCAGCGCTCGACGTGGCGGAGCTTCACGCGCAAGAGCGCCGCCTGGAGCGCGTCGAGCCGGTAGTTGCCCCCGATTTCGCCGTGTTGATGCTTGCCTGCGGCGCCGTGCGCCCGGAGGCTGCGACAGCGGGCTGCGATCTGCGAGTCGCTGGTGACGATCATGCCGCCGTCGCCGAATCCTCCCAGGGGCTTCGTCGGAAAGAAGCTGAAGCAGCCCGCGGTGCCCCAGGTCCCCGCTCGCCGCCCCGCGAAGCTGGCGCCGAACGCCTGAGCGGCGTCTTCGATGACGGGGATGCCCGCGCGAGCCGCGAGTCGCTCGATCCCGTCGAGGTCCACCGGGCAGCCGTAGAGGTGCACCGGCAAGAGCGCGCGTGTCCGAGGACCCAATGCTGCCTCCACGCCACCGAGATCCATGCCGAAAGCGTCGAGCTCCACGTCAACGAACCGCGGCTTGGCACCGACGCGGCAGATCGCCTCGGGCGTGGCGAAGAACGAGAACGCTGGCAGCACGACCTCGTCGCCCGGCCCGCAGCCGAGCGCCAGCAAAGCGCAGACGAGCGCATCCGATCCCGACGACACCCCCACCGCGTGCTCGGCCCCGAGAAACGCGGCCACCTCGCGCTCCAGAGCCTCGACCTCGGCTCCCAAGATGAAGCTGCCCGAGGCGAGCACGCGCGCGAACGCTGCCTCCAACTCGGGTCCGAGCGCGGCGTTCTGAGGCTCGAGCCCGAACAGATCGATGTCAGCCATAGCTAACCCGAATCCGAGAGCAGTTCGCGGATCGCGCCCTCGGCCAGGCGGTAGCGGCGCCCACTACGAACGCAGACCGCCACTGCGCCTGTCCCAAAATCCAACCGTTCGCCCACGTGGCTCACCCAGCCCACGGGAACGGCGGGCACCCCCAGCACGAGCGCGAATGGCGCCACGTCTTTCGTCACCACCGCGCCCGCACCGACCATGGCGTAAGCTCCCACCGTGATCCCAGCCAGCACCGTACAGTTCGCCCCCAGCGTCGCACCGCGGCAGATCTTGGTGGCGGCGTACTCCTCGCGGCGCGACACG
>JAICQQ010000019.1 GCA_025937785.1 Polyangiaceae bacterium
CGAACCCGAAAACACCCACGAAGGCGTTTGCCGATGCCAGACCAGAGCGTGGCCTCGAACCTGCATGCCGTTGTTCGCGGCGTAGTTCACCATCTGATCGGCGGTACCGTACGAGAAGTTGCCTTCCGAGGGTTGGAGGGCATCGAACTTCATCTGATCTTCGGCGGTGACGCTGTTGTAGTGCTTCGTGAGCAGCGCGTCATAGCTGCTGTACTCGGTATCGATCGCCACCCCCATCGCGAAATGACCTGCGTAGTAATCCTTCAGCGACGGAACCTCACCGCCATGATCGACCACACACGGCTCGCTGCCCCCCGAGCCCCCGCCGCTCGTTTCGGTGCTGCCGCCGGCGCTGCTGGAAGCGGAGGTGCTGGCGTTGCCGCCGCCCCCGTTCGTCGTGCCGTTGGCTGTCGATGCAGCGCCACCGGTGCCAGCAGTGGTCGTGGCGCCGCCCGCACCAGTGCTGGCGGAGATGCCAGGGCCAGCGCTGGCCGCGCCCGTGGTGGCGGCCTGATTCGAGCCCGAGACTGAGGCAGCCGTCCCCGCCGTCGTCAGCGTCGTGTCCGTCGTGATCGCGGTGCCCGTTGCGGTGGGCCCGGCGCTGGCTGAGCCGCTGTCGGCACTCGAGCCGGTGTCGGAGCCAGCACATGCGACGAGCTGGTGGCAAGCGAGCAATGTGACGAATCGATTCTTGTGCATGGTCGGCAGAAGACGGCGGAACCCCTGGGGGGCGAGACTTGACAGCGTCGAACAAGGCGTGTGCCTGGTCAAGTCGCGCGCGAGGAAGAAACCACATTTATTGGACCGGAACATCTCGCTCGATCGACTATCGCCCGGGCATCGCAGGGCGGTTCCGGCGTCCACTCATACGCGACTGTTCGCCTGATCCTTGAATCGAGCTCACTCCCCGCGTCGCGCGCGCACGCTTGATCGGCAATGCGCCGGGCCGGGCATAATCATGCGTATGAGTAGTAGTTCAGCTCCGTCTCGGAGATCGCTTTCTGCAATCACGGCTTACTTGGTCTCGGCCTTCGCCGCGGGGTGCTCCGACTCGGCAGCAACCGGCAACGAAGACCAGAGCTCCGCGGCCTCTACGACCACCGGCACCGCTACCAGCACCAGTGGCTCGACGGCGTCGGGCAGCGCGACCAGCGCGGGCGCGGTCACGACCTCTGCCTCGAACAACATGAGCAGCGGCAGTGTCATGGGGTCGACCGCGACGAGCAGCGGTGCCGTGGGAGGCACGGGCACGTCCACGAGCTCGGGCGGTGCCACGAGCACCACCAACACTACGGCCACCGAAGGCGCGAGCAGCAGCAGCGGTGGGATGACCGGCGCAGGCGGCGCTACGGGCACGGGCACGAGCACGGGCGCCGGCGGCTCGGGCGGTACCGGCAGCGAATGCCCCGTGGTTCCACCGCTGATGGGCGGGCAGGAGCATTGCGACAAGGAGCTCAAAGGCAACGCAGGCAACGGCTACGGATTCGAGATTTGGTCAGAGCAGATGGGCTCGGGCTGCATGACCATCTACGGACAAGAAGCGGCTTTCGGTGCGAGCTGGAACAACGTGGAGGACTTCTTGGCGCGCGTCGGCCTCGACTTCAACCAAACTCAGACGCACACCCAAATTGGAAACATCGTCGCGGACTTCGCGCACACCATGACGGAACAAGGAGGCGGCTTGACCTACGTGGGCATCTACGGGTGGACCGTCGATCCGCTGGTCGAGTTCTACATCCTCGACGACTGGGGCGAGACGAAGCCCGCGGGTACGGCTTCCGACGGCTCGCCTCGCACGAACGAGGGCACGCTCACCGCCGACGGCGCCACTTACGACGTGTGGTCGAAATTCCGCGAGAACAAGCCCGCCATTACCGGAGACAGCGAGGACTTTTACCAATACTTCAGCATCCGCGAGACGGCGCGTCAGTGCGGGCGCATCTCCGTCTCCGAACATTTCCGGCAATGGGAAGAACTAGGGATCGAGCTCGGCAAGTTCCACGAAGTGAAGTGGCTCGTCGAATCGCAAAACAACAGCGGTAGCATCGAGTTCACGACCGCGACCGTGGCCGTCGAATGATCGGCGAGTTTCACTTGCCCTAGCTGAGATCCGTCGGACGTGCGCTCCAGTCGGTTCGTGCGAGTATCCGCCAGCGCGCGTCCTGCGAGCCACGCGGCCCGTACGCACGGACCAGCGCTAGCCATGCGGCCACGCTCGGTCTGAAAACAATGAGTATTCAGTGAGCCGTGGCTGTGGTGTCTCTCGGCCCCGACGAGCACCTCCGGCAGCTCGTGGCGCTCGTTGCCGATGCCGCGCGGCGGCGTGGGTATGCCTGCGACATGCAACCGAGCCTTCGAACCCACGATAGGAGCGACCTAGCGAGCAGGCGCGACTCATTGAATTCAACGATCTGGTGCGGCAAGCCAAACCGGCATATCACTGACGAGTCAAGAGCACCTCAGGTGCCCGGCGCACGACGCTTTTCGCGGCCGATTGCCCGAGGGGGGAAAACTCGCGCTTGGGTAGAAGCCGGGCTCGATGAAGATTGGGGAACAAGAACAGAGCCCAGGGGATATTTCCATGGTGGAGGCCCGAGTGGCCGGTCACCACGCTGAGCGAACACACCACTCCCGACGACTGAATCCGCCCAGAACCCGCTGGGTGCGCACATGTTCATGGTGGAGCAGCGTGGCGCTCGGGATGCTCTCGACGCTGTCCGCCAGCGCCGCGCCGACGGCGTGGCTCGAGTGGCAGGCCCCCCCGGAGTGCCCAACCGCGAGCGACATCGAGCGACGTGTCAGCCAGTGGCTGGGCGGCCCCGTGCCCACCGACACGGACATGGCTGTGCGCACCGCGCTGGTCTGGAACGGCGAGCGCTGGGAAGTGACGGTCGAGATCGCCTTCGGCGGCCAGAAGGGAACGCGCCAGGTCACGGTGCGTGACTGCCAAGAAGCCGCGGATTTCGTTGCGATCGCGGTGGCGCTGGCGCTGGATCCGTCACTAGCCGAAGGCGAGGACGCTGCGGTGCCGGACGCCCCGGAGCAAGACAGGCCGCTCGACGCCCCCGAGCGCCCGAATCTTGCGCCGGCGCCCATGCCCGGCGAAGCGCCGCGGGCGCGAGCTCCAGCCGCGCGCAGCGCAGCTCCCGGTGGGCAGTCGCGGTTTCGTCCGCACCTCTCCGTCTCGGTAGAAGGGGCCGCAGGTACCCTACCCGATCCGGCGCTCGGCGTCGGCATCGCAGCGGGCGGCGACGTCGGGCGCCTCACGTTCAGCCTCGGGGCACGCTGGTTCCCCCCGAACAGCACCACGCCCGAACAGGCTGCAGCTCCCATCGACTTCTCTCTGCTCGGCGCTCGCGCGGGGGCCGCGTACTTGTTCCTCGGACCGGCTGTGCGCATTGGGCCCAGCCTCGCCGTGGACGCGGGCGCCATCCGAGCGCAGCAGCTTCGCTCACCCGGCGGCGGTGTCGTGGAGCCCTGGGTCTCCCTGGCCGCGGGCGCCGTGGGCCTCGCCCGGCTTGGGGATTACGTAAGCGTTTTCAGCGAGTTAGAGCTCGAGGTCCCCATCACTCGTCCCAGCTTCGTGCTGAGCGACGAGAGCGTGGTCCACCGGGTGGACTTCGGGGCCCGGGCGGCGCTCGGGCTGCGCTTTTTCTTTTTCGGTCAGTGAAGGAACCGCTTGCTCGAAACACCAATCGGTTATCCGTGACTACGCCAGCACTCCAAGACGAGCTCGTCGGGCACACCCCCGTGAGCGGCTCGGCGCAACCGCTCGCGAGAGGTCCCGTGAACCGTGGGGAGTTTGCAGCTGCTTGCAGCGTCCACCTCGATCAAGTCTGGCGCCAATTGCGGGCCATGGGTGTCGCGGAACGTTACCTCGACGACGCCACTCAGGAGGTCTTCCTGATCGCGTTCGGAAAACTCGGATCCTTCGAAGGCCGCGCCAAGTTCAGCACCTGGTTGTACGCGATCGCGTACCGCGTGGGCTGCAACTATCGCAGGAGAGCACGCCGTGACGCGGAGCTGGAATCGATCGAAGCCGACCACGAAGGCGACATTCGAGATCCGGAGCAGTCACTGGTCGAAAAGCAAGCCGCACACTTGGTGCAGCGCTTTTGTGACGGACTGTCGACGAAGCTGCGCGACGTGTTCGTCCTGTGCATCCTCGAAGGTCAACCCGTGCCCAGCGTCGCGGTCCTGCTCAACTTGCCCGAGAATACCGTTCACTCTCGGATTCGGCTGGTGCGCGAGGCCTTTCGGCACGAGCTCGCCAGCCGGCAGAAAGTCTCACCGTGAAAGAGAAACCGGCGCTGGCGACTGATCTGGAACTCCTCGTGCTCGAGCACGCCAAGCGCGGGCTCGGACCCAGCGCTGCGCAACGACGGCTGACGCTCGATCGCTTGAGTACGGCGCTCGCGGCGCTGCCAGCGCCGGTCCTCGCCGATAGTCTTCTCCCCGAGCCGGCGCTCCCTGACGCGCCCGGCGCTCGAGCGCCGCTCGCAACGAGTTCGCCAAGTGCGAGCGCTGGAGCCCCCGCCGCAGTGGGCCTCGGCCGCTTTTCGCTGCATGCCATGATCGCGGGCGTGGCCACGGGAGCGCTGGTGGGTTTCGGCGCGGGCGTCCTGGCGAGTTCCGCGGAAGCTCCGAGCGCTGCTCCCCCCACCGTGGCAACTAGCAGGGCGCTAGCCCCCCGCGCGCCCCGCTCGGCACCACACGGCGAACGGCACCCGCGCGGCGCGCCGCCTCGCGGCGCACTGCCCGAGCCGGCACCGGCGCCATCGGCGACGGCCGTCGGGCGCCAGGCCGCTCGAACTAGACCCAGCCCCGAGCGCTCGAACGCTCCCTCGCCACCGAGCGCAAACTCTGAATTGGCGCAAGCCACCTTCTACGAGGAACTGTCCTACGTTCGGCGGGCGCAATCGGCGTTGCAGCAAGGCAACGGGACCCTGGCGTTGGGGCTGATGCAGAGCCTCGACGAGATTCAAGCGAGCGGCGCGCTCATGGCAGAGCGGCGCATGACCCGGGTGCTGGCGCTGTGTCAACTCGACCGCACTGCGGAGGCCACAGAAGTCGCGCGGAGCATGCTGAGCGGCGATGGTACCGCAGACGTGTATCGGCGACGCCTCGCCGGCTCTTGCGCCGGAGCCGGTCTCTTACGAGCAGTGGAGCAAGAGCCGCAGTGAAGGATCCGCGCGGATGAAACACCAACCGTTCGAACTCAGAACCCTAGGTCATTGAACAGGACTCGAACCATGCGAACACCATTCACCATGCACACCACCCTTCAGCGCGCGCTGCGCCCCCTCCGCTGGCTGCCGCCGTTGTGCCTCGCGCTGACCGCAGTCGCCTGCGCAGAGAACGTGGAAGTCGGTGAGGCGAAACCCGACGACGGCGAAGCCGCTGAAGAGCCCCAGACCAGCGGCGACGAGCAAGACCCCGACGACGGGATCGAAGAACCCGACGCGCCCGTCGATGAACCCGACGCGCCGGTCGATGAACCCGACGCGACATCGGAAGAGCCCGAAGCCGTCGATTGCTCGGAAGCAGATGCGGCAGCGCGCGCACCGTACGACGCGTGGCAGGAGATCGAGAACGACTTCGGCGTCCTCGCCGGCAAGACGCTCAGCGGCTACATCGAAGGGGGCCCCGATCTATCGCTGGTGATCGCGACCGATCACAGCGCGACCCTGACCGTGGGGGCCGCCGCGCCGGCGCCCCAGAAGAACCAGTCGTACCTGTGCGACAACGGGTTCGAAGACGAGCACGTGGCGTGCGAGGTCGCCGCTTCTCATCCGCCCGTGCAGGGAGGCAGTTATCCCGTGCACGGCGCCGCGTTGGAGGACAGCCGGCTGAAGATGCCGGTCCAACCCTTCTCGCCATGGGACGCCTGGTGCGCACTCCAGGACCCCTATGAACAGGAGCAACCCGATCGTTGCTTCTTCACGACCTCCAGCGGCGCCGGCTTCAGTACCTCCCTGGAGTCGTGCTCCCTGGACGACGAGCAAGTCGATTGCGGCTGGCTGGCGTTGGTCCAAAGCGGTATCTGCAGCTGCACGTCGACAGAGTGTTTCGCAGCGATGGCAGGCGAGGGTGAGCTGATCGATGCTCGTCTGAATGAAACGGAAGACACGCTGACGGGCAGCTTCCTCGGCGCGACCGTGTATCTATTCGTCGACGAGGAATAGGCGGCTACTGCAGCAGCGAGTTGACGAACCTCAGCAAGCTCTGCGAGCTGAAGGGTTTTTCGATACAAGGCGTGCGCACGCGATCGAGAAAATCATGCGCTCGATGGGTGAAGGCGCCCCCCGTCATGAAGGCCATCTTTTCGGCCTGATCGGGCGCCTCCTTCGACAGCGCCGTGTGCAGATCCATGCCCGTGACGTCGGGCATCATGAGGTCGCAAAGTACGATGTCGAATCGCTCACCGGAGAGGATGCGGCGGAGTGCTTCCCGGGCGCTCGTCAGGCAGACGACATCGTGCGCGGAGGATAGCATGCGCTGCACCGTGAGCCCGAGCACCGCCTCGTCATCCACCAGCAAGATCTTTCCGCGACGTCGCGCTGGTACCCACGGTCGTTCCTGCTGTTCACCGGTCGTGCCCGTGGCCACGCGCAGGATCGCCCGAATCACGGTACCCTCGCCTACCTGACTCTCCGCCTCCATCTCGCCGCCGAGCGCCGTCACGATGCGGTGGCAGATCGCCAAGCCCAGTCCAGTCCCGACACCGATGGGCTTGGTCGTGAAGAACGGGTCGAAAATCCTGGGGAGCGCGTGCGCGGCAATGCCGGCACCGGTATCGCGCACCTCGACGACCACGCGCTCGGCACCGCGCAGTTTCGTCTCCACTCGGATCTCGTTTCGATCGACCTGACCGTCGCGCACCGCGTGTGCAGCGTTGACGAGCAGATTCAAGAACACCTGGCTCAACCGGGCCTCATTGCCTTCTACGAGCGGGACCTGACCATAGACCTTCACCACACGCGCGTGATGTCTGATTTCGTTGTGCGCCATACGGAGCGACGAGTCGATCACCCGATGTACGTCCACCGGCCCTCTCGTCTCCTCGTCGGACCGCGAGAAGGCCTTGAGATCCTTCACGATCATGCGCACCCGCTCGGCCGCGTCGCGCGCCTCGTTCAAGGGTCGTTGAATCGCGACTAGCCGCGCGAGCGCGCTAGCGAGGCCGTGGCTCTCCGGAGCTTTCGCCGCGTAGCTGACCGGTGCAGGTGCGCTGACGTCCTGAATCAGCTGATCGAGATCGTCGGCAACGAACTCGAGGTTGCCCATCAGCGCACACAGCGGGTTGTTGACTTCGTGCGCGACACCCGCTGCCAATGTACCGACCGAGGCCATGCGGTCGGAAATCACCAGTTGTTGCTCCAGCCTCGTCCGCTCCGCCCGCAGCCGAGCTTCCTGCAGCTCTCGCTCGATCGCCGGGACCAGGCGGGCCAGGCGCCCCTTCGCCATGAAGTCGTGAGCGCCCGCGCGGATGGCGCCGACCGCCGTCTCCTCGTCGACGGTCCCCGAGACGATGATGAACGGAAGATCGAGCCGACGCTCCCTCACCAACGCCAAGGCTTGCGGCGCGCTGAAACGAGGCATGGTGTAGTCCGAAACGACGACGTCCCAGGACTGCCGATCCAGCGCAGACGCCAACCCCTCGGCGGTGTCCACGCGTTCGAAGCTCACCTCGAACCCCCCACGCTCGAGCTCCCGCACGAGCAGGAGCGCATCTCGTTCGACGTCTTCGACGAGCAGCGTGCGCAAGGTCTTACCCATGCTCACGCTCTCCGGCCAGGGGGCACTTGCTGATTCAGGACGAGCCAATACAGCCCGAGTTGACGTACGGATTCGCTGAACTGGTCGAAGTCGACCGGCTTTCGGACGTAGCTGTTGGCACCGAGGCTGTAGCCGCGCGCCACGTCGTCTTCCTCGACCGAGGACGTCAGGATCACGACCGGGAGCAGCTTCGTGATCTCGTGCTTCCGCACCTCTTTCAACACCTCGAGACCGTCGAGCTTCGGCAACTTGAGGTCCAGCAGCACCAGCTGAGGCAGGTCGGCGGTAGAACGCCCGGCGTGGGGGCCGCGGGCAAACAGGTAGTCGAGCGCGGCGACACCGTCCCGCGCCACCACCACCGGATTCAAGACCTTGCTCTTCTTGAGGGCGCGAAGCGTGAGCTCCTCGTCCATCGGGTTGTCCTCGACGAGCAGGATCACCTTCTCGTTGACCGTTGCCACCATCGCTTCACTCCATCTCCCCCAATGTAAAATAGAACGACGCGCCCGCGTCGACGCTGCCCTCGGCCCACACGCGGCCGCCGTGGCGCCCGATGATCCGCTGCACCGTCGCCAGACCGACGCCCGTCCCCTCGAACTCCGTGCTGCTGTGGAGGCGCTCGAACACGCGGAACAGCTTGTTGGCGTAGTTCATGTCGAAACCGGCTCCGTTGTCGCGCACGAAGTAGGTGAGCCTGTCTTCCACGCACGAAGCTCCGAACTCGATGCGCGCCCGCTCGCGCTTCTTCGTGAACTTCCAGGCATTCCCCAGCAGGTTGTTGAAGGCGACCGTCAACAGCCGCGCGTCCCCGTCAACCTCGAGCCCGGCTTGCACGCTGGCGTCGACCTGGCGCTCGGGATCGTCGCGCCTCAGTCGCTCGAGCACGCCGTTGGCGAGTGCCGACAGGTCGACCTGCTCGCGCTGGAGCTCGCTGCGCGTGACCCGAGACAGAACCAGCATGTCGTCGATGAGCTGCGCCATGTTCTGTGCCGCCTCGCGCACGAAGCCGAGATACTTCTGTCCCTGTGTGTCGAGCAGGGAGGCATAGTCCTCGAGCACCGCGTGGCTGAAGCCGTCGATGCTTCGCAGCGGGGCGCGAAGATCGTGCGCCACCGAATGGCTGAAGGCATCGAGCTCGCGATTGGCGGCTTCCGTGGCTTCTTTTGCACGGACGAGCTGTCGCTGGGTTCGTTTGAGTTCGGTAATGTCTCGCGCGATGGTGGACATACCGATCATGCGTCCTGACGAATCGAGCACCGGCGACGTCGTCACGGACACCTCGATTTCGCGTCCGTCTTTGCAGCGCCTTACCGTTTCATAGGGCTCTAGGCGCTCACCCTTCTTGCAGGACTCGGTGATGAGCGTCTCTTCGTCGCGCAGTCGATCTGGGAATAGAATGGAGACCGGCTGCCCCAACATTTCCTCGGCAGTGTAGCCGAACATGCGCTCGGCACTGCGATTCCAGCTCGTGACTTCACCCTCGAGCGTGCGTCCGATGATGGCGTCTGCCGAGTCGGCAACGATCGAGGCGAGGCGCGCTCGCGCCTCCTCGCCGGCCTTGAACTCGGTGATATCCTCGGAGATCCCGAGCAGATAACGCGGAGTCCCGTCGGGATCCGCGATCGGCACCTTCTTGGTGCGCAGCGTGCGTAGGCCCCGCGCGGTTTGAATCGGCTCCTCCGGGATCTCGACCAGCTTGCCCGCGTTCAGCGTTTCCCGGTCCTTGGCTTGAAAGAACGCCGCTTCATCCTCCGGGAAGAAGTCATAGTCGTTCTTGCCCAAGAGCTCGGTGCTGGGCACGCCCAACAGCACCTCACCCGCGCGGTTGAAACGCATGAACGCCAGGCGGTCAGCGTCCTTTACGAACACCATGTTCGGAATGTTCTCGACGATGGCGTCCAAGAACTGGTGAGCCTGCTGCAAAGCCGACTCGGCATGTTTTGCCTCCGTCACGTCGCGCGCGACAGCGAAGACGTGGCCGTCCGGAGCCCGACGCGCATTCCAGCACAGCCAACGGAAGGAGCCGTCCTTGCGGCGGTAACGGCTCTCGTGTCCAATCATGGGTACTCCCTCGAGAAGCCGCCCCAACTCCGCAGCCATGGCCGCTCGATCGTCGGGGTGCAGGAACTCGAGCAACGGCAACGACACCAGCTCGACGGAGCTGTAGCCCAATGCCTCGACCGCCTGGCTCACGTGCTCGAAGTAGCCGTCCGGGCTCACGATGCACAGTAGATCGGGGGCGACCTCGAAGAACGCCCGGAACACTGCATCGTTCGGGAGTGGCATGCTCATGGGGCCCCCATCGTCTCTTGGCTCCGCTCGTGCCAGTCAACTGTACACGCGTGGGGCGAATCTTTCAAAGTAGCGGCAGATTCGAGCACTTCGCACGTCCGGCGTGCGCTTCACTCACGCCCCCACGACCTTCCGATCTGGCGATTTCCGCCAATGGGCAGCGGCGATTGGGACATCCTACGAGGTGTGGCAGCAATGCAGTACCCGCCCATTGAGCGTGATTGTGCGCAAAAGCTCGCCTGCACCCTGCCGTCGCCTGCGCCGCCCCAGCGCTCACGCAACCCGCGTTGCCTCGCGGCCCTCGGCGGCCGCGACGTCGAGCTAGCCCTCGCCGTTGCCTGCCACGCTCGGCGTTCCCGCAAGGTCAGGATCGCCGACGAGGCTCGGACCTCGTACCGGGAGTAAGCCGGCGAAGCCGTCCATCGCGCTCCGGTAGGCTGGCACCACAGAGTTCGAAGAGCAGCGGAGCGTCTGCGCCATCGTCGTTGATCCACGAGTAGTTGTCCGTGAACCCTCAGAACCTCACTGCTTCGCAAGCGTCCTCGACCGCACACGCTCCCACGATCTGCTGAAACGCAATGCGCTTTGCCGCGCCATGCGCTCTGCCAGCAGCGCTCCACTCCAGACGTTCGTCACGGCGGGCTAGCGCTGCGCATCGCCTGGATCTGGCGAATTCCGACGCACCCATGAACTCCGCGCTTTCGCCGTCGGGCCGCTGTCTCCGCCGGGACTTGAGCGTCCGACGCATCGCCGCGACAACAATCACCTAATGCCTAGCACATCGACTCCACACACGGGTCGGCATCAACTGCACTTGACAGCCCGGCCGCGAAACATCCTGTCAAGCTCAGTAGACAGACCGTGACGCTCCCCATGTCCCGCGTATCGAGTCGCCGACGCGCGTTGACACGATGACCTGCAGCGTGGGACAGTTAGCTTTTAGGGGACGACCTCGTTCTAGCAGCTCGCAGCAGCGTGGCTTCGAGGTGTAGGCGAATCGTCCTATGGGAGACTCGTGATGACCAAGCCCCAGTATGAAGCCAAAGACTCGACGAATAGCCCCAAGGGCGCGTGCCGACTGCCACCCGTCGGAGAGCGGCCGCTGCCTGCGGTCATCGACCCGCGGCGAGCCCGCCTCATCCGCGAAACGGAGAAGAAGTGGGTGAACGGCACGGAGCTGCGCTACCACTTTCTGGCACAGCCGACAGCCGCAGCCGGACCAGCCCCGCAGCGCGACGCGGTGCGCGGCGCATTCGCCACTTGGAAGGAACTCGGCATCGGGCTCACCTTCAAGGAGGTCGCGCAAGCGAGCGAGGCCGAGATCCGCATCGCCTTCGACGGGAACGACGGCTCATGGTCGTACATCGGGCGTGATTCCATCGACCTGGTGCGTGACCCCTCCAAACCGACCATGAACTTCGGCTGGGACCTCACCACGGCCTATGGCAGAGACACCGCGCTGCACGAGATCGGCCATGCTCTCGGCTTTCCTCACGAACATCAGAACCCCAACTCCGGTATCGTCTGGAACGAATCCGCCGTTTACTCGTACTTCGCCGGCAGCCCGAACTTTTGGGACCGCGAGACCACGTTCTACAACATCATCCGCAAGCTCAATCCGCGCGACGTGCAAGGGGGCGCGTGGGATCGGGACTCGGTCATGCACTATCATTTCGAAGCAGGGCTGATCTCGGAACCCCAAGAACTTCGGGACAAGCCCTTGGTACCGAAGGGCGGCCTGTCGCCCACCGACATCGACGAAGTCCGTCGCTTTTACCCCGCCATCGCTCCAGAGCTGCCGGAGCTCAAGGTCTGGGACCTTCAGCGTATCCAGCTGCAATCCGGCGGGCAGCTCGACTGGAAGATCCGCCCCACCGAAACCCGCGCGTACACCATTCAGACGTTCGGTGCGCTCGACACGGTAATGGTCCTGTTCGAAGTGACCAACGACGGTCCCCGCTATCTGGCGGCGGACGACGACAGCGGTACCTCGCACAATGCCATGCTCAACTTGCGCCTGATGCCAGGGCGTGAGTACATTCTGCGCTTGCGCCTGTACTACTCGGACGCTTCCGGTGGCGGCGCACTCATGATGTACTGAGCGCGGCGGCGCCGGGCGCGGTAGGCTGGCCGCGCTTTTGGAACGTGTGGCGCCGAGACGCAGCGGGGCGAAACGCGGCGAGCCTTCGAGGTCGTTGCGGCGCTACTTACCGCACGCAGGGCGACCGTGTGTGCGGCATCCCGATTGCATCGACCCCGGCATGGCGCGCTTGATGTTGTTGCTCATGGTCCTAGCGTGCGGCTGCTCGCGGCACGCAACGTTTCCCGAGGATCGCCCGATGTCGTCCGGAGCAGCGCCGGAGCCGACCGACCCCGCGCTGCGCGACGGACTCCCGCGCGGGGCGTCCCGCCACGGCGGAGTGTCTACCTACAGCTCTTTGCCGGCCCTGTTCAGCGGTCAGGTGGGGTCGCGGTTGCTCTTGCGCGAATTACCTGACGGCGAGCCGTTGGTCGGCGTCGGCTCGCTCAGCGACTTGCGTGGTGAGATCGCGATCGTCGACGGCGAAGTCTGGGTCTCGTATCCCGACGCCTCCGCGGCGCAACGGGCCAGCGACGAGCGGGCTGCTTTCCTCGCCGTCGCGAGAGTGGACACCTGGCACGAGCGGACGCTGACGCGTTCGATCGACTGGCAAGCGCTTCCCGCCGAGCTCGCAGAGCGCGGGCGGGCGGCGGGATTCTCCGAGCAGGAGCCTATGGCGATCCGCGTCGACGGTCGCGCCGAGGACATCGAGTACAATATCGTCAACGGTCCAGCGCTCGGCATCGGGCGGGACACACCTCGCCCCCTGGCGAAGGAAGAACTCTCACGGACCGCCAGCAAGCATTCGCTCGCATCCGCGCGCGTCTCGATCACGGGCTTCTACGCACGAGAGAACGCCGAGGCCTTCATTCATTCCGGAGAGAGTCTGCACCTGCACGTGCTGCTGCCCGATACCGAGCAGATGGGGCACCTCGATCACGTGACGCTCCCGCAGGGCCTGGTCGTGAAACTGGGTCGACCGGTCCCGGAACGAGAGCAGGCGACCGCGAGCGTGGCGCAGCCGCTTTGAAGGCTGTCAGTGGGGCGAACCTGCGAAGCGACGGTAGCGGGCGCACCCGTCGCTTTCATGGTGGCGCCCTACACTAACGGCTCACGGCGAAATCGAGCCAGCGTTCCCACAACCACTCGAACCCCGGGCGAAAGAAGCCCACGTGGCCGACCCGCTGCGACTCGATGTCGATGAGGTCGGTGGGAGCCGACCGAAAACACGCTAGCAGCGCCCGCACCGCGTGCGGCGGCGCGATCGTGTCGTCTCGGCTCGAACACATGAGCAACGGTGCGCGGAAGTCGGCGAATCGGTCGCGTGCGTCCGGGAACTCTTCGAACAGCCAGTCACCGCTCGTCGCCCAGGCACGCCACTGGCGCGCGACCCCGAGCGGCAGCCGTTCGCCGAGCGCCCAGCGCGGTAGTGGATCGGAGACGAGCCCTGCCAACGGCAGCCAGCAGCGCCAAAAGAATTCGACCTGCACGCGTGACCAACCCCGCCAGTGCTGCGGATGTCCCAACTGCGACCCCACGAGGATCGCCCGACGCACGCCGCGCAACTCGTCGGCGAGCCCCAAGATCTGCCCGCCGAAACTGTGGGCCAGCAGCACGGGGGCGTCGTCGTACGTGCTGCGCACGAAGTCCAAGCCGCACACAGCGTCCCGCGTGGCCCAGGCCGTGAGCGACGCGGTGGGGCAAGCGTCCGGGTGGACCGACTCGCCCACGCCTCGATAGTCCATGCTCACGACGCGCACGCCGCGCTGCCGCAGCCACGCGGCCGCGTGTCGAAACACGCGCTGCGGAACGCCGATACCCGGCAACGCCAACAAGCTGGCTCGGCTGCGCCCGGCGGGCTCGAATACCCGCCCGACCAGGGGCACGCCATCCGAGGCCTTCAGCTGGACCGCCTGGCCCAGCGCTTGGGGCTGGTCCTGCTGAGAGGAGGCGGACTCTGACCGTGAACGACCGAGGCTCGCTGACGTCATGCGCGTAAGCTACGCTCCCTTGCCGGTTCATGCATGAATTCGCGATGAGAAAATTCGTGAAGCTTACCGCGGCTGTGACCGACGACGTCGCACCGTGCGCGGTGCCCTGTGTGGCCGCGGGCGAGGTGGAGCCCAACTGCAAGGTCGAGTACCAGGCGCGCGTCGCGTGTGCCTCGGCGAACGCCACTTGTGAATCTACAGCTGAACCCAACGCCGCCTGCGAGCAAGCCGACGCAAACTGGAGCGCCTGCGCCGAAGAATGAGCCCTTGCGGGCGTAGCTGCACGGCAATTTTTCACTCTGTTCTTGCTCTGGAATCGGTGTTGCACCCCCGTGCTCCGCCGATCGATCTAAAACTCGACCGATGAGGTTCGAGCGCGCCGCTCTTTTGGCCCTGCTCGTCGCTGGTTGCGGCGGCGATCCCAACGGCGACGTCGCCCCCCAACCGAACACCTCGGACGGCGCGGCGACGACCGAAAGCACCACCGGTGTGGCCAGCACCAGCGCATCAGCGGCGGCGAGCACAAACGCTTCGAGCAGCACGACCATGGCCACCACGGCAATCGCGACCGCAACGAGCGTGAGCGCGACTTCGACGTCCGGAGCCGGCGGTACGACCCTCACCTCGACCGGCAGCGCCACGAGCAGCACCGGCGGCATCCCCGAGACGACCACCACCGGCCAGGGCAGCGGGCAAGCCTCGCTGGGAGGCGCGGGCGGCACGACCACGGGCGACACGGGCGGTACTGGCGGGACCGGCAACCCAGGCGGCTGCGAGGTGATGCCGCTGACCGACGAGTTCCGCCAAGCGTACGATGACCTCGATCCGTTCTACCAAAAGTATGCCGACGCCCGCGGCCTGCCCGTGGTTTCTTCGATGTCGCCGGCGGACGAGGCACTGACGCGCGTTTGCGAGCTCGTGATCGACATGGTGTCGGCGCGGCCCGACGTGGTGGAGGCCCTCGTCGAAAGACACGTCCGCTTCGCGGTCATCGGTGAAGACGAGCTCACCAACGACATCCCCGAGTTTTCCTACCTCGACGACTACATCAACCAGCGCGCCCGCGGCCTCGGAGGGCTGCCGGCAGCTTCCTGCGCCGAGGAGAGCATCTTGTGCAACACCGAGCTCGACCGCTGGCGCGGCGAAGGCATTTGCGTACACGAGTTCGCCCACACCATTTCGATGGGCGGCCTGTTCGCGGTCGACCCCACCTTCGAGGACAGGCTGCGCGACGCTTTCGAGAATGCGCAGTCGTCGGGTCTGTTCGAGAACACCTACGCGATGGAGAATCTGCAGGAGTACTGGGCCGAAGGCGTGCAGGATTGGTACTACACGAACCTCGAGTCCGATCCTCCGAACGGCATCCACAACTTCGTCGATCGACGCGAAGAGCTGATGGAGTACGACCCCGCCCTCTACGCACTCATCGCGGAGTTCCTACCGGACGAGCCGCAGTTCGTCGATTGCTACTCGGACGAGTAGGCCACGCCGCTCCAGGAGCTACAGTGTGTAGCGCGCTTCGGATCGGCACGTCCTGAAATGCGAAGTCGGCGCTGTTTGGCCTGACAACCATCTTGGAGATCTTCACCCGCACCGCATCCGCACCCGATGATTTCGTCAGATCGACGAGAATCGCGCGCCCGGGCACTGGACGAACTTTGCGAGCGGCGCCTTTCCAGCTAAATCGTTTTAGTACTCCGTTTTCCCTGGTTTCTCTATGCGCCTACCCCGCCTCGACTCGCTCACGCATTGCCTGAGTTGCTCCCTGATCCTGACCGCCTTGCTCGGCTGCAGCGGCTCCGCGGACAGCGACGACGCAACGGGGACGGACGGCACCGATTCAGGACCCAGCGGAACGACCAGCCCGGGCAATACCGCTGCCACGAGCGCAGGGGTGACGAACACCACGGCGAGCGCGGGACCGAGTGGCTTCACGGCCAGCACCACCACCAGCGGCAGCCAGGTGACGTCGGGCGGCGTGACCAGCGGGAACGTGACGAGCTCCGGCGGACCTTCGGGCACGACCGGCAGCGACGGGGGTAACGGCAGTGGTGGAGGCTCCAGCACGGGGGGACCGTCCAACTCGGTCGGCACTACGGGCGACCCCTTCGGCAGCACGGGCGATACGGTGGGCACCACGACCGCGTCCAGCGGTGGCGGCGGCACGGGAAACACCGGGTGCGACGCGGTCGGCTTCTACGTCGAGGGCACGAGCGTCTACGACGTCAACTGCAACGAGTTCGTGATGCGCGGCGTGAACGTACCCCACGCCTGGTTTTCGTCCAACACCCAGGGCGCGTTCAGCGACGCGGCGTCCGTCGGCGCCAACACCGTGCGCGTGGTGCTCGCCACCGGCGGTCAGTGGTCGCGTACCAGCGGCTCGACGTTGTCGCAGATCATCTCCTGGGCGAAGGACAATCGCCTGGTGGCCATGCTCGAGGTTCACGACTCCACGGGGTTCGGGGAGTCCGCCGCGGCGGTACATCCCGACGACGCCGTCAACTACTGGACGAGTAGCGAGGTGCTCGGCGCCATCACCGGGCAAGAAGCGTATGTAATGATCAACATCGCGAACGAGCCATTCGGCAACACCGAGTCGACCCAGTGGTCGTCGTTTCACCAGGAAGCGGTGCAGACGCTCCGCGCCGCCGGACTCAAGCACCTGCTCGTCGTCGACGCCCCGAACTGGGGACAAGACTGGGAAGAGATCATGCGGAACGACGAGGATTCCGCCGCGACGAACGTCTTCAACGCCGATCCGGATCGGAACGTCCTGTTCTCGGTGCACATGTACGACGTGTACGGCAGCGCCAGCGCGGTCACGGGCTACATCGACACCTTCCTCGGGCACGGGCTTCCGCTCGTCGTCGGTGAGTTCGCCGCCGACCACGGTGCCGGCAAGAACGTCGAGGAGGCCGCGATCATGTCGAAGGCAGAGTCGAGCCGCATTGGCTACATCGGCTGGTCGTGGTCAGGCAATGGCGGCGACTTGGGCAGCCTGGACATCACGCAAAACTTCAACGTCAGTAGTTTGACCGACTGGGGCAGCACCATCATCCACGGCACCTCCGGAATCATGGAGACTGCGCAGACCTGTTCCTGCTTCGACTGAGCCACGGTCGTAGAAACGCTCGAGCGTGAGCTAGGGCCTGTCCCTGAATTGGACGATGGCCCCGTGAACGTGAACGTGAACGTAAACGTGCCCGTGCCCGAAGAAGCGCAACCGATGCCGAGGTGGGGCCGATGGCTGCTCGATCATGAGGGATTGGAAGTGTATCAAGTCGCGCTGGATTTGCTCGTTATCGCGAACGCGATCATAGAAGGACTACCGCGAGGACGAGGCCACCTGTCGGATCAGTTCACCCGGGCGTCCTTGTCGATTGTGTTGAACATCGCCTGGCCTACCCATGGAACACACTTCGACCGCCATGGATAGCTCTTTCCTCGACTTCTCGGGCACGGGCACGCACACGTTCACGTTCACGTTCACGGGCCGGACCAATTCAGGGACAGGTCTAGTTGCAGGCCGAGCGGATGTGGATGCACTTCTTGGTGGCCGCGAAGCAAAGGTCGCGCGTGCACTCGACTCCATCGTCGCACTCAGCGTCAGCGAGGCACTCGCAGCGCGAGCGGTCGAAGACGCAACGTCCTGCTTCACACGTCGCAGTAACGCAATCCGCCGTCTTCGGACCCCGGCAATCGGCGGCTCGAGCGCAGGCGGCTTGCACCGCCGCTGGCTCGACGGGGCCCGGCCTTTCCGCTTCGGGTGCCGGCGCCCGCACCGCCGGCGCAGCCTGAGAGGTCGGCGGCGGCTCGACCTCGGACGGCGTCGGAACTGGCGGCGCGGCGGGCTTCGCGTGAGGAGGCTGCCTCCCAACGTCATCGGGAGCCAGCAGACGCATGGCGCCGAGCGCAAACACCAGCGACAGGAGCACCAGCCCCAGCGCCAGGAGCCACCAATTTCTCTGCTTGTCGTTGGCCACGGATCCTCGGCGACTTTAGACGAGTCCAGGGCGAAGGGGCAATGTTGCGCCTCGCGCGTGCGGGGCTTAGGCTGGCCCCGCATGGGTGACCTTGCGAGCGTGCGCGATGACCTCGGAGCCATCCACCTGCGCTCGCTCTTGGTCAACAGGCAGGCCACCCCCGCGCTGTTCCGAAGCAGGTTGAACGACGTTCCCCTCGAATTGCGTGACCGCTGGCTCGATCTGGTGTGGGACGTCGAAGAGATCGCTGACGACCATCCGGCGCTTCCGCGCGGTTGTGTGCCCTATCTACCGTGTCCTGTGGCCACCGTGGTGGATGCCGTCCAGCAGGCGCGTGTGACCTCGACGGACGTCTTCGTCGACATCGGATCCGGGACCGGCCGCACTGCATTTCTGGCGCACGCGCTGACAGGCGCAGGCTGCATCGGCATCGAAATTCAGCCCGCCCTCGTGCGAGCCGCGACCGGACGCGCCGCCTGGTTGAACCTCAGCCGCACGCGGTTCATCGAGGGTGACGCGGCCGACTGGGTACGCTTCATGACCACCGGAACCGTGTTCTTTCTCTACTGCCCGTTTAGCGGAGACCGGCTCCAGCGTTTCCTCGATGAGCTCGAGGACGTGGCTCGCGCTCGGAGGATCCGGGTGTGTTGCGTCGACATGCCCCCGCTCGAGCGTCCCTGGCTCACCCCGCTGCCCTCGATGTCCGTAGATCTGGACGTGTACCAGAGCTTGCCTTTTTGAGCGCCGATCATCGCGTTCAGTAGAGGCGTTGCCCCTAGCGAGGGTTGTCAAGCGCAAGGGCCGGACCTAAGCTCCCCCTCCCATTCAGCAAAGGAGAGCATCATGCCTACCCCGTACCTGAACTTCGACGGCAAGACCAGCGAAGCGTTCGCCTTCTACGCCAAGGTGCTCGGCGGTGAGATCGAGTTTTCGCAAACCTTCGGTGAGTCTCCGATGAAGGGGGACGTGCCACCCGAGTATCAAGATCGCATCATGCACGCGACGCTGAAGCTTCCCGATGGCCGCCTGATGGCTTCTGACACGGGCCCCTGGTCACCGTACGAAGGCTCAATGCGCAGCTGCTCGCTGTCGCTCCATTTCACCGACACCGACAAAGCACGCAAAGCCTTCGACGCGCTCGCCGAAGGGGGCAAGGTCAACATGCCTTTCGGTGAAACGTTTTGGGCGGCAGGCTTCGGAGCTCTCACCGATCGCTTCGGCATCGCGTGGATGGTGAACTGCGAAAAGCCCACTTCCTGAGCATCGCCGGCGGACGCGAGGTCGACTCCGCAGCCGACCTCGCGAGTGGGTCCGAGCCGCTACTCGCAGAGCTGAAAGCCCGTGTCGATGTCGCCGGGCTGCATCTCGAGGTTTGCCTCGACGAAGTTGCCATGGATGTCGGTAGCGCGCACCCGAAACGGCGGGGTCCCGAAGTCGTTCTCCGGGGGCGCCCAATAGTTGTACTCCGTGCGCGTGGCCTGGACCCAGGTGCCATCGACGCGCACCTCCACCGATTGGATGGGCGCGCGATGGCCCTGCACCAACACTTCGTTCCAGAACTCGTTGTCGGGTTCCTTGAGCTTGAACGAGACGTCGTTGCTCGTGGGACACGGCACGTACTTCCAGTTGATCTGGCCCTTGCCCGCGCGATTGCCGATGTAACCGTCACCGACGTTGCCGACTTGCGAGAACGCTGCCTGACTCAAGTCGATGTGGCCAGACACGCATTTGTTGTTGGTCGCGATCGGGCACTGGTCCACGATGGTGATCACTACCTTCTGCCCCGTGTCCTGCCGGCTCACCTCGACACAAGCTCCACAAGCGGCCGCGGTGTTGTAGTCCGCGGTGTTCATGGCCCCGAAAAATTCCCCGTTGCCGGTGTACACGTGGTTGACGCGATCGGGTCCTTGCTGGATGCCGAAGCTGCAGTTCACGTCGCCGATATTCGCCGTGCCTTGCGAGAACGTGTACCAGGTGATGCTGCCGTCGTTGCTGCCGCCCCAACTCTCCGGGCACTCCCCCGGGCCCCCGCTCAAGTTCACTTCCGGTTCTGGGCCACCGGTGGTGGTGCCGGTGGTCGTAGCGCCGGTCGTCGTCGTACCGTCGGTCGACGTGCCCCCGGTCGTGGTCGCGCCGTCGGTCGTCGTCCCGTCCGTCGTGGTCGTCCCGTCCGTGGTCGTCCCCACCGTGCTCGTCATCACAGAGGCATCGCCGCCCGTGGTGCTGGTCCCGCTCGTCGTGCTGGCCACGCTCGTGCTCGTGACGGCGGCAGCGTCGACGCCCGCGGAGGTAAAACTGGACGTGGCCGTCGTACTCGCATCCAGGAGGTCCTCGCTCGAGTCAGGTGAGCCGTTGGCGCAGCCTGAAGCGAGACACAGCGAGGTAGCGAGCGAACCGGTCGCGACGGAAAGGATCTTCTTCAGCATGCGTTTCGGTCGGGGGGGCTAAGTGCACGCACTCCGCGCCGAAACCTCAGCCATCTCTGGCCGCGCTCGACCGCACGCGCACACGCCCTTACCTTACATCACCTTTGAGTATTTTCAGGCGCTGAAGCGGCCCAGAAATAAACCCGTGATGCATAAAACCAACATTACTGGAACACGGACCCGCGATGCACCTGCTGCGCGGGCGTTGCGACGCACTGCAATTGCTGCAGCGCGGGCAGCCATCCGCTTCAGTCCGTGGGTGCGCCGTCAGCCAGCCATGCCCGCAGCGATGCGGTGGGTAGCCCGAAGCGCTCGAGCCCGGGGATCATCAGATCTGCAACGGCGCCCGTCAGCGCAGCCTCCACGGCAGCCGCCGGCGGAGCACCGTGGCGATGGACCAGTGGGTCGGTCGAGTAGGGCCGGGGTGTGTCACGCCACATCTTCAGGTTCGCCTTGACCATCGACGTGATCCACGGCGCGACGCCGCGACGCCGCGCATCGTCGAGCGTACTCAGGTGTGCCCACCCGAGTCGCGCGTGATCGATCTCGTCCGACAATAGCTCCAAGACTGCCACGCGCGCGAGCGGCGCCCTGGCGAACGTGAGGCTGGTCTCGAGGAAGGCGCTCGCGAACGTCTCGTTCATCGCGCAATGACCGAGCACGTGCAGAGTGTGCAACAGTTCGCCGTCTGCCCCGGGGTGGTCGGGCACCACCAACGTCAAGCGAGGCGGCGGCTCGAGCTCGCGTCCGGCAAAGCGCGACGCGACCTGCCGCGACAGCTCTTCGTGGCGATACTCGTCATCCACTCCGCGCGTCGCGAGCGCAATGAGCTCGTCCGGAGCCCGGAGATCGGCGAGCGCGGCACGGATCACCTCGAACGCGTCCGCCACGCGGCGCTCACTCGCCGCACGCCCGAGCCACACCGCCACGAGTTCCTCGCGCTGTGAGTCGTCGAGGGCCTCGAGCTCCGCGTCCGCCTCCGGTAACGGCCGAGCGGTGAGCTGTCCACCCCAACGGCCGGCGCTTCCGTACGTCATCACTTCGTGGGCGGCCAGCCGCAACCGGATGCGCCCGTCGCTCCGCGCGCAGCCCCGGTCGACCCGCTCGCGCCCGTCGCGCCCATCGAGCCGGTCGCGCCCGTCGCACCAGTGGCTCCCGTCGCACCAGTGGCTCCCGTCGCACCAGTGGCTCCCGTCGCACCAGTGGCTCCCGTCGCACCAGTGGCTCCCGTCGCACCAGTGGCTCCTGTCGCACCCGTCGAGCCAGGCACGCAACCCGTCGCTCCGGTCGCTCCGCTCGCACCCGTGGCTCCGGTAGCTCCCGTGGCGCCCGTCGCACCGGTGGCTCCCTGCGCTCCGCTCGCACCCGTGGCTCCGGTGGCTCCCGTCGCTCCGCTCCCGCCCGTGGCTCCGATGGTTCCCGTCGCTCCGCTCACGCCCGTGGTGCTAGTCGCGGCGCCTGTAGTCGTGACGGCACCGGTGGCTCCCGTCGTCGCGCCAGCACCCGCTTCGCAACCAGGCGCGCCGTCGACACATTGTGTGTCGCCCGAAGCTCGTTCGGTCTTTTCGCCGGAAGCGGTTTCGCCACCCGAACAGGCGAGCGCGCCGCCGAAGGCCGCGCCGACCATGACGATGGTGTGGAATAGCTTTGTTCTACGGTCGCTCATGCTCCCAATCCCAGATCCCACCCCGAAGGATAGCTAAACCGCCTCCGCTCGCAAGCCGACGGGCAGCAGGCACGCCGCGCTCGCGCCCAGTCGCGCACCGGCGGCCAGAAAACGCCTGACAGAAACGTTGCCAGTCATCCGGAGTTCGCATACGCGCACCTCGCCCGGGCAGCACCTGGGCGGCCTCGGGGTGGGACGGCTGGCTTCCGAGCCAAGCGGGTAGCCGCTGGAACGCCTCGACTACGCGCCCCGGAGGGGGCGAAGCTTTCACGCAGGTGCTACTCGAACGGCACGAGTCTTGCTGCATCAGCCGACGGTTCCTCAGCCAGGAGAATGCCATGTCTGCCCCACATCAGCTTGTCTATGCAGTGTTCGACAACGAGAAGGTGGCAGCCAAGGCTGTTAGAGCTTTGGTCGACCGTCATTTCACGACCGACGACATCTGCGCCGTGCCGGCAAGCGCGATCTCTGCGCCACTCGCTGGGGGCGTGGCGAGTCTGAAGGAGTGGCAAAGTGCCTACGACTTTCCGCAAGACCGCCTGACCCCCCATGGGGTGCTGGTGGGCGCGCGGACACCAGACGCTGAACGCAGCGATGCCGCCGGCGCAGCCCTGAGCGGCGTGGGAGCACCCGAGGTATGGGTCCTGGCACCCCGAGACGTGACCACCGAGCGTGCTCGGCGCGAGGAACGCGAGCGCCGCATCGACGAGGCCATCGATGAGTCATTTCCTGCCAGTGACCCGCCGTTTTGGACGTCTGGCTGGACCGGACCCCCTACGCCGAAGCCTAACCAGCGCTGATCCAGGCAGCCCCAGCGCCAGAGTCAAGCGCTCGAAGTCGCGACCCTGTGGATGCCGGTCCGTTCGAGCGTGGCCTGCTCTTTCCTCGACTTCTCGGGCACGGGCACGCACACGTTCACGTTCACGGGCCGGACCAATTCAGGGACAGGCCCTAGTCCAGTAAGTACGATAATTCGACAGCGGGGTTCGAGGTCACCGGGTGAACCGCACCCGAACCACGAGCTCGCTGCCGACGGCTGCGCCCGTGCGGTCGTGCGCGGGGCGGAACTGCTTTCCCAGCGCGCAGCGGCGAGCCGCCGCTCCGAAACCGTGCCCCGGATCCGTCATCACGACAACTTCGTCGAGCGCGCCGCGCGCGTTGACGAGGATCTTCAGCTGGACCACCGCGAGGTCGATGCCCCCGGCGTCGGCCGCCGGTGGAAACGGGCACGACCACGCAAAACCGCCGACGACGGAAGGCCGGCGGGAAAGATCTCGGCTCGGGCCCTGGCCTGCAGCAGCAGGTGGAGCGGGAGCAACGCCCGCAGCAGGGTGAAGCCCGGGCCCAGGCGCGCCGCGGGAGCTGGTAGCCCCGCCCGCAAACATCGTGGCTCGACCAGTCACGAATTGATCGGTGAAGTCGAGTGGTGCAGCGTCGTCCCGTGCGGTCAGCACGGCCGCCGCGAGTTGCGGCGGCGACGGCGGGCTCGAGCGAGGCGTGCGCGGCGACGGCGACGGCGACTGGGGCAACGCGGCTCGGGGGATCGCAGGTGCTGCGGGCGGGTCCGGGGGAACGGGCGGCGGCGGCGGCGGGTCGATGTCGAACACCTCGGTCGCCGCGTAGGTCAGCGGCGGAGCCACCGCCCCTGCCGACGGAAGGGCCAAACCCAGGCTTCCGTGAACCGCGCTCGAGAGCATGACCCACAACGCGAGCCACCACCGATTGGACGCTGGGAGCGGACGCGGATCCTTCAAGGGGTCCGGGCGGAGGGTCACTCGCCACAGCGCGGAGTGCGTCACCGGGCGCGCTCCGTCTGCGGCACAGGGACGACGCCGAACCCGATCTTTTCCACGCCACTCTGCCTGAGCAGATCCAGGGCGCGCATGACGCGACCATGCGGCACTCGGGCATCGGCGTGCACCACAGCGCGCAGCTCTCGATGCCGCGCGCGAGCCAGGCGCGCTCGAGTGACGAGGTCGTCGTCCGTGCGCACGCGTTCGCCGTTGATCTCGATACCCCCATCCGCCGGCAATGCGACGCTGAAGATTTCTTGAACGGGGTTGCCCGTGGCAGCTTTGGGCAGATCCAAATCGAGCGCTTGGCGATTCACGACGACGCGCGCCGTCACCATGAAGATGATCAGCAGCACCAGGGTGATGTCCACCAACGGGGTGACGTTGATGCTCGTGATTGGCCCCCGCTGGGGGTCGCTAGCTGCCATGGGCGGCCTCGTCGAATGCTGGCTCGGCTTCGGGCGCTGCCCCGACGTGCGCCAGCAGCACGTGCCCGAGCGTCTCCGCGTCTGCGAGCGTGGCCAGCAGGCGATCCTGAAAGTAGTTGAACAGGGCTACTGCCGGGATGGCGACGACCAAACCGACGGCGGTGACCACCAACGCCTCGGCGATCGGTGCCATGACGCGCTCCGGCGCGAGCTCGGCGGCGGTCGCGGCCGCGCGCCCGGCCTTACCCAGCTCGTCGAAAGCCCCGACGATCCCAATCACCGTCCCGAGCAACCCGACGAACGGCGCATTGTTGCCCACGGTCCCGAGCACTATCAGTCGCCGCTCGAGCTGTGCCCGTTTGAGCCCCGTCGCCGCTGCCATGGCTTCGCCAGCTGCGCTCGCTCCGCGCTCCCACTGGGCCAAGCCGGCGAGCACGATCTCTGCTGCGACGCCCCGGGCGTTCGACAACTCACGCCGCGCATGATCGATGTTTCCCGCCTCTAGCAAGCGGTGCAGGTGTTGCACCAGGGCATCGACCTGTCTTGGTTGAGATCGGAACACCCGCCAGCGATCGAGCGCGACCGCCAAGGACAGTATACTGAGCACGATCAGCAGCCATAGGACCCAGCTCGGGCCGACGTCGACCATGAGCCGCTTGGATTGTTCTATCATCGCTTGTGTCCGTATTCGCCGCTCGGGCGCAGATGCTTCACAGCCGACCTCCAGAAAAAAAAATGAAGTCGGACAGGGGCAGGAGCGGACCTTGGGTGCGCCCATGAACTGCACTCGGGTCACACGCTGGACCATCGCCTTCGGCGTCGTTGCGATCTGGCGCACGGCATCCGCTCAACCCAGCCCCCCGAGCGCCCAACCACCGGCGAACAGCGGTGAGGCGCCGGCCCCTGCCATCGTCCCTCCGCGGCTCGCTCACGATCCAGGTGTGTCGTATCCGAGGTCACTCCTGAAGCAAGGCCGGTACGAGCACGTGCAGATTCACCTCATTTTGGAGCTGGACGTCTCCGGCGCCGTCGTCGGCGCCAAACTCGAGCGCGAGGCGTCCGCCCCCTTCGCTGAAGCCGCGCTGCTGGCCGCCGAAAGCCTGCGCTTCGAGCCGGCTCTGCGCGATGGCGTGCCGGCTCCCGCGCGCATCCGATTTCGCTACGACTTAACGCCGCCCCCTGCTGCGCTGGGCGGCCGGGTGATCGACGCCGGGACGGGTGAACCAGTGTCCGGCGCGCGCGTCCCTCTTGAGCTTGGCCGACGGCGAGCAACGGCTCACCACCAGCGCAGATGGAACTTGGAGCACCCAGGACCTTCCGGGCGGCTCGGCGACGCTACGCGTGGAGGCGCCGGGTCACCTGGCTCAGACCACGCTGTCCGGGGCGCCGCGGGATCCGCTCGCAGCGAACTTGGCCCTACACCGCCCCCAACATTAGAAAAGCGGGACCGTGCAGCCCTCGACCCGACCCCTAGAGCTCCTCCTTCCCGCGGAATCGACCCCTGTCTCCACGACGGAGATGTGGCGCGGCATGTGCGCAACACTCGTCGTGATGATGATCATCGGTCTCTGGTTCGTCGGCGTGCTCTGAGAGCAGCGTCTGGGTGCGCCGAAGGTGGCGTACCCGGCCCTACTTTTCACGACGACGCGTCGCGCGCGCCGAAACAGTCCGGCGACTTTCTGCCAGATGTGGCGCTCGTGTTGGCGGCCTGCCCGTGGTAGGTTGGCAGCCGCTTTGCCTCGTTCGAGTCTTGCGCTGGCTGCTTGTGCAGCGGTCCTCATCGGCTGCGGAGACGGAGGCGGGGATGCAACCATCGACGTCGTCTACGACCCTTGCGCCGTCGTAGTGGAGACGCGCCGGTCGTCGGACGCTCAGCAGATTGGAGTGTCCGAGGCGGTCGACCTTTGGAACCGTGTGGCAGGCTTGCGCCTGACGCTGTCGGGGGCGAAAGACTTGCCGCGGCTCGTCCTGCAATTCGACGACGCGGCCAGCATTTTTCACGGCGTTTACGACGATGAGCGCGGCGTCATCTTCATCAACGATGATCTCGATGGCGATGAATTGGTGGTCACGGCGGCGCACGAGTTAGGGCACGCGTTCGGCCTGAACCATGTGGCTACGCGCGCGCGGCGCTCGGTGATGAATCCCAATAATCTCACGGTGTCACCCACGAGCGACGACGTCGCAAGCCTGCGCGCCCTCTGGGGAAACTGCGAAGCGCCGGAGCGTCCACCGGCCGAGCCAAGCAGCGGCGACGCTGAGCGGTAGCCTCCGATCCAGCAAGCGCGCACGAGGATATCGGCGTTGCCGTTGCGCCACGCGTGTTTTCAGCTCAGCTGCGTCGAAGGAAATTGGAACCGATCCTGCATCGTCGCTGGCGTCCCCAAACCAAGGAGGATTTCATGAAACGCACAGTGACACTTTTCTGCGGCCTCGGAATGCTCACGCTCCCAGGCACCGTTCTCGCTCAGGAGAGCTATCTCCCTCCGGAGGAGAACGCCCGGGAGCGGCATGGCGGAGTGTTCGACAATGGGGCACGTGACCCGAACCAGCCGGAGCTCGTGGTTCCGGGCGGGATGAGCGCGTCGATTGGTGGCGGCGTGCGGGGGTTCATGGAGGAAAGCGCTCGTGATACGGTCGACTCGTTCGGCGTCTGGGAGGGCCGGCTGGTGTACGGCACACGACGCACGCTAGGCGTGGAAGCGGGATACACGGGAGCCCTGGGGGGCGTCGACGCCCTGGGCTTGGACGACAATGCGAGGCTGCTGTCGAACTCGGTGGAGGGTGCCCTCAGGCTGCATCTCTTGGCAGGCATGTGGCAACCGTACCTGTTGGCCGGCGCCGGCTGGCAGCGTTACACAATCACCAGCGAGGACTACAATACCTCGAGTTTGGTGGACAACGACGATCAGGTCGTCTTCCCGCTCGGTGTGGGTTTGAGCATGCGCTACGAGGGCTTCCTGGCCGATGCCCGTGGCGTTTATCGTCCCACGCTGGCCGCAGATCTGATTCCGGCGGCTGGAAGCGACATGGCCACCTGGACCGGATCGCTGTCCGCGGGCGCTGAGTTCTAAGCAGCCCCTCGCTGTCCTCTCTCCATGGTTCGTCACGGAGTTCGCGCGGCTCGGCCTGTCGGGGTCGCGCGAAACTTCGGGCTCTAATCGTCTAGAGCCCAGCGATCGGACCCGAGTCGAGATCGATGTTGCCGACGCCGTCGAGCTCGAGGCCCAGGTACTGCGCGCGTGAAGGTTTCAACCCTTCTACCCATCGGTCACCAGCACCAGTGCCACCTCCAGCGCCGGTGAGGCTCGCTCGAGTCGACCAGAAACTCGGACATCGCCGGCAGGGCCACTTCGTCGAAGTCGAAGAGCGCTTGGTTCTCCCACGCGTTGCCCGAGCTCGGGTCCGTCGGATCCCAACCGTTGCCAGGAACCGACGTCCAGGTGGCATCCCAATAGAAGGCGCCCAGGCCGCGACCCTGAGGGACCGCGCGCACGATGGAGAGCACGTCGCGCAGGTTCGCAGCTTGCCCCTCGGGGCTCGCCGCGTAGCCGGCAACCAACTGCTCCGGGAGGCCTATGATGTTGGGCGTGCTGTCGACGCCGTCGAGCGTGAACGGGTACGCCGTCTCGACGACCATCACCTCCTTGTCATAACGCGCCGCGACGTCGTTGAGATTGTGCTGAAGGTCTCCGAGCGATCCGTGCCAGTAGCCGTAGTAAGAGGCGGCGATGATGTCGAAGTCTACGCCTTGCGCGGTGATGTTGTCGAACCACCAGCGGAACGCGCCGTTGTCGCCTCCATTGGCCAGGTGGAGCGCGACCTTCGTGCGCGGAGAGCAGTCTTCGACCGCCGCGCGGCCCGCCTTCAGCAGCCGCCCCAGGTTTTCCCAGTTCGGTGGATCCCAGGTGTGCCCGTAGGGCCACAACATGCCTGAGTTGAGCTCGTTGCCGAGCTGGATCATGTCCGGTGCGCCGCCGCGGCGCTTGACCTCCCTGCAGACCTCGTAGGTGTGATCGTAAACTGCTGCTTCGAGCTCTTCGAGGTCGAAATCGGCCCACGCGGTCGGAATCGCTTGTTGACCGGGATCCGCCCAAAAGTCCGAGTAGTGCAGGTCGAGCAGCACCTCGAGCCCGGCGCGTTGGGCCCGCCGCGCCATCTCTGCCGCTTCGTCGACACCGTGGTAGCCGTCCGCCGGATCCACCCAGACCCGCAAGCGAATGTGCGTGGCGCCGTGATCCTTCAGGATGTCGAGCGCGGAGTCCCAGTGACGGCGTCGCCCGCGATCGCTGGCGTAGCGACCACCGAAGTCCTCCGACTTGGCGAGGCTCGACACGTCGGCGCCGCGCACGGGCAAGCTCACGGTGCCAGGCACGAGCGTGACGTCGTCGAAGTTGGTCCATTCACCGCCCGCGGCATCCGTGTGCAGCCGGATGGTGCATTTGCCGTGCTTCGCGTAGCCCGAAACCGCCACTTCCAACCACTGGTCGGGCCACGCTACTGGCACGGCTACGCGCTCGGGTTCTTCCCCGCAGTCGAGCTCGAGGTACGCGGTGTTGTCGCCCGAGCTGCGTCGTGCCCAGCCACGCAGCGTGTATGAGCCCCGCTGGAGCCCGCGAATCACTTGAGTAGTCTCGACGAAGTAGTCGCTGGTGCTCCAGTGAGACAGCCGAAAATCGTCATCGAAGCGCCCGCCCCATTCGGTAAAGTCCGCTTCTATCACTCCGCTGCTCTTCCAACCGGCAGGCGCGGCCACTCCGGTACCATCGTCGTTGAAACTCGCGTTCACGAGCCCCGCTGCAGCTGAAGCGGACCCCGTCAGTGCCAGCAGCGCGCACAGCGCGCCCGCCCCTCCAAGGATTCGAGACCTCATGATTCGTGCTCCATTGGACGCGCCGCCGTCCCGGCGTTCATCGCAAAATGCGGCGCCCGCCTGCGGAACGAACTACCCTCAGCGTTCCACCTCTCGTCAATACTAGCGGCGAGTCAGGTTCGGCTCAAGGCCCGATAGGTGATCGAGCCCATTTCAGTGCGCGCCGCTGCGACACAGTTCACTAATGCATCACACACAATGGTAGTGAATTGTGCGCGTAGTCGGCAGACAGGCGCGCCGCCGGAGCCGTGCACAAACGCGCTACTTGTCAGATCACGCCCAATGGCACGCTATCTGTACTTCTCGTGGAAGGCATCGAGCGCCCGCAGCGGCGCACCGTCCCAGTCGAACAGTGCGGTATCGGGCACGTTGGACGGCAGCGCGGGTGTGTCGAGCCAGATCGGATCCCAGTAGCTGACCCCGATGACCCCGTCGATTTCGTGCAGTTGCTGGAACAGGCTCCGCAGGAACAGCTCCTGACCCCGTGGCGAAACCCCGAAGGTCTCGAGCCCCTGCGGCTCCAGGTCATTCGAGGCGATCATCGTCGGAAAGCCGCTGGGACGCTCGAGGCTCCAAGGAAAGCCGGTTTCGACCACGATCACCTGCTTGCCTGTCAGCTCGATGCTGCGCTCGACTACCTTGCGCATCTCGTCCACGCGCAGATTGGACCAGAACGGGTAGAGCGAGACGCCGACCACGTCGTAGTCCAGCGCCGCCTGCTCGGCCCAGCCGAGCCACTCGTACAGCGCCGAGCCCGGCTCGCTCAGGTGTACCGCGATCAAAGTTTCTGGCGCCACTTCGCGCACCGCGCGTGCGCCAGCCATGAACAGGCGGGCGAAACCGTCGAAGTTGGCGCCCCCTGCGGCGATTTGCCCTTCTGGCCACAAGATCCCTGCGTTCGTCTCGTTGCCCAGCGACACGAGGTGGGGCGGCGTACCCTGGTCACGGAAAGCTTCCAGGGTGCCTTTGGTGTACTCGTAGACCGCGGCCTCCAGCTCCGTCACATCGAGCTCCTCCCAACGGTACGGCTTGTACTGCTGACCGGGGTTCGTCCAATAGTCGCTGTAGTGGAAGGACACCAAAAGCTCGAGACCGAACTCGCTGCAGCGCTCCGCGTTGGCAAGAGTGTCGTCGAGATTCTGGTAGCCGGGCGGAAACTGATTGGAGGGGTAGTGGTCGGGAGATCCCGGGTCGTTGTGCAACCGGAAACGGGCCAGGTTGAAGCCGCTGTCGCTGAGCACCTCCAGCACTTCGGTCGGGTTGCCTGCTCGATCGACGAACTCGACCCCGAGGTCGTCGAGCTGGCGCCGAAAGCTCAGATCGCCGCCGAGCAAGAATGCGTCGTCCCACTCTGGTGACCCGTTGAGCAATTCCAGCGCGTCCACCTTGACCCAGCTGTCGGCCGGACCTTCCAGGTGAACGCCTAGAGTCACCTCCGTTGAAGCGGGCTTCAGTCCGGCGAGCGTGAGGCGCAGCGAAGAGCTCAGCCCACCAGGAACGGCCACACGCGTCTCCGACTCCGTCGTTCTGAGGAACAGGTAGGAAGCTCCCGCCACGACGGAGGACTTGAACCAACCGCGCAGGGTGTAGCGAGCATCGGGGCGCAGCACGAGGTCTTGGGTCACCTCGACCGCGTAGGCTTCGGTGGTGCGCGATGCCAAGTGGCGCTCCCCCCGATAGGCATCGAGGCTTTCCACGAACACCCCGCCGGCATCGGCGCGAACCCGCCAGCCGTCGAGCCCGGCTTCGAAGCTGGGGTTCACGAGGGTGTCATCGCCCACCGGATCGGGCTCGGCGCTCGCGCCGCCGTCCCCGCCGCTGCCGCCACCGGTGGTGGTGCTGCTGACGTTGGAGCTACTCTTGCCGGTGCTGGTCACCACGCTGTCGTTCGAACCGGCGAAGTCCGGCGAGCCTACGCAGCTGACCAACGAGGCCGCCGCTAGCAGCGCAAGGTGCGGCTCTCGATGGGGCCGGCTCATCCTCACCAGGCCTGAACTGCAACCACTCCGAACGAACCGCGATCCTCGAGCCCCACGACGGGATGTAGCTGGAGCGCGACGTCCTGCCCCGGCGTCGCATCCGTCGGACGCGCCAGGTAGACGATGGTGGCCGTGAGTAGGCTCGCGGCACCCACCGCCAGCGAGATGTCGCCGATCAAGTAGGAGTTCTTCATCGGCTGAAGCTGTTCGTCGCTGCACGCGGGTTCACACTCCCGCTCGAGTTCGCTCTTGCGCTGGTTCCCGATCAAGGCGAAGACCCCGAAGCTGGCAAACCCCGCAGCGGACAGCCCCAGGAGCGGATACACGATCGTCGGCGTCGGCCTACTAGCGGGTTCCGGGGGTCCAGAGTCCATGCCGGGCGCACCCGGGGCAGACTTCGCGGTCTCGAACTCGAAGTCTACGACCTGCGTTCCCCCGCCATCGCGTGCGAACACGACCTGCTCCCGGACTGGAAAGGGGGCTAGCTCCGCTCGCACCACGTGGCGCCCCGGATCGACCTTCGTGATCCCCTCGCGGTCGGTGATCAGATCGCCGTTGAGTGTCACCCGCGCTTCCTGCGACTCGACGCCATCGAGTGTGACGCTGAAGGCCAGCGACGGCGTCCTGCGATCGAGCTCACCGATCCACTCGCCACAGTCCTCGATCACGGGTCCGGGGCAAGAAGCGGTCGAACAGATCAGCAACTGCTCCTGAGCCTCTTTGAACCGCGTTTCCTTCTTGAGGGCCTGAGCCTTCACGTGCGCGGCCAGGCAGGCAGCCGTGTCTGGCTGCTCGGAGACCGCTTCCGAGTCGGGTTCGGCCCCGGCAACGTGGGGGTCCATGGACTCCGTGTCGGCGGCGGGCTGGCCGTGTGCCGCCGACGCCCAGCTTGACAGGGCAAGGGTTGCCAACGACGCCCACGCGCGGAACGCCGGCCGGCGTGATACGGGTTGAGAACCTGGCGCGTACCTCATCAGATGCACTCCGGCTTGTAGGTCTTGATCCCCTGGTCGAAGTAGAAGGGGGGATCGCAGGTCTTGGCTGGCGCCGCGGGCCGCGCCGGTGCCGCGCTGCGCGGCGGAGCGGCCGCGGGCACCGCGGCTGCGGGCGGTGCCTGACGCACCGGCGCCGGCCTACGTGCCGTCGCCTTCCGCTCGGGCTCGCGCGCCTTTTCGTCGGGCGCACGCTCGGCGTCTGCGGGCGGCAGCGCCCGAAGCTCGACGTGCAGCGTGGTGTCTGCATCCACGCGCACGCGGCGCTCCTCGGTCTCGAAGCCTGCACGTTCCACGCGCAGCGTGTGTTCGGAGCCGAGCCCCACGTCGAACTGCGGCGGTTGACCCAACACCTGCCGGCCATTCAAGAACACGGTGGCGTCTGCCGGGGTCGAGCGGATCGTGAGCACGGCGCTTCGAGCAACGCTGGCAGCAGCGCTCGGAGCGGGTGCACCGGCAACGTCGGCGCGGGGTCCGAGTGTGCCGATGGCGATACCCAACACCACGGCGGCGCTCGCAAGGGCAACTGGCATCACCCAGGCCCGCCGCGCCAGCTGCTGGTGTTCGGCCGTCACCTCGCTCGGCGCCGCCGTCGACGTCACCAATGACCTGAGCGAGCCGCTGCTCTCCGACCGGCTCGCGGCGTCTGGCGCCGCC
The DNA here is from genome assembly GCA_025937785.1 of Polyangiaceae bacterium. Taxonomy (GTDB): domain Bacteria; phylum Myxococcota_A; class Polyangia; order Polyangiales; family Polyangiaceae; genus JAICQQ01. Next base: position 32,940 of record JAICQQ010000019.1, read on the forward strand.
TTCACCTTCACCACCGCGTCCGCGATCAGCCGCTTGCGCTGCTCGCGCTGCTCGCGGCAGGTGTCAGAAAGGTACAGGCCGACGTCGCGCGCGCTCGCGGGCGGCAGCTGCCGCAGATAGGCCTCGAGGTCGAGTCGCAATGCCTCGGCCGTGGGGTAGCGATCGTCCGCCTTGTGCGCCGTGGCTCGCTCCACGATGTTCGCGAGCGCGTCATCGACCGCTACGAGCTCGCGCAGGTTCGGCAGATTGCCCGACCAGACTTGCTGGAGGATCTCGACGTCGGACGACTTGCCCCACATGCGCGTGCCGGCGACCGCCTCCCAGAGCATGCAACCGACCGCATAGACGTCGGTGCGTCGATCGGTCTTCTCGCCCGTGAATTGCTCCACCGGCATGTAGGCGACGCGACCCTTGACCACACCTTCACGAGTTTCGTCCGCGCCAACGAGCTCGGTCGCCTTGGCGATACCGAAGTCGAGCAACTTCACGCGCCCGTCGTAGGTGAGGAACACGTTCTGTGGGCTGACGTCCCGGTGCACGATCCCCAGCGGGTTTCCTTCGTAGTCAGCGAACTCGTGCGCGTAGTGCAGCCCATGCAGCACGTCGCACAGCACGCGCAGGCGCATCGACAGAGTGAAACCTTGCGCGGCCGTCAAGTAAGCTTCCGCAAGAGAGAGCCCGTCCAGATACTCCATCACGAGCATCACGGTCGCGCCGGACTCCACGACCTCGTAGACCTGAACCACGTTGGGGTGGTTCAGACGCGCTGAAAGGCGTGCCTCGGCGAGGAACATGCGACGCAGCTCGTCGACGGCCGCGTTGCCCTCACGCACGGCTTTCACCACGACCAGGCGCGAGAAGTCGTTCTGCCCCGAGGCGAGCGCGAGGTGGACCGTCGCCATACCGCCGCTGCCGAGTTGCAGCAGGCGGCGGTAGCGCAACCCCTGACTGCTGCTCTCTTGCTGGCTGTCGACGCTGTCCGGGCTTTGCATGGCGAGCACCTACTGCGGGTCCATTTCGAAGCTGAACATGTCGGCGTTCAGCCAGTCCGTTGGGTTCGAGTCCACCGTGAAACCCACCTCACAATGGCCGCCGAGCACTTCGATGCCCCCGATACCGACCTCGATCCACTGCGTGTCCGCGGTCGGCGGCACATCTTGATAGTTGTCCGGTCCGCCGCAATTGCGTGCGAAGATCTGGATCGCGTTGTGCGCGCCTCCCCAGTTGAAAAAGCCCTTGAAGGTGTACATGCCGTCGTCGATCCCTTGGAGCGATTGGTAGACGCTCACCACGAAGGCGTCGGTCATGTGCCAGGTTCCGAGCAGGTTCTCTTCGGGCTCGCCGTTCGGCGTGAAGGAACCGGGCTGTGGCCACTTGACGTTCGCGTACTTGCCCCGAGCGTTGTCCGGATCGACGGTCCACCCACTCCAGAACTCCTCGAAGCTCGAGTTCGTCAGGATGTTACCGCCGTCGGTCCCGGGGCTACCGGCCGCACCGGCGGCTCCGTCGGTCGCGTCTGCGCCAGCGCCGCCACCGGTACTGACGCTGCCCCCGATCGAACTTGTCGTTCCCGCCGTGAGCGTACTGCCAGAGCCGCCAGCGTGCGTGGCATCGCCGCTGCTGACCGATGCGGTCGTTCCGCCCGAGCCCCCCGCCGCACTGGTCGAGGAACCCAGCGCGCTGCTGCCGTTGGCACTGCTGCTGCCGCCGCTGCTGCTTCCGCTACTGCCGCCAGCGGAGGAGTTGCTGATCGTGGTCGAACCGGGCTGCTGCAGATACTCGAAGTCCTGGAAAGAACAGCTGGCAACCAGCAAGGTGACGACCGCGGCGCGCCACAGCGTGCGGCGCGCCTTCGAGAGTAAGGGCATTGGGGCTTCTAGCATCGTCCCGGATCGCTGCTTCGTCGAGCGAAGCGTCACTCCATGATGAATACTGCGTCGTCGAAGTTCGACCATGAGTCGGTCGCCGTCGAATTGGAGTCGGAATGAAATCCCACGGTCACCGTCCCGCTCGTGACGACGATGCCGCTCAAAGTGACCTTGTTGTCTTCCGTGTATCCGCTGTTCGGAACCGACAAGGGAGCGGTCATTTCGGCGTCGGGGTCGCCCTCGTCATGCCCGCGCACGAAGATGTATTGAGCGTCGAAACCTCCACCACTGATGGCGTAGATGCTGAACGAGTAGGTACCATCGGGAACGTCCTCGATCGTCTGCAACGTGCTCACTTCGTAAGCGCTGCCTGACCAGTGCGAGATGCCTTGATGGCTCCAGGCGCTCTCTGCGAAAGCCGGGCCTCCCACCGGATCGTTTTCCCAGCCGAACATGAACTCTTCGAAGTCACCGTTCACCAGCAGGTTCTCGTTTCCGGGAGCACCCCCTTCACCCCCCGCCCCAGTCCCGCCGGTGCTGGCGCCGCCGCCGGTGCCTCCCGTACTCGCGCCGCCGCCGGTGCCACCGGTACTCGCGCTGCCGCCCGTGTTCGAAGCCCCGCCGGTACCCGAACCGCCATTGCCGCCGGTATCTGAACCGCCATTGCCGCCGGTATCCGAACCGCCATTGCCGCCGGTATCCGAACCGCCATTGCCGCCAGCGTCCGAACCGCCATTGCCGCCGCTCGAGGTGTTGCCGCCGCTCGAGGTGTCGCTGGTGCTGGTACTGTCCGCACCGGAACTGCTGTTCCCGCCTGCCGAATTACTGCCCGTCGTGCTCACGGTGTTCGCTCCGTTGCTCGTCGCGCTCGCCACGTTGTTGGTAGCAGCGGCGGATGCATTCGAACTCGGCCCAGAATTCCCCGAGCTCGAGCCTCCGGCGCCGAGCGTCGAACCCCCGCTGCCGCCCGCGGAAGTATCGTCGTTCGACGACGAACCGCCACCACCACCACAGGCCATGACCACGAGTGGACTCGCAGCCAAGCACGCGAACGCAACTCGGAACCTACTCTGCCTTCGTAGCATCAACGTTCTCCTTTGGACTCACACCGGAAGCGGGGGCGCTTTCCGAGCGATGTGAGTGACTAGCATAGTAACTGGACGCAGTCCCGAGAAGTGGTTTCGAACGAGTGCAACTTTACCTATCGCATCACAGTCACCGACGCACCGAGCGTGTGCGACACGAGCGCAACTTCGTCTACTTCCGACCGAGGACGCACGACTCGAAACAGATCGCAGCGCGTCCACACTCTGCGTACGCAGTCACGATGCAACACGACTCATCGAAAGCAGCGCGGCACATTTCGCGAATGAAACAGTCGCGCGCGATCAACGAAGCGATGCGGAGGAAGCGCCACGATCGCGAAAGCTCACTCGTGGCAATTCGCGACAAGGCTACGCAAAACCACAGTGTGCAGACCGAGGAGGCGGTGCGCAGCGCCGCACGAAACAGCGGCGGTAATCGCCACCAGCAGCGTTCGGCACGATCGTTGGCAGCAGAGCACTTGCACGAAAACGACTCGCTGCTGCACCAGCATTGCTCCTGCGGAGATGACGAAATCCGACGCATCACTCCAGACATGCGCGCAGATGCTCGAGTAGCGAGTGTCTAGGAGGTCATGTCGTGGTTTCGATGACTGCGCGTCCCGCGTCGGCGGGGGGCGATGTCGGAGGTCTCTGCGTGGATCGTGGCAGATAGCCCATGGGATCCATCGCTGGCAGCGCAGCTCGCCGCCCGATCTTGCTGGCGGTTTCCGACAGCGAGCGGCCGCGCTCACACGTCCTCTTCATCGCTCGTGGCCACCCACGGACCAACTGCACCCATTGCACCCGAGCACAGCGAGACAAGTTGTGACGGGCCGTTGGGTCTCGATCTCGTGCTGGGCGCGAAGTGAGAACTGAAAGTGCTCTTTCGTGTCCAACGGTCCCAGAAGTCCGCACTGGAATTCGAGCTTGATGGAAAACTTCAGGGACCTGGGAGAATGATTGCCCCTACTGATGTCGCCTCGACAGGGGTACGGACCAGCCAATGTTCCGCGACTTCCCAATGCTTTCCCATTCACCTTGGACCTTTGCCTGGCTGTTGCTGGCCACTGCATGCTCGGAGAAAGACGGCTCCGCGGATACGAGCGCCACGGCCCAGGGAACCCAAGGTACCGAAAGCGTTGCGACGGTGCTCGGCAACTCCTCCGCTACTACGATGGGCGCTACCAACACGAGCGCCACCCTCTCGACCGGGGCTTCGAGCGGCGCGGTAGGTTCGACGGGCGCCCCATCGACCGATGGCGGCAATCCCCAAGGCAGCGGTGGTGCGCCAAGCACCAGCGGGAGCACGACGTCGGCCGGAGGTCAATCCACCGGCAGCGATACCTCGACCGCGACCGGAGCTACCACGACCGGCGGCGGCGGGAGCTCGCCCTCCGACTGCGTTCCCGACGGGCGTGCCCACAACCCGCTGGTGACTCAAATCTTCACGGCGGATCCGAACGCCATCGTCTACGGCGACAAGGTGTACGTCTACACGTCTCACGACGAGGACGGCCAAGAGGGCTTCGACATGATCGACTATCACGTCTATTCCTCCGACGACATGGTCAACTGGCAGGATCATGGCGTGATCATTCACGCGAACTCGTTGCCTTGGGCGAACAACCTCTACGCGCCGGGCGCCTGTTCCAAGAACGGTAAGTACTACCTGTACATCCCGAACAGCGGCTCCGCCATCGGTGTCGCGGTCGCAGACGATCCCGGAGGTCCTTTCGTCGATCCGCTCGGCGAGCCCCTGATCACCCCGAGCTTTCCGAACGCCAACGTACCTTGGTTGTTCGATCCGGCGTGCTTCATCGACGACGACGGGCAGGCCTACCTCTACTTCGGTGGCGGCAGCGATGGCGGCCAGAATGCGCGTGTGGTGCGTCTCAAAGAGGACATGGTGAGCCTCCAAGACTCGATGGCGACCACGATTCCCACGACCGCCTTCTTCGAGGCCTCGTTCATGCACAAGCACGAGGGCAAGTACTACTTCAGCTACTCGTCCGACTTCTCGACCGATCACGGGGCCGCCCTCGAGTACCTGATGAGCGACTCGCCGATGTCCGGCTTCCAGTACGTCGGCAAGCTCCTGGACAACGCCAACGTCAACCGGGGCAACAACAACCACGGCTCGATCATCGAGTTCGGCGGAAAGCACTACCTATTCTATCACAACCGTAAGCTCGAAACGGAGTTGGGCGTCGACAAGATCAACAACCGTAGCATCGCCGTTCAAGAGCTGAGCTACGCTGCTGACGGGAAGATCCCCACGCTCACCATGAGCGCTGAGGATTACACGATCAGCCAGCTCAAGTGCCTCGATGGCTTCGCCGAGGTCGAAGCCGAGCGGTTAGCTCAAGAGCACGGCATCGAAGTCGAAGGTCTCGCCGGAGAGACCGTTCGCGTGGCCAGCATCCAAAACGGCGACTGGGTCGCGTATTCCCAGGTGGACTTCCGCGACGGCGCCACGAGCCTGGTTGCACAGGTGGCGTCGGCAGGCGGAGGCGGAACGATCGACATCCTGATCGACGGCTGCATCGGGGGCGCGCAAGGCACCTCGATCGGGAGCTGCGAAGTCGTCAGCACCGGCGGCGCCGACACGTTCGCACCCCTCACCTGCACCCTCACCGAGACATCGGGCGCGCACGACCTCTGCCTGGCTTTCTCGGGCAATCCCGCCTTCGAACTCGACTCGTTCCACCTGGAATGAGAGCGTTGCACGCTCGTGCGACGGGTGAGGCTACGAGCCGACCGCAACCCGTGATACTCGTGGGCGATGCGCGAGGGCCTTTCGGCAAACGACGAAGCGCTACCCGACGACTTGCAAGCTGCGTTCGCCGGCTACGAGCAGCGCGGTGAATGGCTCGGCGCAATCTCGCTGCTGCTCGCAGCGGCCGAGCAGCGCACCGACGTGCAGGCGCGTGTCGCGTGTTATCGGAAAGCGGCGGCGCTCTTCGAGCGGCAATTCGGAAACATGGCCGAGGCACAGGCCATCCTGGAGTACGTGCTGCGGCTTGCCCCCGACGAACCGGCAACGGTTCGAAGACTGCGCGAGCTTTATACCCGCGCGCGCCGTCGCGACAAACTGCGATTGCTGGAGGAGGATCCGCGGCGGCTCGCCGCCCACGCACCGGTTCCCCGGCCTTTGCCCGCGAGCGGCGCAGGTGTGTCGGCTCGAGCGAGCGGACTACCGGCCAGAATAGCCGCGGCGGGGTTGTTCGTCGCGCCGCCCGCCGTCGTGATCGCAGCCAACGTGCACATGAACGCGATCACCGAAGCGCATGACAACGCGGGTGGAGTCCTCGGGTGGCTGAACTTTGCCCTCCTGGACCTCGTGTTCTGCGCGCTGTTCGTCGCCGGTGCCTGGCTGCCAGCGCGCTGGGCGCTCGCTCGAGTGGGCGGCAGCGCGCTGTTCGCGATGCTCGCGCTCTTGTCGGCAACCTTTCTCCTCGCCATGGTGCCGACGCTGGGCTGGAGCACGATCGACGCCGCCAACGTGCTGCTGGATTCGAAGCCCCCGAGCGTCGTAACGGTTCGAGTCGTGGAGCACGCGCGCTGGGGCAAAGGCCGCAGTCGATTTCCCGAGATTCAGGAGCAGCGCGCGCGCGCCGGAACTACCGTGCTCCTTCGTTCCCTCGGTCTCGAGCCAGTCGGCTCGGAACACGCGCTGCGGCGCGGCAAGGGATTCTTTCGCAGGCCGTACTACCTGCCAGCCCTCTCTCCCCGCCCCGCATCCCTGCGGTGACCAAGGCACGAGCTGCCTGGCTCGCGCTGGGCGGCGCGTACGGTCCGATCAATACTGAGACCAGTAGGTACTCTCCAGGCGAAATCAATGCGAACGTTGCAGGCACCACGGTTCAGGTCTCGTGCCTCCTCACGGAGGCAGGTTTGAGGGAGGCGCTTTCGTGTTGGCCGGCTCCATGCCTGCTCGCTGCAGCGCTCGGTGTCAGTGTCCTGGCGCTCCCGTGGCGGGCGCAGGCCACCTACTCCATCGTGGCGATGGAACGAGCGACTGGGCGCGCCGGCGCCGCCAGCGCGTCGTGTGTCCCGCTGAGTACGCTGCAGCGCGTCTATGCTTTCGTCCCCGAGCACGGCGCGGTGTTGACGCAGTCGTACCTGGTCGACGGCGACGCCAGCCAGGCGCTGGCGCTCGAGCTGCTCGGTCAGGGAGCCCGGGCCGACGCAGTGATCGCGGCGATGACCGACCCCCAGTTCGACCCGGAGTTCGCGCTCAGGCAATACGTGGTACTCGACGCCAACGGCGGGGTTTCCGGGTTTACGGGGCTCGACGCCGAGCCTTTTGCCGCCCATCGCGACGCATCCGACGCGTGGTTCAGCGCCGGCATCGCGGGCAACTTCCTCACCGGTGCCAGCGTGCTCGAGGAGGCGGCGCTCGGCTTCCGAGACGACGCTGCCTGCGATCTCGAAGAGCGTCTCGTGAACGCGCTCGTGGCGGCGAGCACCGGCGACCTGGGCGATGCGCGTTGCGTCGTCGACGGTCGCCCCGCGCAAGCCAGTTGGCTGCACGTTGCGGGCTCGAACGGCGCGGCGGACCTCGACATTGCCGTCGATGCGGCACCAGGTATCGACCCCGTCGCCGGCATCTTGAGCCAGTTCTCGGACTGGCGCAGCAGCCATCCCTGCCCGGAGCCGCCGGACGCGCCTCCCAGTCCCAACGCGGGCAGCGACTCCGGTAGCGGATGTGCCGTCGCGTCCGCTGGCGCGCGCAACGCCCTCACCGCCCTCAGCGCTTGGCCCGCGGCTTGGTTGCTCGTCTGGTTCGCCCGGCGTCGAGCACACGCTGGCCGCCTGGGAGGCCCCAGCTGCGCTCTGCACAGTGCGCCAGCAGGCGGTGGTGAAAGCTTCCGACGTCACCGCTGATCTCGCCGCAAGGCCGGCGGGAATCGCCACCAGCGCTGCCAGAGTGAGAGCGCCAGGCGACAATCCGCAAACGGTGCGACTCCGCCGCTCGCGAGCAATCCATGGTACACGACGTCGCGAGGGGCTGCTGTGGGTTCTCGCGGAAGGCGCGTTCATGAAGTATCCAGATCTCCGATCCAGACTCCACCCAACCTGGCCTGTGCTGGCGGCGGCAGGCATGGTGTCGCTCGGGTGCGGTTCGGGCTCGAGCGGCGGCACCCCGACGGCCACTGTCTCGACGGGCAGCGTGAGCAACGGTGGCAGCGCGTCGGCGACGACCGCTACACGAACCACAGGCGCTGGCGCGCCTGTCACTGCGTCGGGCGGCGGCGCGTCTGTCACTGCGTCGGGCGGCGGCGCGTCCGTCACTGCGTCGGGCGGCGGCGCTGCAGGGGCGGGACCGGGAGGCGCGACGGGTGCGGTCGAGGGCGACGGCTATGAAGTCAAAGTCGACCCCTATGGAAATTGTCCTCTGGCTGCGGTGGTCAACCTGGAGGGCATCGAGCCGGACGAGGTCCAGCGTCTCTGGGTGGTAGTGGCAGGGCGGGACGGCGCTCCCGACTTCGAACGGGAATACTCCCCGACCGGCGGAGACTTCGCAGACCAACTGGACACGTCGGACCTGACCTTTTCGAAACCCGGGACTCACGTGCCGGTGCTCGGGCTCTACGCCGATATAGAGAACAGCGTCAGAATCCGCGTCGAGCTGCTCGACGGCGACCACGTCGAGCTCACCCTGAACCTCGAGACCCGGCTGTCGAACCCCGACGAGGACGCGTGGGTCCCCGCCATTCGTGTAGATACGACGACGGCGGAGCTGATGGAACCCGGGTGGACGGTGGCCGAGCTCAGCATCGAGCCGGACCCGGCCCCGCCCATCGTGTTCGTCGACTGGACGCGCACGATTGCCTTCGACGAGCGCGGAGCCGTGCGCTGGGTGCTGCGGCCCGAGCTGCCCAAGGGTGAAACCTTCACCCTCACCCGGTCGCTGACTGGCAACTTTCTCACCGGGTCCTTCGACACGGTCGTCGAAATGAACAAGCTAGGTCGCACACTGCGCTCGTTCCAGCTTCCGGATCACTCGCTGAACCACGAGATCTTGCAGATTGGCAGTGACGACGCAGCCCATGCGTCGCCGGGAGCCAGCAGCCAGCACCTCGGCAATCTGCTGGTGCTCGCGTCCAAGAACGACGCGCCCACCATCCAAGACCACATCCTCGAGCTCGACGGGGACACAGGGGCAGTCCTCGAGGATTGGGATCTCGCGACGGTGTTCGATACCACCAGGACGACCTACGTCGATCCGGAGCGATGGTCGCCCGGCGCCGGGGACTGGCTCCACACCAACGGTTTGGCCTACTCCAACCCGGACGAGTCCATCATCGTGTCCGGCCGCCACCAAGGCGTGGCGAAGATCCGCCGTGACGGAACGCTGGTTTGGCTACTGGCACCGCACGCAGGCTGGCAGGAGCCGCAATCGCAGAAACTGCTCACGGCCGTGGATGCGACGCTCACTCCGTACGCAGAGCCCGTGCAGCTGGGGAACGAAGCCGCGGGCGATCCCTCGACTCCGGAATTCGGGTGGGCCTTTGGTCAACATTCGCCTGCCCTGATGCCGAACGGCGACTTGCTGCTCTTCGACAACGGTTCCAGTCGTCATTTCGGGGCGGTCTGCGGCAACCTCTCGCGCGCCGTGATCTACCGCATCGACGAGGCGGCCATGACCGTGCGCCAGATGGGGCAATACATCCTTAGCAAACCCGAGTCCTCTTGCTTCGTGTCCAACACTCATCTGCTAGCGGAGACGGGCAACCTGTTCATTCAACCCGGCAGCGCGTACTTCGATACGGGCAACAGCGTCAGCGTCGTCAAAGAGGTCGCGACTCGGATCGCGGATGACGGCACGGTTACCTTCGGTGAGGTCGTGTTCGCCGCGACGCTCGACATGAGCGTGATCCCAAGAGGCTCCTTCGCGTATTCCTACCGGGGTCACCGTTGGCTCTTCTGAGAAGTCGGCGGTGTGGCATCGAAGGACCCAATGCTCGCCGGCCAGGCGCAATGAGGTTGTTTGTCCTCCTGGACCCGCTGTGGCGGATTGAACCAGCGCCCGCCCCGGCTCGATTTTTCCTCACTCGCTGAATCTCGAACTATTGAAAGGGTTTCCGCGGCCAGAGGCGACTAACGTCGGAGCGTTAGCCATGCGGCCCACTTCGAGTATCCCGAGAACCCCCGGCTTCGGTGCGACCATTCTGCTCCTGGGTGTCGTCGCTTGCGGCGACCCCGCGATCGATTCGCGGCGGCCCAGCCACGTCGAAGCGACGTTGAGCGAAGACATCGAAACGGTCGTCAAGCTCGCATGGCAGACCCAAGAGCCGACCCGCGGCTACGTCGAGTACGGAACGACACCGGAGTTCGGGCTCCGGACGCCACTCGAGGCAGACGCAACGAGTGCGCACGACGCGCTGCTCTTGGGGCTTCCGCAGGAGACGCTCATCTACTACCGCGTGGTGAGCTGGGACGGGGACAGCGCCGGAGCCAGCGAGAGCGGCCGCATCGAAACCGGCCGCATCCCCGGCGGCATCCCCGAGATGGAGGTCGAGGGCGACGGGCACAGCGAGTTCGTGCTGGTCCCCGTGTTGGGCAACACGAGCGCGGTGACCATCATCAACCCCGCTGGAGACATCGTCTGGTACCATACGGAGGACCGCGACTTGGACTTCTACCGTGCGCGCCTCTCCCTGGACGGCACCAGCGTCATCTACAACGCAGCGAGTGTGTCCGGTGACCCTGCGGAAGACTCGGAGCTCGTGAAGGTGGCGCTCGACGGCTCCGAGACCACGTCGATCCCCGTCCCGCTGCTGGCTCACGACTTCGTGGAGTTTCGTGACGGAGACCAGACGGTGCTCGCCGCGATCGTGGTCGAGTATCGCGACGTCGACGGCAACGAGATCCGCGGTGACAAGATCGTCGAGATCGATGCGGAAGGCGAACAGAAGACCGTGTTCAGCGTGTGGGATTGCTTCGATCCAGCGGTCGACCAAGGTGATTCGGGCGAACAGGGCTGGACCTTCGCCAACGCTCTCGACTACGACAGCGGCGAGGACGCTTACTACCTGGGGCTGCGCAACTTCAGCAGTATCGTCAAAGTCTCTCGCGCCACGGGCGAGTGCGAATGGGTGCTGGGCACGACCGCGTCCAGCTTCGACTTTGCGAGCGGCTCCGCGCGCTTCTTGCACCAGCACCAGTTTCAGGTGAGAGGTGATCGCATCCTGGTCATGGATAACGACGGCGCCCTCGAAACGGAATCGCGCGTGCTCGAGTACGAGCTCGACGTCGAAGCGGGCGTCGCGACACAAGTCTGGAGCTATGTCGCCGATCCCAGCGTGTATACGTTCGTGCTCGGAGAACCGCAGCGGTTCTCCGACGGCTCCACCTTCATCAACTGGTCGGCGGCTGGGCAGCTGGAACGCCTCGACGAGAACGACGAGCGCGTCTGGAAGCTCAACACCCGCGCCGGCTACGTCTTCGGCTTCCATCAGCTTGCCGATACGCTGTATGCAGAGCCTTGAGGACCTTCGGCTCCTCGGGATCGGCCTGGCGTCGTTCCTCGGTGTCGTCCACGCGTCGCCCGCGCGCGCGGATGGAGGCTACTTCGCAGGATCGAAAGGTGCCCACGCGGCGGGGCGCGCCGGAGCCGCGACCGTCGCCACCGATGACGTGATGGCGGCTGCGATCAACCCTGCCGGACTCACGCGCCGGCGCGGGATCCTGCTCCAGGGCGGCAACCGCTTCTCTCACCACGCTTCCAGCTACGAGCGACAGCCGACGCTGGACTGGGGCAACACCGAGGACGGCGTTCCTCCCTACGTCGAGTTCTCGGAAGTGCACAACAGCCAGCCGTGGCAGCTCTTGGATCCCGTGCTCGGCGTCGCGGCGAACCTGGGGCGGCTCACGCCGGCGGCCGCGGACTTCTCCGCGGCCTTGACGCTCTTTGCTCCCCCGGGGGTCGGCAAACTCGAGTTTCCGCTGGCAGGGGGGCAACGCTACATGATGCTGAGCCGAGAGGCGCAGATCATCACCACCGCGGGCACGCTGGCCTGGCAACTCGACGATGTCCTCTCGCTCGGCGTCAGCTTGCACTGGCTCTATCTCAAGCAGCTCGACTACGAGCTCGTGATCGACGCGCGCACGATGCAAGGCGCCAACCCGGTCACGAGCCCCACGGACGTGCTGTCGCGGGTCTCGGGCTCCGATCCCTTCGCGCTCAACGCGGTGATCGGCGCCTGGTACCGCGCCGCTCCTTTCCTCGAAATTGGCCTGGCGGGACAGATCATTCCCACGTCTTTCAAGACGAAGAGCACGCTCGAAATCGAGGGGCTATCTCCAGAGTTCGGTGACATCAGCCTGACCCGAGACGGAGAACCGGCTCGCGACGTCTCGGTCGAGCTACCCTTGCCCCTGTCGGCCCGAGCCGGCGTCCGCTACCTGCACCCCGATGCCGCCCGCACGTTGTTCGACGTGGAGCTGGACGTGGTCTACGAGACTTGGTCACGCGTCGAGCGCTTCGCGATGGATACACGCGGCCTCTCCGCCTCCTGGCGCGATCAGAGCATCGACATTGGTCACATCGACATCGAGAAGCACTGGCAGAACACCTGGGGGCTGCACCTGGGCGGCGACTACCACCTGCTGCAGCGTGCAACGGGAGAAGCGGCGCTCAGCGTGCGTGGCGGCGTCTACTTCGAGTCCGCGGTCGCGGAGCGGGCGTACAGCCACGTAGATTTTTCGGGCGGAGAGCAACTCGGCGGTGCGCTCGGGGCATCGCTGTACCTGGGAGCCCTCGAGCTTGCAGTTGCCTACGAGCAGCGCCGCCAGCCGCGCGTGACGGTTCACGAACCCGACGCGCGCGTCTACCAAGAGGTGCCTCAGAATCCGTGCGGCGCGCCCTACGACAGCGATCGGCTCTGTCATCCCGAATATTTGGGACAGCCGTCGCCCGCCGTGAATGCGGGCAGCTATCGCGCGGTGTCGCACATGCTTTCGTTGGAGGCGCTTTATGAATATTGAGCTAACATCAGACCCTGTGGCTCGCGGCACGTCGCTCCTGTGGCTGGCTTTCTCGTGCCTGGCTGCGCTCGCCAGTGGCTGCTCGGACCCATCCTCGTCGAGCGACCCCGGCGAGCGCGCGGCGATCGAACTGACGGACGCCAACAACTACACGACCAAAAGCGAGCTCGCCATCCCGACGGTCGAGGTGGCCGCCGATACGGACATCAGCATCTGCTGGGGCGACCTCAGCTCGGATCTGATGTGTCACGGGGTCGAACCGGCGGAGCACATCGACAACGTCGGCATGCTGCGGTTCTTGCACTTGAGCGAGGCGGACGTGGAAGCCAGGCTCACCGCAGGTGAGCTCTCGCAGTCCGAGGTTTCCGGGTATCTGGAGTACCCCACGGAGGACGGCGAGACCTGCACCAATCTCTCGAACATGAGCTTCCTCGGGACGCCGATCGACCTCGATCAAGAGTTCGTAGAGGGCGAAGAGCACGTCTACATGCTGGTCTTCACGACGGGTACGAGCCCCGGCGTCGGCGCGCGCAGCATGGTGTTCCTCGAGCCAACGTCCGACTCGTCGAACCACGAGGTCGCGGCGCCGAATGGCTGCGAGTTGCTCGACTTCCAGGCTGATCTGAAGAGCGCCGAGCCGGTGCGCGTGCCCCGCACTGGGCCGTGGCCGATCGATTGGCGGTCGCTCGAGCGAGACGGCGGAGGCAACGAGGTGCCGTTCAACCAGATCGACAAGCTGCTCTTGGCGTTCTACGAAGGCCGCGACGTCGGCTATCTCGAGGACAACATTTTCGACATCGAACTGATGGCGACTTCGGTCTGGGAGCTGCCGCTCGACAACGACCGCAAAGCCGACCTGTCAGACGCCAAGTTGCGCGACGGCGTTTCCGACGACGGCAGCGGGGAACCCGGCGCGGCGTTCGAGGGCTTCGACGCCGCCGCCGAAGGCGTGTGGCTGCTCGGCTTGTTCTGCAGCAAATGCCAAAATCCAGCGCCAGTGCTGCTCAGCATCCTCCAACCCGAATGAGATTTGCGCGAACTTGACCGTCTGCGCTCGCTAATTTTCGAGTGACGCTCGACCCGCGATCTTCGTTCAATTTCGAGTGAGAACGGGCGCTACGAACGACAGGAGGTTTGTCATGCTGCTCTTCGTGCTCGATCCTTTACCGCAGCGCTGGCTGGTAGCACTCGGACTGGGGCTTTCTTGCTGCAGCTCCAACGATCCTGACGACTCGGCGACCAGTGCCAGCGTCACCTCATCCAGCACGACCGCCACGGTGACCAACAGCAACCAAGCCGCCGCTAGCTCGACGGGTTCACCGGGCCCCGCCTCAGGGGCCGGCGCCGCCACGAACACCAGCAGCTCTGCGAATACGACCGACGGAGCAGCCAATCCCGACGGCGGCACGGGCGACACGAGCGCGGGCTCGAGCACGACCGGGACGGTGACCGCTACGACCGGTGCCGGCGGCAGCGGCGGCAACGGAGCGTCGCCCACGCCGAGCGACGAACACGCTGGAAGCGTCGAGGTGAGCGTTCACGACGACGTCAACACCATCCTGGTGGTGACGTGGGAACAGTTGGTCGCGGCCGACGGCACCTGGCTCGAATTCAGCTTCGAAGGCAGCGACGTCATGCGCTCGCCGAACGTTGCGGGCACGCTCGGCTCGCACCGCGAGGTCGTGCTCGGCGTGCCGGGTGACACCACCGTCTCCATCAGCGTCGTGAGCCAGATCGGCGACGAGCTGTTTGCGACCACGCCCGTGGAGGGCACCACCGACTCCGTGCCCGCCTCCATGCCGGTGCCGACGGTGATGGACTACGATCCGGAGCGCGCGAGCCCGGAACGCTTCCTGCTGGGCGCCGTCGAAGACAGCGCGGACAACGTGGCGAACAACCTGAATAGCTACCTGCAGTACCAGGCATGGCTCTACATCATCGATCGCCAGGGACGAGTCGTTTGGTACTACTCGGACCCTTCCCGTAACGCAGCTTCTGGCTTCCCGCGGGTGGCGCGCGACGGCAAGTATCTCATCGTCGAGCAATCCCGCGTCGGCCCGCAAGGCCGCTTGCTCAAGATGAGCCTCGATCGCGAGTATTTCGAAGCCATGGACCTGCCCATCGCCGACGCCTTCGACGTGACCGACGACGGCAGTATCCTGTACGACGAAGGCTATAGCGGCGAACTGCACGAGCTCAGCGCCGACGGGGAAGATCGTGTCCTGTGGCACTGCGGTACGGAGCTCGATCTCAGGCCCAATTGTTATACGAACACCGTCAACTACAACCCGTTCGAAGACAGCATCTTGATGTCCTTTCCCGACTCGGGCGCGGTGGTGGAGATCGATCGAGAGAGCGGCGAGATGATCGGCTACTACGGCAACCAAGACGGCGCCTGGGACTTCGCGCCACCGCTCGAAAATCCCCCGGAGCAGTGGGGCTTCGGCTTCCAGCACTTCCCGAACATTTCGCCGACCGGCACGCTGATGGTGTCGTCGCACATGCCGGGTTACGAGGACTTCGAGCAAACACCGACGGCCAACCAGCATGCGTTCCTCGAGTTCGCGATCGACCGCGAGAATCAAACCCTCACCGAGCTGTGGCGCTACACCGAAGGACCCGAGTGGCCGCGCGCTCGCGGCATGGCCATGCGCCTCGAGAACGGCAATACTCTAGCGAACTACGGAACCGGCGGAGTCATCCGCGAGATCACGCCGGACAAGGACACTGTGTTCTACGTCAAATTCGATATCCCTTCAGGCAACGATGCCTACAACAAGCTGGTCGGACACAACTTCTTCGTCGCCGATTTGTACGCGCTGAACGGAGCTCCGGAATGAAGCGGGCTCACGTGGATCTAGCCTCGCTCGTCGCCGTCACGACGCTGCTCGCGGCCTGTGGCAGTGACTCGGGCAGCTCCACCACGGGCGCTGACGACGGCACCGGCGGCAACACCACACAGACGAGCACCAGCAGTTCGACGACGGGCACTTCCACGACGGGTGCCGCAACCACCGGCAGCGGGGGTAGCGGTTCCGGAACCACAGGGTCGAACTCGAGCGGCGGGAGCGGCGGCGAAGGGTTCTCCGAGCTCGGCGTTTGCGGCGTGCGCTCCGAAGGTACGGTCACCGAAGACAGCTTCGAGACCTATGAGGAGTACTACCTGCTCGGGGAGGAAGGGTTGGGCGAAGAAGTATGTGTCGTCCGTTTCGACGTCACGCGCGTCGGCGATGGCCCGGGGGGCTGTGACGAGTTTGCGGGCCAGCAACAGAGCTGCCTGTGGACCCACCTGGTCGCCTTCGGGAACCCGCGCGTGCTCGTCAATGAAGACTCCGCCTGCGAGAACAGCGAGCTCGCGATGACCGCCGAGGCGATCGCCGAAATCGACGGTGAACAGCGCGCCTACGGCTACGTCTTCGAGTACCAGGGTCACGACAGCGTGCTCATGGGCTACGACGAAACCGCCGAAGCCTGGGCACCGGTCGTCAACGCGGGCTGGAACGAAGACAACGGCACCTTCCAGTTCGATCGCCGCGACGGCTTCTGCGGCTACTGACGCGGTTTTCGGTCTGCAAGCGCGGGACCGAGCGCCGAGCGGCTCGGGGCTGGGCTGGCCCGACCTTCTTCTCGTAGCGGCAAGGCCGGGTGACACTCGGGCGCGCGGGTCCTATAGTCTGCGCCGTGAAAAAACCCAAGCTCACCTATTTCGATAACTCAGCCAGCAGAGGCGAGGAATGCCGTCTGGCGTTCGCGGTCGCCGGCGTCGACTTCGAGGACAACCGCATCGCGTTCGACGCGTGGGCGTCGTTGAAGCCCAACACACCCTTTGGCGCCTTGCCGATTCTGGAGCTCGAAGGCAAACCTGCGGTCAGTCAGGCCAACGCCATCCTGGGCTACATCGCGCGCAAGCACGAGTTGTTGCCAAGCGACGAGTGGGA
This sequence comes from Polyangiaceae bacterium, assembly GCA_025937785.1. GTDB lineage: Bacteria > Myxococcota_A > Polyangia > Polyangiales > Polyangiaceae > JAICQQ01. The sequence goes on from JAICQQ010000019.1 coordinate 49,824, forward strand.
AGCGCTGAGAGTGCTGTCCCTGCTGGAAGCCGCCGAAGAGCTGCGCCACACCATCAGCAAGACGTTCGGCATCAAGGACGCGGCCGAGCTCGAGCGGCGTCGCACCGAGCTCGCCCAGGGCCCCATCCGAACCTGGGGTGCCAACATGGAGCGGCAGATCGTGGGGCCGTTCGTGGCGGGCGCCCAGCTCGGCGTCGCCGACATCAAGCTGTTCGTGGTCCTGGGCTGGCTCAAGAAGGGGGTCCTCGATCACGTGCCCAGCGACGTGCTCGATCACCTGCCAAAGCTGCAGGCACTGTTCGAGAACGTGAAGCACCACCCGAGAGTCGTCGAGTGGTACGCGCGCCCGCGGTAGGCTCGCTTCGACCTCGTTCTCGACTGGGTCGGACATTTCACCCATGCCACGATGCGTGGGGACGATGGCTACCTCGTACCTTCTGATTCCGGACAGCGTTCACTTGCGCTGGGAAGCGTCGACTTCGCTGCGCGCCCCCTGTCACTGAGGCGAGCTACTGAGTCGAGCGGCGGCGGCGTAGGCCGAACCCGAGCCCGAGACCCACCAGCGCCAGCATCCAGGACGCTGGCAGCTCTCGACCGCCCGCCGCCGTGCAGCTGCAGCCGCTCTCGCTCTCGCTGCTAGATTGCGCAGCGGGGTCACCGGCGGTCCCACCCGTCGAGGTGGCCGTGAGCGCGCCGCCGGTGGTCGCTGCCGCCGTCCCCGTGGTACCGGCGCCCGTCGTGGCGACCGCGTTGCCCGTCGCACCGCTGACGCTGCTGCTGGCAGCACTCGCCACCGTGCTCGTGGTGCCGGCGCCGGTGGTGTTGCCGCTGGTGCCCGCTCCGGTGGTGCCCATGCCCGTCGTACCGGGGCCGGTCGTGGTCGCACCGCCGGTCGTGCCATCCGTCGTGGTCGCGGCGGTGGAGGTCGCTCCGCCGACTCCGGTGGTGGCACTCGCGTTCCCGCAGGCCTCGTCCCATGGATCTTGAGCGCGCACCTCATCGAGGCCGAACCACTCCAGGATGTGCACCGCCTCGTAGCCCATCGAGTGCATCTTGCCCAACGCTGTCCACCCCTCCAGGACGGTGTAGCCGCAGTCGTCGGACCAGAACTGTCGGTCGTAGGTGGCCGACGCGCCCACGAAACCAGTGTCCGTGGACGTCGGTGCCTCGGCCAGGCCGAGCACGTTGGTCCATTGCTCGATGGATTCGCGGAAGTTGTTGTAGTTGATGGTCTCGTCTTGGTTACCGTGATTGAGCTGGATGCGCGGCCGCGGCCCGGTGAACGATGGGTTGATCCCTCGCACGTAGTCGCCCCACTCTTGAGGCGTCTTGTTCACACTTCCACCTGCGCAAGCGTTGCTCCACTGCATCCCGTCCTCGTACCCCTCAGCCCAACAGCCCGCCGCTACGCCGGCTCGGGCGTGTCCGGCCTTGAAGACTTCGGGGTAGACCGCGAGCAATGCCTGAGTCGTCATGCCACCGCCGGATCCGCCCATCACGTACACGCGGGTGGGGTCTCCGTTGTACGTCTCGAGCGCGTACTTCACCATTTGCACGATCGCCCCCGTGTCCCCGCCCCCGTCGTGAGTGAGCGACTCCGGGGCCCCCACGTTCCAGCAATTCCGAGACTGCTGCGGCAGGATCATGATGTAGCCGACCGAATCGATCGCCTCTCGGAGCGCCGCGAACCCGTCGTAGCTCCACTGCCCGCCCGCATTGTTGCCGCAGGAGTGGATGTTCACCAGGATGGGCGGCTTTTCAGGCATGACGTCCGGGAGCGCGATGTACATGTCGATGTAGCTGGGCACGTTGTCGGCCCACTCGGCCTTGTTGACCGGACCGCTGTAGTTGGCCGCGTGGACAACGGGCGTCGCGGCCAGACACAGCAAAGAAATCGGAAGGCTCGTACGAAAGAAGAGTGAAAATCGGGACATAGCAGTCACAAGGGATCGATTCGTGGCGCCAGGCCAATGAGTCGCCGTGGCGAATTCTAGAGATTCCACAAAGCGGTCACTTCGATCGAAATGGCCGAGAGATAAATGGATGAGAGGGAGCTCTCCTGCAGCTTTCCTGTGTGCCTGGCATGGCAGCCTGTCACGCAACCCCCGCCGTGCCGGCGTGGCCGGGAAGCGCACTGACCTGGCACCCGGGCCTGGGTCCGCCGCAGATTGGACTGAGCTCAGCGGTTCAAGAACGCGCGCCGCCGTCGCCGGCCTGCAGCCAACAGGAGCGCGAACCACCCGGCTCGAGAGGCCTGTAAAGCGCTGCTCCCGAGGCGACAGCCGCAACCGGACTCGACGCGAGTCTCGGCGTCCGCGGCTGCGCCGTCGGTAGTCAGCTGGGTGGAGATGGCCGCCGCGCCGCCGCTGGATGCTCCCTGTGCAACGGAACCCGAGCCGGTCACGACGCTGTCGGCGCCCGTGGTCCCGTGGATCCCGGAGGCGGAGGTTTGCCCGCCAGTACCGGCCGTCATGTCGCTGGTGGTCGCTGGAGGCTGGCTCGAGGTAGCCTCGCCGCCGGTCGTGCTCGTGGCAACGGTCGTCTCGGCCGAGCTGGTGGTCGGCGGGCACTCCTCGTCGTCTCCGCTGCAGTCTTGGTCGACGGCGTCGCCGCAGACTTCCAGCGCACCAGGATGAACGTCGGCCCGCGTATCGTCACAATCCGTGTCGCCCCGACTGCCATCGTCGTCCTCGTCCGGGGGCGGCGCACAGACGTCATCCGTGCCTTGCTCCCCTGCGATGCAGCCCCAGACGCAGGCTTCGGTCGAATCCACGCCGTCGATGCAGCGACGCCGGTCGCCGCCGTCTTCGGTACAGGTCCAGAGCTCGAAGCTGCCGGAAGGGCACTCTGGTGGCGGATCGCCATGATCGATGACGACGTAGTTCGAAAAGCCGCCGCCTGGAGTGTCGAAGCCACACCCCGCACCCCCACAGGCGGTACATTGATCGAAGTTTCCGTCAGAAGCCACGGTGACGACGCCCGCTCGGGCGGCCACCACCTCGTTGCCATCGTTGATGGCGGAGTTTCCTCGCCGTAGGGAGTAGTCCGTGCCGTCGTGATCCGAGTACGTCGAGGCCTGGCAATCGTAGTCCGTGTTGCCACCATGATCGACGTAGTACCAGTCGCTGATGCAGTTCTCGCAGCCGACGGGGGTACTGTAGGGCTGGGCCTGCGCCACCCGAAGGCTCGCGACCGCCACGGCGACGAGGACGACCTGGATCCACCGGCAACGTAGCGCGCTCATCGGGTGACCCTCGGTCGTGTCACCGGCGCGAACTCCGAGCGGCCCTCGGCAGCTTTCCACTCGATGTTCGGCCCCACGAAGCGCACCGTATCGGTGTCGCCCGGCAACCTACGATAGGAATTTCCCCAGGGCTGCCCGGCGCGCAGATCGCCGAGCTTCCTGAAGCCGAGTTTTGCGATCCGGCGCGAGCACCGAGCCGAGCAGAGCGCTCCGCCGAAGAGCAACTGCTGGCGCTGCTCCAGCGAGACCGTGTAGCAGGCAGCACGGCGTGCACGAGCGGCGAGCTGTCGCCGCCAGCGCCGCCGCTGCGCCTCGACGGTCGACTCAGCTGCGTCGCGCGCGTGCGAGCCCTGGATCAAGTGGCGACGGGGGTGACCGGTCCCGCCGACTCCCAAGGCCGCGACGCTCCGGAGCGCGCCGCCTTGGCTGGTTTCGACGTGTCGCTGTGGTGGGAGAGCTACGCCTACAACGCGGCTTCCGGAAGCCAGGCCTACGACCGAATCCTCACGGACGCCGACTCTTGCCCCGAACTCGGTAATCCCCAGTACACCGATGTCGGCGTGGGCACGGCGGGAGACGTGTTCGTGCTGCTGGCCGCTCGATAGCTCCGATGCCCTTTACGCCAGAACGCGGGCAAAGTATGAAAAACGGTTCGGAGCTGACAACACATGCCCGACCCAGCCGAGCCCACCCCCGAGCCCAAGTCGCAAAGTCCCGTCGAGGCGCGCCTGCACGAAGCGTTGGCGCACGCTGGCCCTCAGGAAGCGTTCGAGCTGCTGGAGTCGGAGCCAGATGCGGTGATCGCCGCAGTGCTCGTGCGCGAGAATCCCGCGATCGCCGATGAAATCTTGTGGGAGTTCCCGGAGCAACGCCGAGGACTGATCCTGGCGGCAGCGCCGGCGGACTACGCCGAACAATGGACCAAGAACCACGGCTACCCGGAAGAAAGTGTCGGGCGCCTGATGGAGCCGCTGGTGGGTGTGCTGCGTCCTCAGCACACGGTGCACGAAGCTACCGAACGGCTGCGCCCCATCGTCAAAAAGACCCTCGTGACCTACGGCTGGGTGGTCGATGACGACGGCGTACTGGCGGGAGTGCTAGTGTTTCGAGAGCTCTTGTTTGCAGAGAGCCATCAACCGGTCAGCGATCTGATGGTCAAAAACCCTTTTCGCCTGCAACCGGAACTGACACTGATCGAGGCAATGAAGGCGGCTCTCAAATGGCAGCTGCCGGTGTACCCGGTCTGCGAAGCTTCGGGTCGCCTGATTGGTCTGGTGCGGGGCACCACCCTGTTCGAGCAGCAGGCGTTCGAGCTCAGCGCTCAAGCCGGCGCCATGGTCGGCGTCGAGAAAGAAGAACGGCTCGGCACCCCCTGGACGCGCAGCCTGCGCTTCCGCCATCCCTGGCTGCAGTTGAACCTACTCACGGCTTTCTTGGCCGCCACCGTCGTCGGGGTGTTTCAAGACACGCTCGACCAGTTGGTGGTCCTGGCGGTCTTCTTACCGGTGCTCGCCGGGCAGTCCGGAAACACGGGGTGCCAGGCCCTCGCCGTTGCGCTGCGCGGCATCACGCTGGGCGAATTGGAGCCGAGCCGAGCCAAGGTGGTCGTGTCCAAGGAAGCGCTGCTGGGGCTCGTGAACGGGTCGTTGGTCGGCATCACCGCGGGTTTCGGCATGTACCTGTTCGCCCGCTTACAGGGCAATGACGCGGCGCTCACGCTGGCCTTGGTGGTTTTCATGGCGATGATCTGCAGCTGTACCATCAGCGGGATCTTCGGCGCGCTGGTGCCAATGGTGCTGCGGCGGGCGGGGGCCGATCCGGCGACGGCGTCGAGCATTTTCCTGACGACCGCCACGGACGTATTCAGCATGGGCACGTTTTTGGCGCTAGCCACCTGGTTGATCCTGTAACTCCAGACCGTGACGTGGGCTGCAAAAGCGACTGCACCTGGAGTGTCGTGAAGTAGCCCGCTCGCTGGTGGGCGTCCGCTAGCGATGTGGGAAGGGCAAGCGGCAAAGCTGCGACTTCCGTGATCTGCAATCGATGCCAGCAGCATGGAAGGACAAGGCGAGCCGCCTTGCCCCCCTGATCCGCCCGAGTGTCCCGCATGACCATCACGCACGCGCCCATCGCTGTGGCGTTTTTTGCAGCGCTGCTCGTCCCCAGGCTTGCGGTCGCAGCCGAATATTACGTATCGACCGATGGCGACGACGATAACCCAGGGACAGAGACCGAGCCGTTCGCGACGGTCGGGCGCGGCCAGCAAGCAGCCGCACCTGGCGACACGGTCTGGGTGCGGGGCGGGACCTATAGCTTCTCGAGCGGCACGGTGGGCGTGGCGTTCACGAAAGCGGGCCAAGCCGACAACCTGATTCAGTACTTCGCCTACCCCGACGAGGTTGTCGTCTTCGACCTGTCCGCGATCAACCCGAGCGGGAGGGTCACCGGCTTCGACGTGCAAACCGACTACATCCACCTTCGCGGCATGGAGATCACCGGCGTGCCGCAGCTTCAGAGCGGCGAGGACTCCTGGGGGCTGCGCATTCGTGGCAGCAACAACGTGATCGAACAGATGAACGTGCACCACAACGAAGCGCCGGGCATCTTCATCACCAGCGGCTCGAACAACCTGATCCTGAACTGCGACTCGCACCACAACTACGACGTGCTCGAAGACGGCGGCAGCGGCGATGGTTTCGGCTGCCACTCGACCGGCGCTGGCAACGTGCTCAGCGGCTGCCGCGGCTGGGCCAACAGCGACGACGGCTATGACTTCATCAACGCCCCCGGAGCGTGCACCGTGGAACACTCGTGGGCCTGGCGAAACGGCTGGGTCCCCGATACCAACAGCGCCGCCGGCAACGGCGCTGGCTTCAAGGCGGGAGGTTTCGGCCTCGACACCGGGAGCTTCCCCAGCACGATCCCGGTGCACGTGGTGCGCCACTGCGTCGCGTGGAACAACCGCTCTCAGGGCTTTTACGCCAACCACCATCCGGGGCGGATCGATTTTCTCAACAACACAGCGTACGACAACTCCCGGAACTACGATCTGCTCGACGACGTGGGCGAAGGCACCCACTTTTTGAGGAACAACGTGGCTTTCGGTTCGGGCGGCGATCTCTCGAATTCGACGAGTGATGATGCCGAGTACAACTCCTGGAACGGCGGCGTCAGCCTCTCCGACGCGGACTTCGAGAGTTTGTCCGATGCAGGGGCGGACGGTCCGCGCCAGGCGGACGGCGGCTTACCGCGCCTGCCGTTTCTGCATTTGGCCGAAGGCAGCGACTTGATCGATGCGGGCATCGACGTGGGCCTCGCCTACGCTGGCGCAGCGCCGGACCTCGGCGCGTTCGAAACGGGTGAAGCGGCCGCGGATGCGACCGGCGGAGCCGGCGGCACCAGCACCACCGACAGCACCACGAGCACGACGCTCAGCGGGTCGGGGGGGTCGAGCGTTACCAGCGGCCTAGCCGCGACGAGCGACGCTGCCACGAGCGGCGGCGCCGACGTCGCGAGCTCTGTTACCGGAACTTCGAGCGCGGCCGCAGCGGTGACGGGCGCTCTGCCCACCAGCACGAGCGCGACCGCCAACGCGCTCACGACGGCTACGACTGGGGCCGGCAGCGGCGCCGCGAACGGAGCCGGCGGCGCGAGCGCTGCCGGTTCCGGAAGCGACGGACTGGAGACGACCGCAACGGATGGCTCACCCGGTGCCCAAAGCGCCGAGCGGGGCTGCGCCTGCGGGTTGCCCGGCGCGGAGCGGCGCGAGCTCGAGCTCGCTCGCGTGATTTGCGGCCTCGCAGGGCTGGCGCTCGGGATCACTCGCCGTCGCCGCAGCGCGCGTTGAGGCACCGGTCGCGTCGGGCAACGGAATGGGGAATACTACGCGCCATGCCGTCCTTCGCCCGCCACGTGCGCCGCGCCCCAGCTTTGACTTTCGCTGTTTCGATCTTCGCCGTGCTCACGGCTTGTTCGAGCTCCGACTCCGATGCGTCGAACGACAGCTCCAACGCCACCGGGTCGTCCGGGGGTAACGGCCCGTCGAGCAGCGACACCGCGAACAGCGACAGCGCGACTACCGGCGGCACTACGGATCAGGGAAGCACCGCCGCTACCGGCACTGCGAGCGGCGGCACTGCCAGCGGCGGCACTGCCAGCGGCGGCGCTGCGGGAGCCGCCGGCTCGGTTTGTGCGATAGACGTCGCGAGCCACGCTCTGGACCCCGCGATCCATGTGACCGAGTGTTCTCACATCGACTACTCGAGCAACCCGCCGTCGTCGGGCCGGCACTACGACGTGTGGGCATTCTACCAGACCTACGATTTTCCGATCCCCCGCGGCTACTGGGTGCACAGTCTCGAGCACGGCGCCGTGGTATTCAGCTACAACTGCCCCGAGGGTTGCCCCGACGAGGTCGCCCAAGTCGAGTCTCTCATCGCGAGCCTCCCCGTCGACCCGCGCTGCGTGCCCTACGATCTCGACCGCCAGGTCATCCTGACGCCCGATCCGCTGCTCGACACACGCTGGGCGCTATCGAGTTGGGGCCACACATTGCGCGCCGACTGCGTCGATGAAACAGCGTTCGAGGAGTTCTACGAATCGAACGTCGCCCACGGACCCGAGGACATCTGCGGCGGTGGCGCGGCACTGACCGAGGCGGCGCTCGCCCCAAACTGCGGCGAGTGAGCACGTTGGCCCCGCGCCGTTCGCGGCAACCGCAGCCTCCACTTCGGATCTGACGACGAAGTCATTGGTACCTGCTCGCTGCTGCCGCTCATCCTGAGCCAAAGTGTCAGCGATGTGACGCAACGTCAGGCTAAGCCCGACCCCCGCGCGTCCGTATACCCAGTTGGTGAACGACTCGGGACCATGCCTGGACCTGCGAAATCGGCACGCCTCGGGGGGTGCTGATGCCCATCCCTGATCTCGATCAACGACTACACCGCATCGTCGACGCGTTGAGTTCGATCAGCGCCGGCGAGTTTGCCACCGCACACACGCTGGCGGAAGGCGAAGACTTGCTCGGTCGCGTCGAACGCAGTGTCAACGACGTGATGATGGATCTGCAGACGCTCGAGCTGTCCAACCGGGAGAAGAACGCATCGCTAGAAGCGCAGCAGCAGGCGCTCGGCGAAAAGCTCGCGACGATTGCTCGACAAAGCGAGACTCTGCGCATTCAAGAAGCCGAGATCGAGGCCAAATTGGCCATGATCGATCGGCAAAAGCAGGCGATCCGGGCGCTGATGATCCCTGTGCTCGAGATCGACGACGGTATCGTCGCGTTGCCGATTGTCGGCGTGGTGGATTCCACACGCGCCGCCGACCTGACCACCACGTTGCTGACATACATTTCAGAGCGCGGCGTGCGTTGTGTCATCCTCGATCTCACGGGCGTGGAACTGATCGACACGAGCACCGCAGACCACTTGCTGAAGGTGGAGCGCGCTGCAGCGCTCATGGGAGCTCGCTGCGTACTCACCGGCATCGGCCCAGAAATCGCGCAGACCATGGTGGCGCTCGGCGTAGATCTGACTCAGCTGCGCACGCTACGCAGCATGAAAGAGGGTCTGCGTGACTCGCGCAGCTTCATCGTGGCAAGGAACCTCGTGAGGGAGAAAGAGGCAGGTAACCGATCATGACCGCGATCCAGGAGTTCTCACCCCAAGATCACACGTCGCTCGCACGAGACGTTCAGCGTCACACCCGCGGCGCTCCGTCCCTCGAGTCCGCGGCGCAGGCGTTCACTCAGCTGCTCTGCAACACCTTCCCCCACGATATCGTGCTGGCGCGCGTGTTCGTCACGGTTCCCTATGGCACGCTCGCCTCGGACGTGCGCGCCGCCGTCGACGCGCTGACCCAGCAAACTGGCATCCGCGATCGGATGCGCCCGGACACCCTGGTGCTGTCACTGCTCGGGACGTCGGGGGCCGAAGCGCCGTGGAACGATCGAAAACGCTCGGCCGGTCACGCCGGCATTCCGCTGGCCACCTCCGATTTCATCGACACGATTCCAATGGTGGCGCGCCTGCTGCGTGACCTCGGGGTCGGCCTCGACTGGATCGACGCTCGCGACACGTCGATCGTGGCCCGGTCACTCGGCAGCAGCAGCGGCTTGTTCTACGTTCAAGACGCTGGCGTCGCTGTGGATCATCTGCGCCGCAAGATCATCGCCGCTCAAGATTTCGTGGCGCGATACGGCGTGAAGACCGTGTTTGGCCTGGGCGGCGGGTACCTGGGCACCTCTTCGTACTTGGCTAGCATCGTGTTCTGCAAGACGGAGATCGAGCGAGCGAAGATCGAACCCTTCATGGGGCTCGTGAACCGCATCAAGGTGAGCACCAACGACCTGGTGACGCAGGGGCGCCTGTTCACATCCAGTTGAGCCCAGGCGGCTCAATCAGGGTGCGGAACATCGAGTTCGACTCGTTCATCGCTGCTGTCGCCCGCCAGGCTCAGCACGGGTGACTCTGGCGACCGCGCGCGATCGGCAGAGCCAATGCCGCCAAGGGTCGAAACGTGGCCTCCCCACGCTTGTCGTTCCAGGGCGCAGCGGAAGGTTGTGGCGAAACCCGACACCCGAGGTCTCGGCTATTCGGGCGCGACGCCCGGCCTGTCGATCACGGCCACCACGCGGATCCGCCGCATGCCACCGGGCATGTGCCAGTCGATCTGCTGCCCGACGCGCAGCCCCAAGAGCGCGCACCCGAGCGGCGCCAGGACCGACACGCGGTTCGTGCTCGAGTCGGCTTCATGCGGATAAACGAGACGCATCTTCCGACATTGGCCGGTCACGACGTCCTGGTACTCGAACTCGCTGTTCATCACGACCACGTCGGCGGGCACGTCACACAGCGGCTCGACGCGCGCACGCTCGAGTTCCGCTTCGAGCTGCTCCACGACGGCTGTCTCGTCGACGAGCGCGACGAGCTCGGTCAAGCGGGCGTGATCTTCCGATGCGACGATGATGGGAGGGGGAGACGTCATGCTAACCTCGGTTCTGGAGCTAAAGCGCCAAGGTCGCGCGCCCGGATGACGCCCGACCTAGCCGGGCGCCTGGTAAACGTTCTACCGCAGGAGCCCGCAAACTAACGGCGCGAGGCCGCGCAGGTGCACGACCTCGATCGGTAGTAGCAGCAGACGCTCGGCGGAGAACGGCATCACTCCGAGGCTAGCACGAGTCTCCAGCCGTTCAACCGTAGGTGCGACCGCTCACGCTGGGGCAAAATGCCTACGGTCGCCCCGTTTTACCGAAAAATCAAGCCCACGCCTCGCCGGGACTCTGCGCGACCTGAGCGATCTGGGCGAGCGACCAGTCCAACAGCTCGCGGTCGCTGCGCTGAGAGAAGGCTGCGTAGACCGAGTAGGAAAACTTGGGAGCGTTCGGCACTTGATGCAGCGCGCCGGTTCGCAAATGAGGTTCGACAGCGCGCGTGCGGAAGTAGCCGACTCCCCCAATCGCCAGCAGGTAGCGCAACGCCAACGGGCCCAAAGCAATGAATGTGCTCGAATCGCGGAGCTCCGGGAAGGCTCGGTCGTGTTGAGCTCGGAAGTCTGGCCCCCAGTCGACGTACACGTAGTTGGCAGGTTCCAGGCCACGACATTCCGGCGAGGTGGAGACCGCGATCAGTTCTTCTTCGAGGAATTCGCGGATTTCGACGCCGGGTCTGCGGTGCGGAGCATAAACGACGGCAATATCCAAGGTTCCGCCTTGTACCTGGTCCAGAAGGCGCGTCACGCTGTCGACGTGTGTGCGCAGCGCTACCTCGGCCCGACTAGTCCGGAGCGCCACTAACCAGTTGAGCAGCACCGCGCTCCAAAGACTGAACTCGCCTCCGATGGACAGCACGGACTGCTGCCCCGCTTGGGCGGAGACCTTCAGCCTGGCCTGCTCCCACACCTGCACCAGTTGCGTTGCGTACGGCAGCAACGCACGCCCCGCCGGCGTCAAGCGTGCGCCCGCCTTGTTGCGCACGAAGAGTCGCTGGTCGAGCTCCGCTTCGAGCGTCTGCAGACGCGCGCTGACCGCCGCCTGCGTCACGTGCAGGCGCTGTGCCGCAGCTACGAAGCTGCCTGCGGACGCCACCTCCAGAAAAGTTCGCACCAGTTCGAGGTCCATCCCTCATCCATAAAAGTTCTTTGATTCATAGACAAATATAATTCGCTTGTCTTGTAATAACTCGAATCGCAGACTTCCGCTCATTCCTCCAGGAAGGGTCGCTCCCTCGGGGTGCCGTTCCTAATGCCATGACATCATAGACTAATTCGTCGGATAGCGGTCGCCACGGTAGCAACACCGCTGCCGTCGTGGTGCGGCCGAGATCCGACAGCAAAGACCGCAATGCAGACGAAGAGTTGGAAGCAGTTGCTAGCAGGCGCGCTCCACGAGCCGTGGGCACGCGAAATCGACGCCTACGAGAGTCAACTCGCGCTCAAGCGTGAAGAACGGCTCGACGACAAGGTGTTCGCCGAAACCCGGTTGCGGCGAGGTGCCTACGGGCAGCGCTACGACAACGGGCAGCGGCACGACGGAACCCAAAGCCAGGCTTTGGGTTTCGACGCTTCTCGCACCAAAGGACCGAACACGCTTTGGGACGCGCCGGGCATGCAGCGCATCAAGATCCCTAGCGGCAAGCTCACCACGGAGCAACTCGAGCTGCTGTGCGATCTCGCGGAAGAGTACTCCGACCAGATCCTGCATGTGACGACGCGGCAGGACATCCAGCTGCATTACGTGCACATCGACGACACCCCCGACTTGATGCGTCGCCTGGCTGCCGTCGGGATCACCACCCGAGAAGCTTGCGGCAACTCGGTACGAAACGTCACGGCGTGCCATCTCGCCGGTGTCTGTTGCGACGAACAGTTCGACGTCACCCCCTACGCGGACGCGCTGGCGTTCTTCTTGTTGGGCCACCCGGCGACGCAAGACCTCGGGCGAAAATTCAAGGTGGCATTCTCGGGTTGCGACGAGAACGCCTGCGGCCTGACGGGATTTCACGACATCGGGTGCGTGGCGAAGACACGCTCCAACAACGGCCAGCTGGAACGGGGCTTCGCCGTGTACGTGGGCGGGGGGCTCGGGCCCGTGCCTCACGCTGCGGAGTTGCTGGATCCGTTCGTGCCGGTGAGCGAACTCTTGCCGCTGGCGCTGGCTGTATGCCGCGTCTTTGCGCGCTTCGGAGAACGGGAAAATCGTTCGCGGGCCCGCATGAAGTTCGTGGTGATGAAGCAAGGCATCGAGCAGTTCAAGCATTGGGTGGCCGAGGAGCGCGCACGGCTGAAGCCCGATCCACGCTGGCTAAATCCTCTCGGCGAGTTCGCGCGTCCAGCTGAAGCCCCGAAGCACCACGGCGCTGAGCTCTCGGCGCCGCCTTCGCCAGTGAGCAAGCATTTTCTGCCCAACGTCCAAGCGCAGCGGCAAGCAGGCTTCCATACGCTGACCATCAAACTCCCTCTCGGCGACTTCACGCCGACTCAAGGGCGAGGGATTGCGGAGTTGGCTCGCCGCTACACCGGGGAGACCCTGCGCACGACGGTCGAGCAAAACCTGGTCCTGAGATGGGTCCGGAGCAGCGACCTCGCGGCGATCGAGGGGGAGCTGGCGGCGCTCGGCCTGGACGAGGGCGGCGCGGGCGGCATCAGCGACATCACGTCTTGTCCGGGTACCGACACCTGCAAGCTGGGCATCTCGTCATCCAGGGGTCTGGCGCGTGAACTCCGGCAGCGCTTGAAGGTGCTGCACTCGGTACCTGGACAAGACGAGCTCCCCGCCGAAGTGAGCAAACTCCACATCAAATGCAGCGGCTGCTTCAACTCTTGCGGTCAACACCACGTGGCCGATCTGGGATTTTTGGGTGTGAGCCGCAACGTCAACGGCCGCAGGGTCCCACATTTCCAGCTGGTGTTGGGCGGGTCTTGGGAAAACAACGCTCGAGAATTCGGTCTCGCCATCGGCGCGGTCCCGGCCAAACACGTGCCAGAGGTGGTGACGCTGCTGACCGACGCGTTCACCCAAGAGCGCCTCCCCGACGAAAGTTTCAGAGACTGGACGCATCGCGCGGGGCGACGCCGCGTGAAGGAGCTCATTGGATCACTGACGGAGGTGCCCCCGTTCGAAGCCGCGCCGGAGCTGTACCGCGATTGGGGTGACCCTCGCGTATTCACGATCGGCGACATTGGCGTTGGCGAGTGCGCGGGCGAGGTGATTTCGCCCTCGCAGTTCGCGTTCGCTGAAAGCGAGCGGCTCATTTTCGACGCCCAGCTGCGGCTCGATGACGGAGACGCCGCCGGCGCGCAGCAGCGGGCCCTCGCAGCCATGACTGCTGCTGCACGTGCTGTCTGCTTGCCTCTCGATCCGTCGCTCGGCGAAGACGTCGGCGATGTCGGAGCCTTTTTCGATGCCAGACTGGGCCGGAACGGTAGCTTCGATGCCGCGTCACCAGGAGGCCGCTTTTCGCGGCATTTCGCCAAGGCTCGTGAGACAGCGGGGGCGCCGGTGACGCTGGCCCGAGCGCGGCAAGGCGTCGAAGAAGCGCAGCTGTTCATCGACGCGGCACATGCCTACGATTCGAAGCACGATCGCGCCGATGGCGCGGCCTCGGCGCAAGTCGCTCGCGCGGAGCCCATGCTGTGACACTGCCCGACAAGCTACTGCTGTCGCTGCGACTCCGTGGTCACCACTCCGTGCGCCCGCCGGAAGTCGTCGCGGTGTTTCACCGCTGGATTGCGGAGCGCGCACTGGAAGAGGTCCTCATCGACGTCGCCGACTACAGCCACGTCCCCGGTGGCCCCGGGGTGGTCTTGATCGGCAACCAGCACAATTACTCGGTAGCCGAGCGCGGTCAGGAGCTCGATCTTACTTGCCTGCGCAAGCGGACGAATTCCGGGGAAAATCCGCTATTGAAGACGCTGTGCCAGCTGCTCGAAGCTTGCCGCCTGCTGCGAGAAGCCTTCCGCGACCGCGCGCTCGAGCCGAGTATCGAAGCGATCCAGGTGAGCGTGTTCGATCGCAAGGCCACCGAACACCACCCGTTCCGAACGGACGAGTTCGCTTGGTTGGTTGCCGAGCACCTGGCAGCGGCCCTCGGATCGCGCCCCCAGGTCAGCGTCGCCTCCAGTAACGCCCGTCCCACGGTGCAGGCCGCTTGGGCGACGCCGACGGCGATCGGCAGCCTGCTCGAACGGCTCCGAGCGCACACAGCCCCTGCGGCAGCGATGCCGCTCATCACCCCCACGACGTGAGGAGGAACCCTTGACTTTCGTTGTCACATCGAATTGCGACGGCTGCCGCTTCACGGACTGTGTAGCCGTGTGCCCAGTGGACTGTTTCCACGGCGATGACGTCATGCTCTACATCGATCCCGACATCTGCATCGATTGCGGAGCGTGCGTGCCCGAATGCCCGGTGGAGGCGATCTTCGACGAAGGCGCCCTGCCAGATGACCTGAGCGTCTGGCTTTCCATCAACGAGCAGCGCGTGCGACACCTTCCGGTCGTCAACGCCAGGCAAGAGCCGCTCGCTTCGGCAGAAGAGGCAGCGCGGAGGCTCGGGTTCCTCTGAGTCGAACGCGCTCGTCAGGTGCTGGTCAGGCGCGAGCGGATGGCGTCGCCGATCGTGCTGCTCACCAAATGCCACTGGCGCTCAGACCCAACACTGACGGCTCCGACCAGGGCATCACCCGCACCAGTATCGGCGAGTGGTCCGGCTTCGTGTTCGCAGCTCTCGCCTGCGGCCGATCGTAGTAGCCTTCGTCCGAAAAGCCGTAGTGCAGGGCGCGCGGCATGATGAAGCCCGCAAAAGCACCCAGGCCGAAGCCGAGCACCAAGTCGCTGGGGTAGTGCTTGCCGGCGAGCACGCGCGTGGCGCCCGTGAAACCGGCTGCGCCGATCATGAGACCGCACGCCATCGTGTCGCCCCAACCCCCACCGTAAAGCGGCAGGCGCGCGTGGTGGGTGCACGTCAGGCCCGCCGCGGTGAGCACCGTCGCAGGATGGCCGGCAATGAAGCTGCGAAACCGCGCGCTGCTGCCGCACGGATCGGCCGGGTCGTCGCAGCGCTCGTTGTACTCCGGGCGCTGCCGCCCCACAAACACCTGCGAACCGAACATCGCGGCCGCGACCACCGAAAAAGACTCGAGATCGATCATCGCCATCTGCCGCGCCAGGTACCAGTCACCGTAACCGATACCTGCCACGCCCAGGTTGTCTACGAGCCGGTAGGCCATGCTCCCAAAGTACAGCGCGTCGCTCACGGTCGCCGCTTTATCGGCGAGCGCAGGGTCGTCGAGCCTCACACCGTCTCCTAGCGCGTCGTCGAACTTCGTGCCCCCGCGCCAGTTGTCCGGCGGCTCGGGCCCCGCGATCAGCACCGCGAAGGACCCCAGCAACACTCCGCCGGTCACGAAGTACTCCCAGGTCGCCACCGGGCGCCAGCGCGGATCCCAAGCGACGCGTGGCTCTTGCGTGAGCTGAGTCGACGGCCCGGGCTCGAGTTCATCGGCGCTGACGTCGGGGCTTCGCCAGGTGCATGCACCGAAGGCAAGCAGCGCGAGGGCCCGTTTCATGGGGTGCGCTCCCCACCGATCGAAGGCTCCCGCAGCGCATCCCCGACACAGCGATCCATCCCTGCCACACCACGGCGCGTATCGGGCAGGTCCGCGGAACTCGCGGTCGCGCGAGAAGCCGTCTCGAAACGAGCCAGGTTCAGCATAGCTCCTGGCGCACTACGCAACCGTCATGCCAGCGCAGCGCTCCGCCGTGGCCTGGCCGGCTCGTGATCGCTGGCGCGCTGCACCCCTTGGAGCTTTCCACCGAAGTCGCTACCCTCTCCGAGGACGAGCAGGCGATCTAAGTCCGCGACCCGCGGACGCGGGTTCGAGAATCTGTGGGGAGCACCATTGCCAGCCACGCAGCTTCCGTACGCACCGAGCGCCTAGCCACGCAGCTCCGTACGCACCGATCACGCTAGCCACGCAGCTCGCACGCACCGGCCGCGCGAGCCCTGTGGCCCGTACGAACCGACCGCGCGAGCCCTGTGGCCCGTGCCGCGCGAGCCCTGTGGCCCGTACGAACCGACCGCGCGAGCCCCGTGGCCCGTACGAACCGACCGCGCGAGCCCCG